>JAISET010000205.1 GCA_031264015.1 Deltaproteobacteria bacterium | reverse complement strand
AGTCCATAAAATTCATGTCTTGAAACAATTAAAAGGTGAGCGAATGAACATAGGCGATTTCTCCATGGACTATTTTTCCCTGAAGGGGCGCGCCGCCATCGTCACGGGGGGCAACTCCGGGCTGGGGCAGGCCTTCTCGCTGGCCCTGGCCAAGGCCGGAAGCTCGGTCTTCATCCCCTCCGTGGTCGAGGAGAGGGGCGAGACCAGGGAGCTGCTGGAAAAGGAGGGGGTCCGCTGCGGTTTTCTCAAGGCCGACATCACGCGGGAGGGGGTGCCCGCCCAGGCCGTCAGAACCTGCGTGGAGACCCTGGGGCGGCTGGACATCCTGGTCAACTGCGCGGGCATCTGCCTGGAGGACACCGTGCTGGAGTTCGGGCGGGAGAAATGGCGGGCCATGATGGACGTCAACCTCAACGCCGCCTTCGAGATGAGCCACGAGGCCGCCAAGGTCATGGTCCCGCAAAAAAGCGGCAAGATGATCAACATCTGCTCCATGTTTTCCTTTCTGGGGGGACTGCGCTCCCCGGCCTATGCCGCCACCAAGCACGGCCTGGCCGGGCTGACCAAGTCCTACGCCGACGAGCTTTCCCGGCATAACATCCAGGTCAACGGCCTGGCCCCCGGCTATTTCGCCACGGCCATCACGGCCGTCACCCGGGCCGACCCCGCCACCAACCAGCGGGTCCTGGACCACATCCCCGCCGGCCGCTGGGGGGAGCGCCTGGACCTGATGGGCACTTTGGTCTTTCTGGCCGGCCGGGCCTCCGACTACGTCAGCGGGCACGTGCTGGCCGTCGACGGGGGGTACCTGGTCCGCTGAGGCCGGCTTTTTGGTCGGGCCCGGCCGGGGGCCCCCTGTTTTTGTCGGGCCCGCCGCCCGGGCCCGCGGGCCTGATCCCTTCCGTTCGTTCGTCCCGCGGGGCGCGCCCCCCGCGGCTATATATCGGCAGGTCATCCAAACCGGCCCGCCGCCCGCCCGAGGGGCGCGGCGCCTAGAAAAAAAAACGCGTTTCCGCTCGCGAGAGCTCCCGGCCGGACGGGCCGGTCCCCCCGATTTTGGAGAGCCCCGGGGGGGGCCGCATATTCGAGGATCCCCGACTTTCGGTCAGCCGGAGGCGTCGGGGGGGACCGGGTCCTGGTCCGGCCGCCGTCATTTTTCTTTCTTCCACGGAGGCAACTATCATGAAACGGCTGCTTATTCTCGCCGCCCTGGCCGCGCTGGCGGTCTGCTCCCAGGCCGCCTGGGCCGCTCCGTCGCCGGGAGGCGTCTTCCGCGTCGGCATCGAGGCGTCCACCAACCTGGACCCGGGCTTCATCACCAACCCGCCCGACATTCTCATCATCTCCCAGGCCTACGAGCACCTGGTGGACATCGACGCCGTCTACAACCCCGTCCCGGGGCTGGCCGCGAGCTGGGAGTCCGCCGACGGCAAGACCTGGACCTTTAAATTGCGCGACGACCCAAAATTCTGGGACGGCAGCCCCGTCACGGCCAAGGACGTCGTCTGGACCTTCAACCGGCTCAGGGACCCGGCCGTGGGCACCCCCTCGGTGGCCCTCTACGCCAACATCGACACCGTCTCCGCCGCGGACGACCAGACGGTGGTCTTCGTCCTCAAGGAGACCAACCCCGAGTTCCCGGTGGACTGCGGCGAGTACCACGCCGGGATCATCCCCGACGGCACCCGGAACCCGGCCGAGAAGCACATGAGCTCCGGGGCCTACTACATCAGGGACTACTATCCAGAGGACCGGGTCGTCCTGGTCAAAAACCCCCACTTCAACCGCCTGGCGGCCGACGGCTCGCCCCTGGGCAACTTTGACGAGGTCCACTTCGTCTTCTCGCCCGACATCCCCGGCCAGGTGGAGGCGTTGCGGGGCGGGGACCTCGACTTCGTCGGCATGATCCCCATCGAGGTGGTCGGCGCTCTGGAGGCCGACCCCAACACCAAGCTGGTCCTGGGCGACGAGAACGAGCAGATGGTCATACACATGAGGGTCGACGGCGACCGGCTGGCCAAGGACCCGCGCGTCCGCCAGGCCCTGAAGCTCGGGACCAACCATGACGACATCATCGCCGCCGTGCGCCCCGGTCTGGCCGCGGCCGGCAACACCACCCCGGTGGGCCCGCCCTACAAGGAGTATTACCTGGACCAGAAGCCCGTCTACGACCCCGCCAAGGCCAAGGCTTTATTGGCCGAGGCCGGCTATCCCGACGGCTTCGACCTGCGCTTCATGGTGCCCACCTGGGCCCAGAACTCGCAGATCGCCACCGTCTGGGCCCAGCAGATGGCCCAGATCGGCGTCAAAGTGGACATTAACCTCATCCCCAGCGACCAGTACTACAGCGACGCCCCGGACAACTGGCTGGAGTGCGACTTCGGCATCGGGCCCTGGGGCACCAGGGGCACCCCGGTCACCTACTACAACCTGGCCTACGTCACCGGGGCCATGTGGAACGGCGCCCACTGGTCCGACCCCGAGTTTGACGCCCTGGTCGCCCAGATCAACCAGGAGATGGACAAGGGCAAGAGGATCGAGCTCTACAAGAAATCCCAGGAAATCTTCATCGAGCGCGGCCCCGCCATCACCGTCTACGTCCAGAAGGCCACCGCCGCCACCAGGACCAACGTCGAGAACCTGACCCTGGGCTACGCCTGGATCACCACCAGGTTCTGGGAGGCCTATTTCGCCAAATAAGACCGTCCGGGCGGGGCGTTGAAACCCCCCGGCCTGGCCGGCCCGCGCGGCCGGCGAGACGAGCTTGTCGGGACGGTCCCGCCGTCGCGCAAAGGCGGCGGCGGGACCGTCCGACATTTCAAGACTTTTTTTCGACTGTTCCGACTTTATTTTTGCCGTCGCGATTTCCCAACCTTTTTGATTTTTCTCTGGTTTGTTTTTTGCCGCCGGCCTGGGCCTGTTGTCGGAATCTATTTTTTTACCCGCGTTTTCATATTTTCATATTTTCTTACTTTCATAGTTTTTTAGCATCGCGGTTTCGCGGTCTCATATTTTATTTATTTTTGAGTTTTGTGGTTTATGGCTCGCGGCTTGACGCCCGCGTCGATTTCCCCGCCCCGACCCTCGCCATAATCGTCGCCAGACAGCGGCCCCCGCCGGGGCGCGCCGGGAGATACGACCATGAGCGACTCGCCCCCGAAGTTGTCAGCGTCCAAAAAGAAGATTCTCTACCGGAGGTTCGTCAGCAACCCTCTGGCCTTGTTCGGGGCGATTTTTTTCCTCTTCTTTTTCCTGATGGCGCTCATAGGCGACAAGGTGGCCCCCTATCCCTTCGACGCCCAGGCCATCGCCGACCGCCTGGAGGGGCCCAGCTACGAGCATTTCTGCGGCACCGACCAGTTCGGGCGCGACGTCTTCAGCCGCATCATCGTCGGGACCAGAAGCGTCTTCTTTCTGGGGGGCGCGGGCACCATGGCCGCGGCCTTTTTCGGGCTGATCCTGGGGCTGGCCGCGGGCTATTACGGGGGCCTCTTCGACGAGCTGGCCATGCGGGTCTGCGACGGGGTCATGAGCCTGCCGTCGCTGTTGCTGGCCCTGGTCTTCATCTCCCTCTCCGGCCCCTCGACCCTGAACCTGGTCATGATCATCTCCATCTTGTACACCCCCATCATGGCCAGGGTGGTCAGGAGCCTCACTTTGGAAATCAAGAACCTGGCCTACGTGGAGGCGGCCAGGATCAGGGGCGAGAGCGCCCCCTACATAATTTTTGTCGAGATCATGCCCAACACCCTGCCGCCGGTCTTCGTCGAGATGTCCATGCGCTTTTCCTACTCCATCTTCCTGGTCGCCTCCCTGGGCTTTCTGGGCCTGGGGGTCCAGCCGCCGTCCCCCGACTGGGGCATGCAGATCAACGAGGCCAGGGGCTTTCTGACCTACGCCCCCTGGGTCCTGTTGTGCCCGGCCGCGTCCATCGCCGTGCTGGTGGTCTCGACCAGCCTGTTTAGCGACGGGATTCGCAACATGCTCCAGCCGTCTACGGGCAAGAGGTGAGCCATGACGGACCGCGCCAACATGACCGACATCGGGGAGGGGACGGGCGGCGGGACCGGCGCGAGGGCCGGGGGAGACGGGGCCGCCGGTCTAGGCGGGAAGCCCGGGGAGCGGGAGACCATCATCAGGATCGACAAGCTCTCCATCGGCTACGAGACCGAGAGCGGCTACGTCAAATCCGTGCGCGGGGTCAGCCTGGGCGTCAGGCGCCGCGAGAGCTTCGGGCTGGTGGGGGAGTCGGGGAGCGGGAAATCCACCCTGGCCTTGGGCTCCATCCGCTACCTGGCGGCCAACGGGCGCGTCACCGGCGGCTCCATAAACTTCATGGGCCGGGACATCACAACCCTGGGGCGGGCCCAGATGAGCAAGCTCTGGGGCCGCCACATCGGCATGGTCTACCAGAACCCGTCCTTGGCCCTGAACCCCTCCATTAAAATAGGCAGGCAGATCGCCGAGTCGGCCCAGATCCACCAGGGCCTGGACAAAAAGGCCAGCTTCCGCAAGGCCGTGGAGACCATGGGCCGCGTCTCCATGCCCGACCCGGAGTACGTGGCCGGCTTGTACCCGCACCAGCTCTCCGGGGGCATGCTCCAGCGCTGCGTCATCACCATGGCGCTGTTGAACACACCCTCCCTGCTGGTCATGGACGAGCCGACCACGGCCCTGGACGTGACCACCCAGGCGGTGGTGCTGGACCTGGTGGCCTCGTTGAAAAAGGACTACGACTCGGCCGTCTTTTACATCACCCACGACCTGGCCGTGGTGGCCAGGATCTGCGACTCCATCGGGGTCATGTACGCGGGCGAGCTCATGGAGAGCGGCCCCGCGGCCGAGATCTTCCGGGCGCCGAGGCATCCGTACACGCTGAGCCTGTTGAACAGCATCCCCAAGTTCGAGGAGGAGGGCCGCAAAAAGTCCCTGAGGGGCATCGACGGCATGATCCCGTCGCTCAGGGAGCTGCCCCGGGGCTGCGTCTTCAGCCCCCGCTGCTTCATGGCCGTCGACGAGTGCCGCCTGCGGGCGATTGAAATGGAGGAGACGGCCCCCGGTCATCTGACCGCCTGCCACCGCTGGCGGCTGGCCGAGGAGATGGAGCGGGAGATCAGGAAAGGCAAGTCCTACCCCGCCCCCGAGGGGACGCCCGTGTCGTTGTCGGTCGACAAGCTCTCCAAGCATTACGCCCCCGTCAGGGGCGCCCTGCGGCGGGGGGCCGGCAAAAGTCTTATCAAAGCCCTCAATTCGGTCACCCTCTCCGTCCCCAAGGGCTGCACCCTGGGGGTGGTGGGGGAGAGCGGCTGCGGGAAGACGACGCTGCTGCGATCCATCACCGGGCTTCTGGAGCCCACCTCGGGCGAGGTGGCCTTGGACTCGCAAGGCTTGCCGGCCTCGGTGGGCGGGAGGCCCCGCTCGCTTCTGCGCCGGATCCAGATGGTCTTTCAGAACCCCGACGCCTCGCTGAACCCCAACCAGACGGTGGCCAAATGCATCGAGCGGCCCCTGAAGATTTTCTCCGACTTGAGCAGGGCCGGACGCCGGGAGAAGATCCTGGAGATCCTGGAGTCCGTCAACCTGCCGTCGGCCTACTACAACCGTCTGCCCGGGGAGCTCTCCGGAGGCGAATTGCAGAGGGTGGGCATCGCCAGGGCCTTCGCCGCCGAGCCCGACGTCATCCTCCTGGACGAGCCGCTCTCCGCCCTGGACGTCTCCGTGCAGGCGACCCTGGTCAACTTATTGCTGGAGCTGCAGGTCAAAAACCAGCCCTCGTACCTGTTCATCTCCCACGACCTGGCCGCCGTGCACCACATCTCCGACTTGATCGCCGTCATGTACCTGGGCCGGGTGGTGGAGTTCGGCAAGTCCGAGGCCGTCTTCAAACCCCCCTTCCACCCCTACACCGAGGCCTTGCTCTCCGCCGTCCCCAACCCCGACCCCGACGCCGAGCAGGTCAGCGTCCGGCTGGAGGGGTCGGTGCCCAGCCCCTCGAGCGTGGTGGCGGGCTGCGCCTTCCACAGCCGCTGCCCGCGCGTCCGGGGGCCCGAGTGCTCGGACGTCTCCCCGCCCGCGAGACGTCTACCCGGCTCCGACGCCGTCATTTTCTGCCACATCCCGCTCGAGGAACTGTCCGCGGTCCAGTCGAGCCCCTACCACCGGACGGGCTGAGGGGAGGACGAGATGCTCAAATATTGTCTGAAACGTCTGGGCTTCGTGCTTCTGACCCTGCTGCTTTCCTCCATGGTCATCTTTTTCGCCACCCAGATCCTGCCCGGCGACGTGGCCCAGCTGATCCTGGGGCGCTTCGCCAGGCCCGAGGCGGTGGCGGCCCTAAGGGAGGAACTGGGCCTCAACGAGCCCGTGGTCGTCCAGTACCTCAAATGGCTCTTCAACTTCGTCCAGGGGGACTGGGGGCTGTCTCTGTCCACCAACAACTCCCCCGTGGCCCCGCTGGTCTGGGGGCGCCTCAAGAACTCCGCCATCCTGGGCGCCCTCGCCTTCATAATTTATGTCCCCGGGGGCATTTTGCTGGGTCTCTGGGCGGCCCTCCGGCGCAACAAGCCCGTCGACCACGTCATCTCGGTGGGGTCGCTGTCGCTGATCGGGCTGCCGGAGTTTGTCACGGGGGTCATTTTGATCGCCGTCTTCTCCCTGGAGCTCAACTGGCTGCCGCCCAGCTCCAGCATCTCGCCCTCGGACGGCCTGTACCGGATGCTCCCCAAACTAATCCTGCCGGCGGTGACGGCCGCCCTGGTCTCCCTGGCCTACATCACCCGCATGACCAGGGCCAGCACGGTGGAGGCCCTGTATTCGGACTACGTGCGCACGGCCTACTTGAAGGGCCTGAGCCCCCGGCAGGTCCTCTTCCGCCACGTCCTTAGAAACGCCCTGATGCCCACCGTCACCGTGGCCGCCATCAGCATCGGCTGGCTGATGGGCGGGCTGGTGGTCACCGAGTCTTTGTTCAGCTACCCGGGCCTGGGGAGGCTGCTGCTGTTCGCCATCCAGAGGCGCGACCTGCCGCTCATCCAGGCGACGACGCTATTGATGACCGCCATCTTCTGCCTCTCCAACATGCTGGCGGACGTCCTCTACGCCTACCTCAACCCCAGGATCCGCTACCAGTGATCCTGTCCGACCAGACGCCCGGCTGTCCGGCCGCGGAGTCGGCGGCCGGAGGGGGAGCGACCGCTTGACGTCGGTTCGGGAAACGTCCCCCGGGGTTTGGGAGGACAAGTTTCTGTTTTTCCTTTGCAGTTCTCTCGACCAGGCCGTATAATCCGGGATGTTCCGGACCCGGGGCGCAGGCCCAACCTAGACCCGGGAAGTTTGTGCGGCCCGGAAGAGGGCCGCCCCGGACAGGCCAAGTTTCTTGGCCTTCCGGAGCGGATTTGACATGATGTCGAAACTGGCGGCCCCAGTTTGTGTCCGGCCGCGATATTACAGGCCGGGGGGATTATCGTGAGCAACGTCATCGAAGATTTGAAGAAAATTTACGACACCCTGACGCCCACCCTGGGCCGTCTGGCCTCGTATATCATCGACAACCACAAGACGGCGGCCTTTTTGAACTCCATGACCCTGGCCAAGTCGTCGCGCGTCAGCGAGGCCACGGTCACCAGGCTGGCCCACGCCCTGCAGATGAAGGGTTTCTCGGAACTCAAGCAGGCGCTCCAGGAGTACGCCAAGAACATCATCTCGCTGCCGAGGTACAACTTTGTCCAGAACAACAAGCACATTCTCAACAAAGTTGCCACCATGGAGAAGAGCATCATCGACGAGCTGGTGGCCACCATCTCCGAGGAGGACTTCTCCGAGGCGGCCGACATCCTCCACAAGGCGCGGACCATCTTCGTGGTGGGCACCCACTACAACTATGTCCCGGCCGCCTACGCCGCCTATTTCCTGCGCTCCGTGCGGCCGGGGGTGGATCTTCTGGGCTCGGTTGACGTCGGCACCTTCTCGGCCTCCCTGGACGCCGGCCCCCGCGACGCCGCGCTGGCCGTCAGCACCGCCAGGTACCCCAACGACACCCTGAAGATTTTGAGGACCATGGCCGAGAAGGGGGTCAGGATCATCTCGCTGACCGACTCCCAGGTCTCCCCTTTGATCGCCATTTCCGACCTCTCTTTCATCGTGCCCATGAAGTACATTTCCCACATCGACCCCTACGCCGGGGTGATGGTCTTTCTGCACTCTTTGGTCAACGAGCTGCACGGGAGGGATCCGGCGCGGTCGAGGGAGGTTCTGGCGAGCTACGAGGACTTTATCGGCGAGAACAACATCAACGCCGACAAGAGCAAGTCCCTGGTCGACATTTAGGTCGTCTTTGGACGCTGTCCGGGCTGGGAAGGAATTTAAGTCCAAGCCCCCTGGGCCGCTCCGCCGGACCCGCCCGGAGGGCCCGCTCCGTCGGACCCGCCCGGAGGGCCCGCCCGCCGGGTCCTCCGGGCGGGTTTTGTCGTTTGGGGGGGTCGATGTCGGGGGTTCGTTTTGGCGGGGGCGAGTCGGGCCGGCCCCGGGGGCTAGTTGTTTGGCGGGGGTGATTTTCGAGGACGACTACGAGCCGACCCGCAGGCCGAGGCCCGCCAGGATGGTGTCGGGCTTGAAAGAGAAGACGGAGTTCATCTCGCCCGCCATGCAGAAGCCGCAGCGGTCGCAGACCTGGGAGACGCGCCCCTGGCATTCGGGGAGCCTGGTGCCGTCGGGCATGATGAAGTTGGTCACCCAGCAGCGTTTGACATATTCCGTCCCTTTCATGAGCTTCAGGCCCGAGACGGAGTTCATGACGGGGCGGCCCTTTTTTTTGAGGCCTATGACCAGGTCGATGACCTCCCGGCGGGCGGGCCAGTCCAGAAACAGCTTCTCCGTCCCGGCGAAGGGGGTGTGGAAATTGATGGATATGGACTTTAAAAAGGGGTTTTTGGCCACGAACTCGATGGTCTCGGCGACGGAGGGATAGTTGAGGCTGTTGACGACCATGTTGGCCGAGACCCTGGGGTGCCCGCAGGTCTCGACGTTCTTGACCAGCCTCTCGAAGGCCCCGCGGCCGCGGACCCGGTCGTGGTGCCCGCCCAGCCCGTCCAGGCTCACCCAGACGGAGTCGGCCTTGCAGCCGGGGAAGGGCCTCTGGGCGTTGGTGGTCACGGTGGCCGAGTAGAAGCCGACCTCCCTGGCCAGGCCCACCAGGTCGTCGAAGCGCCTGTCGCCCTCCCGCCAGAGAAACGGCTCGCCGCCCTCGAAGTCGACGAAGCGCGAGCCCAGCGCGTGGGAGTACTCGAGCTCCTCCCTGATGGTTTGGTAGCTCTTGGTCCTGGGGTTTTTCTTGTTGTGGATGTTGCAGTGCAGGCAGGCCAGGTCGCACTCGTCGTTGATAAACAGGACCGTCTGCAGCGGGGCCTGGCGCCCCAGAAACCGCGCTTTCAAAAACCAGCCCGCCAGATGGAAGAATTTTTTCATTTTTCACGCCTGAAAATCTCTCTTGTCGCTTATCCGCCCAGCGAGAACGCCCTGGCGACGATGATGGAGAGGCAGAAGAACAGGAGCAGGTTCCTGGCCAGGTACCACCTGACCATGAACCACTCGATGCCGTTGGCCTGGACGACCTTCCAGCGGTTCATCGGGCCCATCCAGAAGCGGCGGGCCGGCGCTTTGGCCGGGTCGGAGGCGAACCGGGCCATCAGCCCGTACAGGGCCGCGGCCATGGGCAGGGTCAGAAAGACCAGCAGAAACGTCTTCGGGGACCAGCCCAGGGCCACCGAGAGGGAGACCAGCAGGTAGGGGACGGCCAGCAGGAAGGCCAGGATGGCTAGTCTCGCCCGATTCGAGCCCGCGAGCACCGCCAGGGTGGCCTTGCCGACCTTTTTGTCCGGCTCCACGTCCATGATGGCGTGGGCGTAGACGATGTTCATGACCAGGAGGCCCACGGGAATGGAGACCAGGAGGACCGAGGGGGCGAACCTCCCGCAGGCGGCCAGGTAGACCCCGTTCATCAACAGCGGCCCGAAGACCAGGCCGATGACGATCTCCCCCAGGCCCCGGTAGCTGAGCCTGGCGGGCCAGCCGGAATACTCGAGGCCCGTCAGGGCGGTGGCCAGGGCGAACCAGACCACCGGCGTCCCCCGGCGGGACCAGATGACGGCGGCGCAGACCAGGCCTAAAAAACAAAAGACGCACGAGGCCGCGAACAGATCGCCGGTGGTGGACTTCCCGTCGGTCAGGTACGGGCATTTGGCGATCCTGGCCCTCATGCCGCCCCTGGCCATGACGTCCCTGCAGCCGGTGTGGCCGCGCCGGAAGTCGAAGTAGTCGTCCAGAAGGTTGACCCCCAAGTGGGTCAGAACCACCCCCAAAACGGCCGCGGCCCCCAGAACAGGCGAGAAGCCCTCGACGCCAGCGGCCAGACAGACGGCCAGCACCGCCGGCAGCAGGCTCTGCGCGCAGGCGTGGTAGCGGGCGTTGACGATCCAATACGAGACTCTTTTGAACAATGACATCCCTCTTCCGGCGACGACCCCGCGCCTCCCCCCCCGATTTATTAGACGTCGGGTCGCGGCGGGCATGGCTGGCGCGGCGGATAATACTAAAAAGATGGCCCAGCATAGCCCGAACCGGCCGGAAGATCAAGGCCGGCTTCCGGGGTCCGATGGAAAAACGGGCGCGTCGCGGCGTCGCGGCCGCCCGTCGGAGGCCCGGGGGCCAGAAGAAAGACCACCGAGCCGATGTCCTCCTCCAGAATGCCGACTTTTCTCAGGCAGGATTTCAAGCTCCCGATCGCGGAATCGGAATCGGGCTCGAGCAGACGGTCGGCCCCGAAGGCGACGAGGCCGGAAAAGATAATCAACGTCAGCGGCACCAACATCCGAACACCTCCCCGGGTGATTGTCAGGGCGGGCGGGGGCCCCGCGCAAAATACGATCAAGAAGTGTCTGTCTTGCTGTCGCTATCCGGTCAAATCTAACCTCCAAAATGAAAAGGAAGCATCAATGTCGCCAAACCATGCTTCCCGGCTTCCCGGCTTCCCGGCTTTCTGGCTTTCTGGCTTCCCGTCGCCAAGTTCATTTCCAGAGACTAATTTCGCGCGCTTTTTTTTGCCGCCTCCCTCGGGCCGGCCGGGTGGGTGGGGAATCGAGGTTGGCGGCGGGGCTGAGCCGGGGCTTAAACCTTCCATAAAATTTGCCGTTGAATTTTTTATGACACTCTAAATTTACGAAATTGTCAAGTATTTTTTTGCCCTATCGATCCGCCCGCGCTGACCTTGGCAGTCTTCCGGCCGGTTTGAACCGCCGCCGGAAAGCCGCCATATTTGACATTTAATTATATTTAAGCCGGGGAAAAAGGGACGCCGGCCGAAACTTCCTCAAAAATAGGCGGAAGTCCCGTGGAGGAAGGCGGAAACATTTCTTTCAAGGCCGGAAACAAGGCTGGTCTGGAGGAGGCCGCTCGGCCGGCCAGCACGAAGGGGCCCGGGGCGCCCGGCTGGCTGGCTGGCTGGCTGGCAGGCGGCGGGGGAGGGGCGGATTTTGACGGGGGAGGGCGGCTTTTAGCGGAACTGCAGCGAGCCCTCCTTTTTGACGACCATCATTTTGAAGTTGGGGTTGTTGACCTGCTGGCCGGTTTTTCGGTCGACCACGACGATGTCCTTCTGGTTGGTGAAGCTCAGCCAGCCGCCCGGCCGGGCCGTCTTGGAGTAGGGCGAGTACTGGCCCTTGTGGTGCTCGTCGAAAACCCTGGTCTCGTCGGAGAGGTTCTGCAGCTGCCAGGCCGCGGCGCGGCGGACGGCGGGGAGCAGGACCAAGGCGGCGACCAGAATAGCCAGGAGAGTCATTTTCGGCATGGGGAGCCCTCAAAGAGACAAACAGCCGGGCGGCCGCGGTCCCGGCGGTCGTCAGAACGGCGGCGGGCCGAAGTCCGCGGGCCGGAAGGAGTCCTCGGGACGGAAGCTCAGGTCGAAGGGCTGGAACATCGGCGGCTTGTTGTACAGGGTGTTGGAGATGTCCCGGCGCGGCGGCTGCATGAAGATGCGCTTGTACTCCCGGTTGAAGTGGGAGGGGCTGACGTAGCCCACTTCCTGGCTGGCCTCCAGGGCGTTCTTGCCGCAGAAGAGCATCTTGCGCCTGGCCTCGAAGATCCTGATGGCCTTGAGGTACTGCATGGGGCTCAGCGAGGTGATGGCCTTGAAGTAGCGGTGGAAGGTGGTGGGGGGCATGTTGGCTATCTCGGCCAGGTTCTCCACGCAGAACTCCTTGTTGTACTCCTCGGTCAGCCACTGGATGGACTTGTTGACGTCGGGCACGTAGCTTTGCAGGGTGGACATGCGCCTCAAAAGCGCCCCTTGGGGCGTCTGCAGGATGCGGGCGTAAATGTCCAGCAAAACCGGGGGCACCAGCCTCCCGTCGTTCTCCCGGACGTTCAGGTCGTCGAACAGCTTGATCAGGTAGCCCATCAGCTCGGCGTCGATCTTGCCGTAGGAGATGCACTGCTCGTAGTTGTCCCTGGTGTATTTGGCCGGGGGCAGCATGTTGCACAGCTCGGCCACCAGGCCCATGTTCAGGTGGATCAGCAGCACCAGGTAGGGATTTTCCGGCGAGCCCATGATGTGGGTGATAAGGGGCACCTGGATGCCGACGACGGCGAAGTCGCCCTGCTTGGAGGTGACGTTCCAGTTGCCGAAGATGTTCTCGCTATTGGCGTTGAACAGCAGGATCAGGGCCGGCTTCATGACCGAGGAGACGTAGTCCACGGTATTGTCGTAGCGGATCAGATGCATCCAGTTGAGGCCCATGGAATAGCGGCCGGGCTTGGGGGCCAGAATGCAGAACTTCTCCACCAAAATTTGCCTCAGAATCTCGTAGGGTTCCTTGGAATATTCCTTAAAGGCGCTCACTGTGCGTCTCCCTCCCTGGCGAGAGGGGAATTTTCCCAGGGCGCCGGGTCCGAAGTGCTCGTTGATAAGAGGTCTGACGCTACTTCATTGGTCTTTGGAGAGCTGAAAACACGTTCGTCCGGCCAAGATGTAGGAATAGATGTCAAAAAAGAAAAAATAAAATTTAAGTCTGATAAAAATTCGCCGGAAGTCAAATTAGTCTTTTATTTAAGCTTCGAGCAATGAATAGTATCTCATGAGAAGTCAAAAACTGTTTGGCCGGGCAAAAGCAGCCTGCCCGGCGCTTTTCCCCAAGGGCTTTTCCTCAAGGACTTTTCGCTAAGGGCCTTTCCCCAAGGGCCGTTCGTCCAAAGTCTTTCGTCCGGGTGCCGCCTCCGCGCCCGCGCCCGGGATTCGGCGTCCGGCATGGGGCGCGCCCGCATGGGGTAAGCGCCGGGCCCGTCCCGGGCCCGTCCGCCCCGGTCCCCGGTCAGACCGTCTTGGTCTCCCCGGCCGTCTCGGCGTCTGTCCCGCTTTCCTGAGTCCCGGTTCCGGCCCCGGCCTCGGGGGCCTGGACCAGGGTCACGTCGGCGGCCGCCCCGGCCGGCTCGGCCTCGGCTCCGGGGTCCTGCTCGAGTTTGGCGTCCTCCCCGGGCTCCCGTCCCTCCTGGAGCTGGTTGAGCTTCTCCTGGTAGGCCCTGGCCTCGGACTGGTACCGGCTGGCCTCGGCTGGCGAGGAGAAGTCCAGGAAGGCGTTCTGGCGGTCCTTGCGCTCCTCCCAGCCGAAGTAGGCCAGCAGACCCCCGGCGCCCAGGAGCCCGAAGGTCAGGAAGACCTTGAGAACCATCCAGACGTACTCGAACCAGGTCACTAGAAGGGCCAGTCCTCCCAGAAAAAGGACCGCGCCGATGACAAGTAGGGGGGGCATGACGTCTCCCGGTGGCTGGTGGCCGCGGGAGAGGGCGCCCGCGACCGGCTGTTAGTCATAACTGGGTGTCAAAGTAATAATCCCGCAAGCCCGCGCGAGGCCCGAGACAATAAAAAACAAACTCGGCCGCCGACGCCCCGGGACAGCCGGCCGGGGCGGGGCGGGAAAACGGGCTAGGCCGCGGGCCGCTTGCCGCAGTCCGTGCAGACCCCGTCGGCCCCGATGATGCCGATGCAGCTCTCGTCGGAGCAGAGCCTGCGGCCGGACTTCTTTTTCGATTGGGCCGCTTTTCTGGCGGTCAGCTCGCCGCCGCAGTGGGGGCAGAACTTGGCCCAGAGGGGGGCCGGTTTTTTACACTTCTCGCAGGTGTCGCTGGGAACGGGTGCTCCGCATTCCTCGCAGGTCAGTTCCATGATGGCGGTCGTCTTTCTTTATATGGCGGGGGGCGGCGTCCGCGGCGCCTGGCGCGGGGGCCGGGCCCGCACCCCCGCGGACGCCCCGGCCGGCCTGGCGGCGGGGTGAAAATCTGGACATTACACGGTGACTACAGTACAATTGCCTCAAGCGCCCCGTCAGTTTTGAAGCGGTCGGAGTCCGAGGCTGTGCTCTGAAAAGGCCTTGGTGCGAGCCTTGAAAAAACTCCGGCGCGGACGGGGGAGGGGCCCGCCCCCGCGGGGGAGGCCGGAAGACGCCGGCCATGGTATAATGTCGGCGGGACCGGGCCGCGGCGGGTGTTGTTTCTAGTCCCGACGGAAGATATTGTACTAGCTCGGCCGGGAAAAATCCAGTGGGCCGGGCCGCCGGGCGGAATTTTCCGGCGGGCGCATTGGATGACTGTGGTGCTAATATCGTCGAAAAATTTGATAATAGTAGATTTTTTTGCAATTGTTTCTCTAATATCTGCCCGGAGCATGCTGATTCGTACTTATTGAATCTTCATTTTTATGGCCGGGCCGGCCAACCGGCCGGCAGTTTCGGCTCGGTTTTGTTTTTTTGACGGCCGGCGCCCCCTTTGTCGAACCCAGAGCTAGGCGTTCCCGCCCTGATTTCCGTCGTTTGTCCCGCGTCCGGGCGAGATTAGCGGCGGATCGCGGGGACGAGGGCGGCGGCGGTCATTGAAAGTGAACGGAAGTTTCTAAAAGGTAAACAAAGTTAGACATAGAACCGAACGGTAACTAATAGTGTCGAAGGGTTTGGAAAAGGACGCGGGAGTCGGCGACGGTTTTTCATTTGTCCGGCCGCGGTCTCCCCGTTTTTTTTTGCCCCCCGGGCCTTCAAACAGTTCTTTTACCGACCAAGCCGCCGTCCGCGGACGAGGAGAGAAGTGAAGCGCATCCCCATCGACAAGGCCCAGCCAGGCCAGATCCTGGCCGAGAAGCTGACCCGCCACGACGGCGTCCTTCTGGCCGGCCAGGGCTCCGAGATCACCGAGGGACTTTTGCGGATGCTCGGCCGCATGAACATCGACACCGTCGTCATCGAGGAGGAGGAGACCAGGTCGGCCGCCGAGGTCGAGGAGGAGTTCCGGCGCTTCTCGGAGGATCTGGAGGCCAGGTTTGTCAGAATCGACGAGGGCTCGGTCCTTATCGCCCTGAAAAAGACCATGCTCTACCTGGCCGAGAAGTCCCGCGACGAGACCCTGGCCCTGATGGCCGACCCGGCCGAGGGCGAGACGGGCCTCCCGGGTTCGGCGGCGGCCCCGGAGACAACCCCCGCCGAGTCCCCGGCGGCCCCGTCGGGCGGCAAGTCCCCCGGGGCGCCCGGGGCGGCAAAATGACCGACAGGCAGCCACCCATGCAGGACAGAACCCAGGTCAGGCGGGACATCCGCCGCATCAAGAACCTGCCCACGGTGCCCGGCATCGTGGCCAAGATTTCCAGGATGGTCGAGAACCCCGAGACCAGCGCCTCCGAGGTGGGCAGGCTCATCTCCCAGGACCAGGTCCTCTCGGCCAAGGTCCTGCGCATGGCCAACAGCGCCTTCTTCGGCATGTCGCGAAAGATCAGCTCCATCTCCCAGGCCCTGGTCATCCTGGGCTTCGAGGTGGTCAAGGGCCTGGTCCTGACCTCGAGCGTCTTCGACATGATCCAAAAGAGCATGGCGGGCCTCTGGGAGCACTCCATCGGCTGCGCGGCCGCCTCGGGGGCCGTGGCCACTCTTTTGGGCCGCGACGACGCCGAGGAGATCCTGGTCGCGGGCCTCCTGCACGATTTGGGCAAGGTGGTCCTGGCTTTGAACCTGCCCGAGGAGATGCGCCAGGTCGCGGCCCGGGTGGCCTCCGGCGGCGTCCTCTTCTACGAGGCCGAGCACGAGGTCCTCGACTACGACCACAGCGAGCTGGGCCAGTGGCTGGCCGAGCACTGGAACCTGCCGGAGAGCCTGGCCGAGCCCATGCGCCTCCACCACCGCCCCGAGAAGGCCGTCCTCAAGCCCGAGTGCACGGCCATCGTCCACGTGGCCGACATCATCGTCAGGGCCAAGGGCTTCGGGAACGCCGGGGACCTCCTGGTGCCCCCCGTCTCCATGGCCGCCTGGGAGATGCTGGGCCTGAGAAAGACCGACTTCCTGCCCATCCTGGAGATCCTGGAGCCCAAGCTCGCCAGCCTGTGCGACATCACCTCGATCAACTAGGCCGCGGCCGGCGGTCCGACCGGCCGCGCCCGTTCGGGCCCCCGGCCCCGGCCCCGGCCCCGGCCCCCGCCCGCGACCATTTCCTCCCCCGGCGTCGTCGTCGGCGCCCGGCCGGGGGGACGGCTTGAAAAAAGGAGTCCCCGCCCCTTGCCTCTTTCCCGGAACGCCGCCAAAATACTCTATTGCCTCGTCCCCGCCGCGGTCGTCCTGGTTCTGGACCTGGCGACCAAGGCCTGGGCCTCGGCCGGACTGGCCGTCGGCGACGAGCTCCGGGTGACGGGCTTTTTCAACTTGGTTCTCGGCCACAACAGCGGGGCGGCCTTCAGCTTCCTCTCGGGCGACGGGCCCGGCCAGGGTCTGAAGATGGCCCTGCTGACGTCTTTGGCCCTGGTCCCGCTGGCCTGGTTCTACCGGCAGACCGGGCCCGGGGACCGGGCGTCTCTGGCCGCCCTGGGGGCCGTCTTCGGGGGCGCCTTGGGGAACGTCCACGACAGGCTGCGCTTCGGCGCCGTGGTGGATTTTCTGGACTTCCACCTGGGGGACAGGCACTGGCCGGCCTTCAACATTGCCGACGCGGGCATCGTCGCGGGCATCCTCGTTTTCGTTCTCGCCGCCCTCGCCGAGGCCAGGCGCGAGGCCCGGGCGCGAAAGAGCGCGTCGTCCGGCGGCGGCGCGGGCGGTTCGGGCGGCGGGGGCGGGGGCAAGTCCCGCCGGGGCCGAAAGGGGGTGAACCCCAAGAGTCCGACAAGGATCTGAAGTGGCTGTTATACTGATAGTGGAGCGGAACAAGACCACGGGGGACTACGTCTCCGCCACCCTTGAGGCGGCGGGCCACCAGACCGTCGTGACCACCAGCCAGACCGAGGCCCTGGCCATGTTCCAGGAGCGCCGCCCGGACCTTGTGCTGATCAATTATTTTCTGACCGGCGGGGACGGCCTGAAGCTTCTTGCGGCCCTGCTTAAACTCTCCCCCGGCGCCCTGGTGGTCATGACCACGGGGCTGGGAAACGAGGACCTGGCCCGGCAGGCCATGAGCCTGGGCGCCTTCGACTACGTGGTCAAGGGCCGCACCTATTTCCAGGATCTGCCGGCCATGGCGGCCGGCGTTCTGGCCCGCCGGGACGCCAGGCAGGCCGAGGCGGCCGCCGGTTTGCTGCAGACCCGCATCTCCGCCCAGGCCGAGCTGGCCGGCTGGCTGGACCACAACTTCCGGAATATTTTGTCCGCCGTCTCGGGGTCCCTGCGTCTGATCGACTTCGGCAACCCCGCCCAGACCGACGAGAAAAGGCGCGAGTATCTCTCCGACGGCCTGGCCAGCCTCGGCTCCGCCATGGCCCTGCTGGAAAACTTGAGCAGGCTCGGGAGCCAGGGCAGCCAGGAGGACGAGCGGACCGTCCTGGTCTCCTCCGTGGCCGACGAGGCCTGGCAGGCGGTCAGGGACGCCCTTTCAAACGGGCCCCCCGAGAGTTTCTCCGTCGGCCCCCGGGTGCTCGAGAATTTGATATTCATCAACGAGTGCCGGACCCTGCCCCCGCAGAGGGTGGTCCACGAGGATCTTCTGACCATTTTGGAGGCCCTGCTGAAAAACGCCGTCGAGGCCGCGGCCCAGACCCCGGAGCCCCGGATCATCGTCCGGGCCCAGAGGGACGGGGAGTTTCTGACCGTGGCCGTGGTCGACAACGGCCGCGGCATGGACGAGCGGGTCCTGCGCCACGCCTTCGAGCCGCTCTTCTCCACCAAGGGCCAGGTGGGCGTGGGACTGTCCCTCACTTCCGTCATGGCCCTGGTCTCGCGGCACCTGGGCTCCGTGCGGGCCGAGTCCAGCCCCGGGCGCGGCTGCAAGATAGTCTTCACCTACCGCCTGGTTTGAGCGGGACGGAGGGCGGCTTGCGAGAAATATCCCCGGGCGGGGACTCTTGGGCGGGGACTCTTGGGGGGGGACTCTTGGGCGGGGACTCTCGAGCGAAGATTCCTGAGTGAAAACTCTTCCATAAAGACTGTTGGATGGAGACTCTTTCGGCCCGTGAAAAAATCACCCTCCTGACAGGGTCTGAAACAACGTCGGTCCGCCCGCCATTTTGCCCGTCCGCGAAGCCGGCCGGGCTTTTCTTTAGGAGCCCCATGCTCTCTCTATTAGTCCACGTCTGCTGCGCCCCCTGCGCCGTCTATCCCCTGACGCAAATTTTGGGGCGGGAGCCCGGGGCCGATTTGCTCCCCTGGTTCTACAATCCCAACATCCAGCCGGCCGAGGAGTTCGTCCGCCGGAGGGACGCCGTGGCCTTCCTGGCCCAGCAGATGCCCTCGCTGGTCCCGGGGATCCCGCGGCCCCTGCGGGTGGACTTCTCGCCGCCGTATAATCCCGGGCGCTTTCTGGCCGCCGCCGCCCTGGATCCGACGGAGCCGCAAAGGTGCCGGGCCTGCTACGAGACCCGCCTGGACATGGCCGCGCGCGCCGCCGTCGAGAAGGGCCTCCCCGCCTTCACCACCACCCTGCTCTACAGCAGGCGCCAGCGCCACGAGCTGATCAGGGAGGCCGGGGAGAAGGCCGCCTCGGAGCACGGGGTGGAGTTTTATTACGAGGATTTTCGCCGGGGCTGGAAAGAGGGCCTGGAGCTCTCCAAAAGGTTGGGACTGTACCGTCAGAGGTGGTGCGGCTGCGTCTACGGGGCCTCCTGAGGGGCCCGAAGGCGGGGAAAAAGGGGGAGGGGGACGGCTTGCGGACAAATCGGCCGGGGGGCGGAAAAAATCTTCGCCGGGCTCCCCGGCCGGCGTCGCCGCTTGGATTCTCCAAAAAGAACGGCCCGGCAAAAAAGTTCGCGCCGGCGCAATTGGAAGCGGCGGTCGGGTTTAAGTCCCGAACCGCCGGGGGGCAAAATAGCGGTTTGTCTCTGAAAGTTGAAAAAATACCATAATTGGATCGGAAGGAAACTTTTCCGTTGATTATTTTACGCTTTCGTCCCGGATTGTTTAAAGCGCGGAACACTTGGCAAGCCCTCTGAAATATGGTATAAAAAAATTAAATGATTTTATAAATGAATCAAGTCAGCCTCACTCGTCATTATTTCAACTATCAAAGCTAAAGGAGACGGTATGATCGAGATGCTACCAAAGATAGAATCAGGCTTGCAAGAGTTTGAAGAGATCAGAAACACCAAAAAACTTTATGTGGATAAAACAGCCTATCTTCCTATGCTGCGCGAACACGGGAAGATTATCTTCCTTGCCCGACCCAGGAGGTTTGGTAAATCACTCACCATTTCGACCCTGGAGGCTTTTTTCTCAGGCCGGAAAGACCTCTTTGTCGGTCTTAAAGCCGAGGAATACCTAAATTCCGCTGATTTTACCCCAAGACCGGTCATTCGCCTGGACATGAGCCTGTTGTCCACGCAAACCCCTGACTCTCTTCAAGAAAGCCTTGTTGTGCAATTGGGTGAGATTGCCTCAAGTTATGAAATTCCTCTGACGGGGAAAAGTCCTTCCGGTATCTTTCAACGTCTAATTTCTGATCTTAATAAAGCCGCCTCCCGGCAGGTCGTCGTCCTGATCGACGAATATGACGCCCCGATAATTAAGCTCTCGCAGAGAAATAATCAGAATAAAAACGATGACATGATTGAGTCCTTCCGAGGTTTTTTCCAAGAGTTTTATCAAGTTGTTAAGGGTATGGAGAAAAAACTCCATTTCACCTTTATCACCGGGGTGACCAAATTTTCCAGGACGAGCGTCTTCTCCGTTCTGAACAACTTAAATGATATTTCTTTGGAGCCGAAGTTCGGGGCCATAGTCGGTTTCACCCATGAGGAGCTCGCCTCCAACTTCGCCCCGCATATCGAGGCGGCCGCCAAAGAGCTGGGAATGACCGACCGGCAGCTGACTGACAAAATCAGAGAATACTATGACGGGTTCTCCTTTGACGGGGAGACTCGGCTTTATAATCCCTATTCCACTCTTCTTTTTTTCCAGCAAACCGTAAAAAATTTTGAACAGTTTTGGGTGCAATCCGGCTCGGACAAATTGATTAGAGACAGAATTAAGTATTGGAACCGCACCCCGGAGAGCTTTGAGAATTCGAAACTATCCAGGAGTTTTATTAAGTCTCCCGGAGAAATCGGCCAAACCACCCCGATAGGGTTTCTCTATCAGGCCGGCTATTTAAGTTTACGTCTGATGCCAGACGGAAACTATAATACTGTCTGGTCGAATCAGGAAGTTCGAGAGTCAATTTCCCGATTGTTTTTATCCATATTATCTAATAATGGTGATGATGATTTTTTCAGTGAAGACATTGTAAATCTGAAAGATTGCTTGAATTCCATGAATATACCACAAGTAATTAATACAATACAACGCCGACTGTCGTCACTTAACTACGAACGCTATGACAAAGCCCTCGTCAATTCTAAGTCTCCCGATGGCTTAACGAAAATAACAGGTGATGAGGGAGACAGCATAATAAAATCTTCCTCAACCGAACTATGTTCCATCCAAGTTGTGACTGATCCGGCAAACTATGCCGAGTTCCACTATAGGAATTTAATTCAGATGTGCTTGGAAACTGCCGGTTGCATTGTTTCTTCGGAAAGGCATACAAGCCATGGCCGGTGTGATCTGGATGTCAGATACAAGGATCAAAATATGCTCTTTGAGTTAAAGGTGAGAGGAAAAAATGAGCATGCCTCCGCGGCCGCAAAAAGGGCCTTGGAGCAAATTATAGTCAAAA
>JAISET010000148.1 GCA_031264015.1 Deltaproteobacteria bacterium | reverse complement strand
GTCGCTGGCGTTTTCGTGGGAGAGGACATATGCTTGACGAAACCGGGATGGAGGTGATGGCCCTGGCCGGCAGCGGCTACAGCTGCGCCCAGATAGTGCTCGTCCTGGGGCTGAGGGTCATGGGCCGGGAAAACCCCGACTTGGTCAGGGCCATGGCCCCGATGGCCATGGGGGCGAGCTTCGGGTCCGTCTGCGGGGCCCTGACGGGAGGCCTGTGCCTGCTGGGGCTGCATCTGGGCAAGGGGCTCGACTTCGAGACCCCGGCCCTCGGCGGGAAAATCCCGCCCGCCGCCCTGGTCAAATGGTTTCTGGAGGACCCCATGCAAGGGAGGATCCCGCCCACCTGCGCGGCCGTCTTCGAGTCGACGGGGACCAGGCTGGACGTCGCGACCTCCGCCCCCGCCCCCGCCTGCGCCGACCTGGTCGCCAGGACCTACGCCAAGGCCATGGCCCTGTTGGTCGAGCACGGGATCGACCCCTCGGAGGGGAGGGACCTGGCATGACGGGGACGGACGCGGGCGCGACGGATCTGTCCGGAACCGGCCTGGGCGGGACGGATTTGGGCGGGACGGAAAGCCTCTGCCCCGTCTGCCTGAGAGTGCTGCCCGCCGCGTTCGAGCGCCGGGGGGAGGAGGTCCTGCTGGTCAGGACCTGCCCCGAGCACGGGCTGTTTTCCGAGGCGGTCTGGCGGGGGGAGCCTGACTTCGCGGTCTGGCGCCGTCCCAAACATCCCGCCAAAGGGGTCTTGGCCGGCTTTCCGCATGACCGGGGCTGCCCGTTCGACTGCGGCCTGTGTCCGGAGCACGCCCAGCTGCCCTGCACGATTTTGTTGGAGATCACCGACCGCTGCGACCTGGGCTGCCCCGTCTGCTTCGCCTCCTCCGGCGCGGGGGACAAGCCCCACGGGGACATAGACAAATTTATCAATTCGCTGGAGTTCGTCAGGAAGCGGGCCGGGAGCGTCGTCCTGCAGATCTCCGGGGGCGAGCCGACCCTGCACCCGCGTCTGACCGACCTGGTGCGGGCCGCCGCCAAACTGTTTCCGGCCGTCCAGCTGAACACCAACGGCCTGCGCCTGGCCGCGGACCCGGACCTTGCCGTCAGGCTCAAAGAGGCGGGCCTAGGCTGGGTGTTCCTGCAGTTCGACTCGCTTGACGACGAGACCCTGAAAATCCTCAGGGGCCGCGCGCTCAAAAAGGAAAAAATCCGGGCCGTCGACAACCTCGAGCGCGCCGGGCTCCCAGCGGTTTTGGTGCCCACCGTGGCCAGGGGCGTCAACGACATGGAGCTGGGCGGGCTGGTCAGGTTCGGGGTGGCCAGGCCCATGGTCCGGGGGCTGCATTTCCAGCCCATGACCACCTCCGGCCGCAACAGTCTCGGCGGGGCCGAAAGACGACTCACCCTCCCGGAGCTTCTAAGGGGGCTCTGCGCCCAGACGCCCGGCCTGGACATGGGGCGGGCCTTCCCGCCCGGCTGCGAGCACGAGAGATGCTCGTTTCATCTGAGGTTCCGCAGGCTCCCCGACGGGACGCTGGTCCCCAGGCCCGGCGGCGGGGAGTCCGCTTGCTGCTGCTCCCCCGGCGCCCCTCCCAAGACCACCCAGGTCCCCTCGGACCCGGGGGAGACCGCCGCCGGCCGCGACAGGGCGGTGGACATCATCCTGCGCAGCTGGTCCCCCGGCGGGGTCGGACAGGGGGCGGAACCGGGACGGGAAAACCCCGGCGCGCCCGGACCGACGCCTTTGATCCCCATGGCCAAAAAGGCCCCCGACGCCTTCGACGAGTTTCTCGACAAGGCGGCCAGGGAGTCCTTCAGCCTGACCGCCATGGCCTTCCAGGACGTCTGGACGGCGGACCTGGCCAGGCTCAGGGGCTGCTGCGTCCACGTCTTCAGCCCGCCCGACCGCTTCGTGCCCTTCTGCGCCATGAACCTGACCTCGGCCGACGGCCGCGCCCTGTACCGCTAAAGAAACGCCGCGCCCGCCGTCTTGAGCGCGGCCGCGTTCCCCGGCCCGGCAGCGTTTAAATTTCCCGGAAAAGACGCGGCCGGGCCGGTTTTTTTGACGACCGGCGCCCGCGGCGTTTTTTGCGCGAACGACGGCGTGGTCGAAGCGGCCGCGAGGAAACGTCACGGCGGGCAAAAGATAATCCGCCGGCCCCCGCCCGACCGGGGCCGGCCCGGCCGGGCAAGGATAAAAACCCGAAATGTCCGAAATAAGAAATTATCTGGACTATGTCTACGGTCTGAACAGTCCGTCCGGACGAGGCCCCCGCCCCGGCGCGGGCGGGGACCCCGCGCTCAAGCTGGCCATGATCAGACTCGCGGGGCTCGCCAAAACATTCGAACTGGCCGCCGGGGAATCCCTCCACTACCGCCCGCTGCGCCCCCGGCTGACGCGTCTGAGCCTCGGGCTTAAAAAGCTGGCCGAGTCCGCCCCCGACGCCGGGCGGGCCGCCGGGGCGGTCATGCGGGCGCTCGACGGGCTGCCCCTGACGACGCCGGAGGAGCTGGCCGCGAAGCCGGAGTCTTTTCTGGCCGTGCCCCAGGACGCCGTCGAGGGCCTGGTCAGCGCGCCCACCTCGGGAAGCCTGGGGCCGAGCAAGAGAATCTTCTCCAGCAAAAACGACCTGGAAAGCGTCGTCAAATTCTTTCAATTCGGCATGCTAAACGTCCTGGGGGCCCCGCCGCGGGCGTCGGGCGCCGGCCGACTCTGGAACCCGCCGGGGGAACCGCCGGCAATTGACGACCCGGCCCCGCTCGTCCCGGGCCTCCGGCGGGACGGCGTGACGCTTTTAATGTCCGGGACGCGCCCGGGGTCGGTGGGGGGGCTCCTGACAGAGGCCCTGCGCCGCTGGTCGACGCCGTGCCTGGTCATGGGCTTTCTGCCGGCGGGGCGCGCGGACAGGGAAAAGTATCTCGCCGAGCTGGCGAAAAACAGGACGGGCTGCCTGGTGGGCCTGCCCTCCCAGCTCGTCCGCGTCGCCAGGACAATCCGCAGGCCGGCCGGCCTGCGATCCGTCCTTTTGAGCGGGGAGTGCGCCCCGCCGGGCCTGGTGGGGGCCTTGCAAGCCGAGTGGGGGGTCGAGGTCTTCGTCCACTACGGCCTGGCCGAATTCGGGCTGGGCGGGGCGGTGGAGTGCGGGCGCCACGCGGGGCCCCATCTGCGGGACGGGGACATGCTGGCGGAAATTCTCGACGGGAACGGGCGGCAGCTCCCGCCGGGACGGGAGGGGGAGATCGTCCTCACCTCGCTCTCCCGGGAGGCCATGCCGCTGATCAGATACCGCACGGGGGACCTGGGCCTGGTCCCGGCCGGACCCTGCCCCTGCGGGAGCGCGCTGAGCAGGCTGGTCGTCCTGGGAAGAAAGAGCGACCAGGCGACGCTGCCCGACGGCGGGACGCTGCGCCTGGCCGACCTGGCCTCGGCGCTCTATCGGATAAAAGGCCTGACCGGATTTTCGGCGCGCTACTCGGCCGACCCGGCTCCCGAACTGACCCTGCAAGTCGGCGCGGGAGGCCCCGCCCCGGGGAAGAAAAAGGGGGCGGCGGACGGGGGGCGGGAGACGGCGGGGCGGGGGACTGGCGGAAAAACGACGGCGGAGCTGGTGAGAAAGGCGGTCGGGCGGGAGCTGGGGCTTAAATTGCAAGTCAAAGTCAAAGTCTCCCGCGAAGGCCCCTCCCCGGCCCCCGGCGGCGCCAAGCAGACCCTGGCCGCGGGCCGGGAACAAGACCCCCGCCTCGTCCCGGCCTCGCTCCGGGGGACAAGCGACAATCGCGACAATCGCGACAGTTGAGACAGGGCCGGCCCGTCTTCCGACCGCGGCCGTCCTACCCGCCGGTCAGTTGTAATAGTCGACCTTGATGACGGAGCAGTGCTTCTGCTCGATCTTCCAGCAGGAGTCCAGGGGCAGGTTCTGGGCGCGGCAGAGGATGACGCGGTTGACGGCCTGGTGGGCCACCAAAAGCACGCAGGAGCCCGAGTCCAGCTCCCTCATGGCCAGGTCGAAGACGGGCAGCACCCGGCCCGCCAGGTCCTCGTAGCTCTCGCCCCCGGGTGGCGCCACGCCGGCCATGTTCAGGCCCCGGCGGTCCCAGACGTCGGGGTCGGCGGCCCGGGCCTCGGCGCCGGTCAGGCCCTCCCAGAGCCCCAGGGAGATCTCCCTGAACTGCTCCACCACCACCGCCCGGGGCTCCGCGGGGCCGCAGATGAGCTCCGCCGTCTCCCGGGCCCTGGCCAGCGGGCTGGTCAGCACCATGTTGAATTTCAGACCCTCCAGGCCCGCCGCCAGGTTGAGGGCCTGATGCCTGCCCTCCCGGCTCAGGGGATAGTCCAGGGAGCCGATCATCACCCCCTTGGGGGCCGTGGTGGCCCCGTGCCGCACCAAATGAACTTCGATCATTTTGTCACCAGTATTTTGGGTCCCCCGGGAGTCCCCGCGACCCCGTAGACCAGATCCTCCAGCGGATGCCCGCCCGGAGTCATGATAACGTCTCTGACCGGCCTGTCTAAAAGCCGCTCGAACCAGCCCTCCAGGGCCTCGCAGTCGGCCCGCCGCAGCCTGAGCATGACCAGGCCGGCGGGGGAGCTGACGTTGTGGTTCTCGGGGGCGAACCTGGTGTCCATGTCCACCAGCCTGGGCCCCTTGATGCACTTGTCGGCCATGTGGACGCACAGGGAGGCCAGGGCGACCGGGCCGGCCATGACCTCGGGCCCGTCGTCCTCCCCGTCCTGCTCCCGGGCGAACGGCGACAGGGGCCAGCCCAGATACCGGCGGCAGCCGTTCCCGAGACTGGTGTGCTCCCCCACCACCAGGGCGGCCTCCTCCCAGCCCAGGGACATCAGATGCCGCATGGCGAACTTGGCGTGCCGCCTCTTGCCGTGGTCGAGGTCGTGCAGAATCCCCCCGACGAAGGCCAGGACCGCCGCCCCCGCGCCCGCCCCGGCGGACTCCAGGGCGACGGCCAGCCTCAGCGCCCCCACGGCCACGGACAGGCTGTGGTCCAGCTTGTGGGGGGCGCCGCAGAGGGCCAGAAGCGTCAGGGCCTTCTGGGGCGTGGGCCCGGGGGCGAAGAGGCCGCCCTCTTTGATTTCCCGAAATCTGGCCAGGTCCTCCCTGGTGTCCACGTCGCACAGCGTCATGGGGTCGTCCAGAGGCAGGTACCTAAGGGCCGAGTCCCGCCCGGGCCCGCCGGGGGGCAGCAGGCCCTCCAGGACCATGCCGCGCTCCCCGCCCGCCCCGGCCAGTGAGGCCAGGGCGCCCCTGAGCCCCCCCCCGCCGCCCCAGGCCCTGACCCTGGCCGCCAGATGGCCGCCCAGGACCGGCGGGTGCCCCAGCCTGCCCCCGTGGGCCGGCAGGACCGCCAGGGAGTTTTTTTGCGGCCCGAACTCCGACCAGAAGGAAACCAGGCTCAGGATCGAGTCGGGGCTGACCAGCCCGGCGTCCACCGGCAGAAAGGCGACGGCCGAGCGGTATCTCGCGCAGGAGAGACCCGTCAGCACCGACGAGAACATGCCCCGGTCCGGCTCCCGGTTGACGGTCGTCCGGGCCCCGAGCTCCCGGGCCAGCCTCCCCACCTCAGGAAACTTGGGGCCGGCCACCACCAGGGGCTTCTCGAAGCCGATCAGGGCCAGGCTCCCCAGAAGCTCGACCAGAAGCCCGGCCCCCTCGGGCTCGGGCAGGGCCTTGTGCCCCGGGGAGAAGCGCGAGGAGTCCCCCGCCGCCAATATGATGACCTCGATGTTGGGTTTGCCGAGCATCCGCCTTCCTTTGGGCAGCAAGAATAAGAAAAAAACCAAGACAAAAGGCCGACGGAAACAGGGAGGAAGAAAAACGAGGACGAAAAAAAACCGAGCGAGGACGGAAAAAAAACCGGGCGAAAACGGAAAAAACCGAACGAAAACGGAAAATAGACCGGACAAAAAAGAAAAATGTAGCGTCCCCTACTTCCCGGCCAAACGTCGGACGGTCTAGAATCGCCTTGAGAGAACTGGCCGGGCCGGAGGCTTCCGGCGGGCCGGGCCTAAACTCCCGAGGACCCGGACGAGACGGGCCGGGAGGAGGCGGGGGACGGGCTCCGGGGCGCCTGGACAGACGCCGGGAGGCATGCCGACACGGGAAAAAATCTTGTTTTCCGTCAAAGGCAAGTATATAATATCTAGAAGTCTAAAATCAACTCTCAGATTTTGCACATTTACCTTAATTATAGATCTATAGGCCTAGATTATGGGAATGATATATAAACGGCTCTACTCCGCCCTGCTGGCGGGCGAGAAAGCCGCCTTAGTGACCACCCTGGCAGGCTCCGGGAGCCAAAAAAATCTCCTGACGGGCCGGGAGGCCGAGGAGCTGAGCCTGCCCTCCCCCCTGCCGCGGGACTCCCTCATCCTGCGCCGGGAGCCGGACAGCCTGGTGGTGGAAAATTTCACCCCCAGGGCCAGGCTGGTCGTCTTCGGCGGCGGCCACATCGCCCTGGCCGTGGCCCCACTGGCCCGGGCCCTGGACTTCGACCTGGTGGTCTACGACGACCGGCCCGCCTTCTGCTCCCCCGCCCGCTTCCCCCAGGCCCGCGAGACCGTCTGCCAGTCTTTTCTGGACGTGGGCCGGCATCTGAAGGTGCGGGCGGGCGACTACGTGGTCATCGCCACCAGGGGCCACCGCCACGACGAGGACTGCCTGAGGTTCGTCCTGGCCGGGACCGACCCCTTCTACAAGGGCATGATCGGCTCCAAAAGGCGGGTGGGCATCGTCCGCAAGGAGATGCTCCGGGAGGGCTTCCCGCCCGAGAGGCTCGAGACCCTCCGCTCCCCCATCGGGCTTTCCATCGGGGCGGTGACCCCGGCCGAGATAGCCGTCTCCATTCTGGCCGAGATCGTCCAGGCCCGCCGCCGGGCCGAGCGCGACAAGGGCCGGGGCTCGGTGGAGGCCTTCCCGGACATGGACCTGCTGCGCTTTCTGGCCTCGGAGCGGCGGGAGGGCTGCTCCCTGGTCACCGTGGTCGAGACCAGGGGCTCCACCCCCAGAAAGTCCGGGGCGCAGATGGCCGTCTTTTTCGACAACCGCTCCGTCGGCAGCATCGGCGGGGGCTGCGCCGAGGCGGGCGTCATGGGGGTGGCCCGCTCCGTCATCGGCACCGGCAAGTGGTGCCTGGAGCGGGTGGATCTGACCGACTCCGCCGAGGAGGACGGCATGGTCTGCGGCGGGTGGATGGAGATTTTGATCGACGACCTGCCCCCGAGCGCGGGGCGGACGGACGGCGAGTCCAAGAGCGCCTGACGGCGGGCCGAATCCCGGACGACGTCGGGAAAACAATGTCAGGCGGTCATACGGGCCCGACAATAAGGACGCCGCGGCAATTGTCGCTGGGCTGAACATTTCCGACTGTGCGACAGCATGAATTTTTATATTTTAATATTTCAATATTTTTATATTTTAACTTATAATAATTATAAACAAGCTATAACATATGTCGTTCTCGCTTTTTTTATTCGTCACTACGGAGAATGTCCCGCCACTCCAGCCCGGGACAATTCTTTCTTTTCCTTGTCTTCTCCCCTTGTCTCTTCTTTTTTCTTTTTCCCCCGCCCTCTTCTTTTTATTTCCTTTTCACCTCCCGTCTTCTTTTTCTTTTTGATTTTATTTTTCTTTTCTCTTTCCTCCTCCTCCTCCTCCTCTTTTTCTTTTTCCCGACGCGTGACACAAACACCGAAAGATGGAAGCCGACGCCTTCAAAAAAAAATTTAAACATGACGCGGCGCGGTCAGGTTAAGGGTGTATAATGGAGGGCCAGACAAGCGGGAAGGGAGGGTCGGGGACGCTGAATGCACTACGCCGACTACAAGACGATACTATCGGCCAAAAACGGCATGAACGTCTACAGGGGCTGCACCCACGGCTGCATCTACTGCGACAGCCGCAGCGACTGCTACCAGATCAACCACGACTTTGAGGACGTGGAGGTCAAAAGGGACGCCGTCGCCATCCTCGCCGCCCAGCTCAAACGTCGGCGCTCGCCCTGCATGGTCTCCACCGGGGCCATGTCGGACCCTTACCTGCCCTTGGAGCGCGAGCTCGAAGTGACCAGGGGATGTCTGGAGCAGATCGACAAACACGGCTTCGGGGTCTCGATACTGACCAAATCCGACCTGATTTTGCGGGACCTGGACCTGATCGCGGCCATCAACGCCAAAACCAAATGCGTGGTCCAGACGACCCTGACCACCCATGACGAGGAGCTCTGCGGGATCGTCGAGCCCCTGGCCCCCGGCACGCGCAGGCGGTTCGAGGTTCTCATGGCCATGCGGGAGGCCCGGGTCCCCGCGGCGGTCTGGCTCTGCCCGACGCTCCCGTTCATCAACGACACGCCGGAAAACCTGAAAGGCATACTGGACTACTGTTTCGAGGCCGGGGTCGTCGGGATCATGAACTTCGGTTTCGGGCTGACTTTAAGAAACGGCGACCGGGAGTATTTTTACGACCGGCTGGACGACTTTTTCCCGGGCCTGAGACCCCTGTACGAGAGGACGTTCGGGCAGGGCTACGAATGCCTCAGCCCGAACGCCGCCAAACTGGAGGAAATCTTTCAGGACCGCTGCCGCCGACACGGCGTCCTCTCGAGGCCGGAGGAGGTCTTCGCCTACCTGGGCGCCTTCGAGAACAAGCGGCGGACGCCTTCTTTGTTCCAGGTCCCCCGCCCCCCGTCCCCCGGCTCCTGAACCCCGGCGGGCCCCCCTTTCCCCGCCTCCCTTTCCCGCGCCGCGACTGGCCCGCGTCCCGGCGGCCCGCCCCGGCCCCCGGTTTTCCGCGGCCGGGGCGGGCAGGCCGGAGCGGGCGGCTCCGATTTTTTTTTGCCCCGACGGAGGCCGATTAATATAAATATCAAGACCTTGGCCGACATCGGGGGCCGCGGGCGGTTTTTTGGCCGGCCGGCCCTTCAATTATCGGGGGCGCGGTGATAAGATGGCCCGATTATGCCCGGCCGGAAAGTTTGAGCCGCCTCCTCGCCCCCTGGCTCACGCCGCTCGACAAACTGTCTCCGTCCACCAAAAACACCTCTGTCCGCCCGTTTGGGGACGACTTGAACCGCCTCCGCCGCGACGGACGCTCGGCCTTGTTCCAACTAAACCAAAAAACTCTCGTCAAGCGCTCCTTAATTTACTTTCTCAAGTAAATTGGGCTTTTTCACTATTTTTTTCCTTTCGGAGGCCCCGACCATGCCCACCAACGGCCGGCCGAATCCCTGTCCCGCCCCGGGTCGCCCGGCCGGCGGGGCGGAATTCGGCGCCAAAACAACGTCGGGCCGCGCGTCAGCCAGCGCGGCCGGAAAGCGGGGTCGCCAATGAGCGGCAACGCCATTGCGGGAACCCTCTACGGCATAGGGGTCGGGCCGGGAGACCCCAGCCTCATCACCGTGAGGGCCGTGGAGATATTGCGGGGGGTGGACGAGGTCTACACGGCCTCGACGTCCACCAACGAGCACAGCCTGGCCGGCAACATCGCCTCCCCCTACCTCAGGGCGGGAGTCGGCCTCAAGAAGCTGGTCTTCCCCATGACCAAGGACCCGGCCAAACTGGAGGCGGCCTGGCGCGACAACGCCCGCCAGGTGGCCGCCACCCTGGACAAGGGCCTGTCCGCAGCCTTCCTGACCCTGGGGGACTGCCTGACCTACAGCACCTACGCCTACCTCCTGAGCCACCTGCTCGCCATCAAGCCCGACGCCAAAGTCGAGAGCGTCCCCGGCATCACCTCCTACCAGCTGGCCGCCGCCCGCCTGAACAGGCCGCTGGTCCAGGGGTCCGAGAGCCTGGCCGTCACGGGCGGCTCCGTCGACCGCGGCTTCGAGGAGCTCTGCCGCTCCGCCGACAACCTGGTCATTTTAAAACCCTACCGCGGCACCTCCGACGTCGTGGACCGCCTGAAGGCCATGGGCCTGGCCGGCCGGACCGCCATCTGCTCCAACCTGGCCCTGGATGGCGAGAGCATCGTCGACGGCCTGGACCGCGACTACGTGGAGCCCGAGGGCTACTTCTCGCTGCTTCTGATCAACAAAAGGCTCGGCGACAAGGACGGCCGGTAGCCCGCCCGCGCCACCCCCCGCGGCCTCGCCGGCATCCGCGCGGCTCGTCCCCCGGGCGACACCCCGAGCCCCGTCCAGGCCGCGCGGAAGAGTTTTGCCAAAACGCCCGCCCCGCCTGTCTTCCTCTCCCGCCCGCCAGCCGCGCCCGCCCCCCGCGGCCGCGGCAGTCGTCGTCCGAAACAAGCGGCGGCGACGCGGTCAGCCAAAATTTTTCCTCAAAAGAACAAATCAATATTTTCTCAAAATTATTTCAAATATGAATTCTTCACCAGCTTAAATCGGTCCGAAACGACGCCGGCCCGACGTCGGCGGTTCCGACGACGGGCGTGAGGACGGGTTTGAGGACTGGTTTGGGGAGACGGGAGGCGCGCCCGGGGAGTCCGGGGATCGGGGAGCCGGCCTAGCTGTGCGTTTTCGGGGACCAGGCGCCGGCCAGCAGGGGCTTGCCGAAAAGGGTCGGGTAGTCGACCAGCTCCTGAAAGTCTTTTTTGCGCGTCTCGCCGGTGTCCACGGGGTAGGCGGCCACGTGCCCGGAGAGGGCCTCGGAGCCGCGGCCGGGCCCGTGCCCCTGGGGGATGAGGGAGACGAGGGCCAGGGACGGCGAGGAGGCGGCCACGGCCACCTGGTCGATGGGCCGCAGGGTGAGCATGGTCTTGTCGTCCCCGTTTAAATACATGGCCGAGCAGACGACCAGGTCCACGCCGTTTTTGGCGGCGGAAACGGCGAGCTCGGGATGCCACAGAGACTCCAGGTCCGCCTGCATGATCCTGGCGGGCCCCCACTCGTAGACGGGCAGGACCATGTCGCTGGCCACGGGGCGGCCCGTCAGCCTGCTGGAGAAAAACTGCGGCCTCTGGGCGCCCAGGCGCATGCCCAGGACGGCCACCCCGGACTTTTTGGAGAGGGCGTTGACGGACTTGAGGTCGTCGTCGGTGTAGCGGTAGAGGGGCAGCAGGGCCAGGCTCCCCGGCTTGAAGGTCTCGATGACCTCGGCCAGGTAGACGGCGGGGTTGCGGGTCTCGCCGGGGGCCAGCGCGTGGACGTCCAGCACCCCGGGACCGGGCAGGCCCAGGTAGGTCGTCAGATTTTTGACGCGGGAGATGTTGGAGTAGACGCGCTGGTACTGGTTGGTCTGGCGTTTCAAAAGCTTGTCCTGCCTGAGGTCGATCACGTGGCCCTCGATGCGCAGGGGGATGTCGTAGACCCTGACCCTCTCCTCGACGCCGCTGGCGAAGCCCTTGGCGGCCGTCCCGTTGGGCTCGATCAGGTAGCTTCTGGCCTTGCTGAAGTCGATGGTCTCCTCGCGGCCGCCCCGGTTGACGGCCAGAAGCCAGACCCCGTTCTCCATGGCCCGGAGCCGCCAGAGGCTCAAGGGGAAGCCGTCGTCGCTTTTGGGCCAGTTGCAGGGCAGAAGGATCAAAGACGCCCCCTTGACCGCCGTCACCCGGGGCAGAAGGGAGTGGTAGCTGTCCGAGCAGATCAAAAGCCCCACGCCGCCCCAGGGGGTCCGGAAGACGTTGTTCTGGGCGGCCTCGCCGGGGGAGGCCCAGCGGGACTCGGCGTTGATTTTACGGTAGCGGCAGACGGTCTCGCCGGTGGGGGCGATGACGAAGGCGGAGTTGTAGGGGACGTCGGTGACGGCGTCCTTCTCGGCCAGCCCCACGGCGATGAAGGCCTGGCTCTCGACGGCCACGCCCCTGACGGTCTCCATGGTCTTGCCGACGGCCGTCTCCAGGAGGGGGGCGATGTCCCGGCGGCTGTTGTGGACGTACCCGGACACGCACATCTCGGGGGCGCAGATGATCTTGGCGCCCATGGCCGCGGCGCTGCGGCACAGCCAGACCAGCTGGTCGCGGTTGCGGGCGGCGTTGCCGTGCTCCACGTCCAGATGGACGACCCCCACTCTCAGCGACGATCCGATCAAATGACGTACCTCCCCGCGCCGGGGGCCGGACAAAACCCGAAAAAGCGGTCCCCGAAAAAAGGGCGCGAAAAGCGAAAAAACAAAAAATTTGTCGGCCTGAAATCGGAAAAAAGACGATCGAAACCAGGAAAACGCCTGCGGCGAGGGGCCCGCGGGCACCCGTCGGAGGGCCGGCGACGCCGGCCGCGACGCCTCGCCTGACGGCGCCCCCTGCGACGACATAGTTTAGCACAACACCAAGCCAGGATAAAGAGGCAAAAAAAATCTCCCGCCGGCCGGGAAGAAAATTTTTTCTAATTTTCATCTTAGGATATCTAAAAACTGTCTTCACCAGACTCAAAAAGACGGGGCGAATCGGGGCCCAAAAAAGTTGCCGGGAGGCGGGGCGGGCGCCCGCGGCGGCCTCCCCCGGCCCGCGACGGAGCCCCTGGCCGGACGTCCCCAGGCCCGGGACCTCCGGCGGCACTCGGCCGGCGGCATTCGGACGGCGGCAAGGATATGAAAGGAAAAGAAAGGCGGGAGGCGGCGAGGAAAAAGAAAGCGGGACGG
>JAISET010000138.1 GCA_031264015.1 Deltaproteobacteria bacterium | reverse complement strand
TCCCCGAAAGCAGCGTGACACTGTTTTTTAAAGTGAGGAAAAGTGGAGGAAAATGACGAATTTGACGAACGAGACGAACTAAACGAACCGCTCATGACGGGCATGGCGAACGTGGCGGTCGTGACGTTTTCCGATAATTAACAGGGGTCCGGGCCGTCCCCAGAAGGGCGGTCCGGTTTTATCCTGGTGTCGGACGGTCGATAAGCCGGGTTCTGTGACGGCCCGGACTCATCTGGTCCCGGACCGCTGACGGTCATACCTCTAGGCGGCGGATCTCTCCGACGCTCGAGCGACAAACCCGGAGACTAGACGGGCAGCCTGCGTCTCCCTATTCTGTCTTGCTCCTGGCGGGGCTTGCCTGGCCCGGCTGGTCGCCCAGCCGGCCGGTGAGCTCTTACCTCACCGTTTCACCCTTACCGCCAAAAATGGCGGCGGTCTGCTTTCTGTTGCGCTTTCCCGAGGTTACCCCCGCTGGTAATTACCCAGCGCCTTGCCCTGTGGAGCCCGGACTTTCCTCTCGACCCGCCGCGGGGCCGGGTCCAGCGACCGTCTGCCCGTCCGACGCCAATTTCCCCCATTAAATAGCCCGAAAAAACATCTCGGGCCTGAACATTGTACCAAAAACAGACATTTCGGCAAGCCCCCCCGGGCCGAAAACGGCCGTCCCTTTATTCCCGGGGGGTTCCGAGGGCGCCTCGGGCCCGCCCCGGGCCCGCCCCGGTCCCGCGCCGGGCCCGCGCAGCGCCGGACGGACGCCCCCGCCGGGCCGGGCCGGCCCTGGAAAATGACGACCGGACGGACTGACGCCGTCGGCCGAGCCGGCCTTCCGGGCCGACGACGACGGGGGCCCCGCCCGGGGGGACGACAAAGCCCGGGGGCGCCAAATAAATGGACGAGCCAGGACAAAGACCATGAATAAAAAGGCGGGGACGAGGAAAATGAGGAAAGTTTGGCCGGGGACGGGCCGCGCGTCGGCGGCGACGGAGAAGAATGGGAGGAGGCGGCCGCGGTGACGACGGCCTTCAGGACAACAGCGAGCTCAGGCCGCTGCCCTTGGGGACAGGCTTTTTGGACTCGCCGTTGAGGACCATGTCCCAGAGGGGCTGGATCCTGGCCATGGAGGCGATGACGTTCTTGACGAAAGTCTGCAGCTGGTCGACGGTGAGGTTGAGGCACTTGAGGACGTAGGGCAGGTCGATCTCCAGGCGCTCCTCCAGGCCCAGGCCGTAGCCGGAACGGTGGGCCAGGTTGTCGGCCAGGGAGATGATGGAGACGGGGCGCTCGTAGCTTTTGCTGGCCTTGGGGAAGTGGTGGTAGAGGATGATCTGCTGGAAGACCTCGGGCAGGCCCCAGTTGCGGGAGAGCTGGTAGCCGATGGCCTCGTGGCGCAGGCTCAAAGTCGTCTCGGCCTCGCGGTAGTCCCGGCCGGAGCTGACCAGGTCCAGCAGCTGCTGGAAATGGACGGGGAACTTGGAGACCAAAATGATGGTGCCCAGCTCGTGCAAAAGGCCCCCGATCATGGCCTCGCTGGCCTGGCGGGCCTCCCGGGGCTTGACGGTCAGCGCCAGCTCCCTGGCGATCCAGGAGACGGCCAGGCAGTGCAGCCAGATTTTGCGGCCGTCGAAGCCGCCGGGGACCTTCTTCAAGTCGAAGTTCTCGGTCAGCCCGATGCCCAGGGCCAGGATCTCCAGCTCCTTGAAGCCGACGATGATGATGGCCCGGTCGATGGTGGAGACGGGGTCGCGGACGGCGTAGACGGGGCTGTTGGAGAGGCTGATGACCTTGGCGGCCAGCCCGGGGTCCTGCTCGATCACCGCCTGGAGCTCCTTGGCGCTGGTGTTGTCGCTCATCAGGAGGCTCAGGAGCCTGAAGGTCGTCGGGGGCAGGCTGACCAGCCGCCCCAGGTCCACCAGCCTATGGTTCACCTGGATGTCTATGGGCAGGTCCGGGGAGGCGACCAATTTGTTGTCGTTGTCCATCGGGTGTTTACTTCGGCTCTTTCCCTGACCCGCCCCCGGGGGCGCCCTGGAAAAAACCAAGGCCGGCCCGGGCCCGCGGCCGGATTTAAAGCCCCGGTATTGTACCACTTCCGCCCGCCGGGACCAAAGAGAAATCAGGAGCCCGGGCCCGAGGACGAGGGGTCCGCCCGGCTTTCCCCGCCCTGCCGGGAGCGGGGCGCCGGACGCCGTCGGGCGAGGACGGCGCGGCCCCCCCGGAGGACCCCGGCCGGGCGGGGCCCGTCCGTCAGGAGCTCATGGAGTCCAGGAACTCCTGGTTGGTCTTGCTGCCGCGCATCTTGTCCAGCAAAAACTCCATGCTGTCCACCGGGTTCAGGGGGCTCAGGAGTTTTCTCAAAATCCAGATGCGGTTGAGCTCCTTCTCGGTCAGGAGGAGGTCCTCCTTGCGGGTGCCGCTGCGGTTGATGTCCATGGCCGGGAAGACCCTCTTGTCGCTAAGCTTGCGGTCGAGGTGGATCTCCATGTTGCCGGTGCCCTTGAACTCCTCGAAGATGACCTCGTCCATGCGGCTGCCGGTGTCGATCAGGGCGGTGGCGATGATGGTCAGCGAGCCCCCCTCCTCGACGTTTCTGGCGGCGCCGAAGAAGCGCTTGGGCCTGTGCAGGGCGTTGGAGTCGACGCCGCCGGAGAGGATCTTGCCGGAGGGGGGGACGACGGTGTTGTAGGCCCTGGAGAGACGGGTGATGGAGTCCAGCAGGATGACCACGTCGCGCTTGTGCTCGACCAGGCGCTTGGCCTTCTCGATGACCATGTCGGCCACCTGGACGTGCCTGGTGGCCGGCTCGTCGAAGGTGGAGCTGATGACCTCGCCCGTCACCGAGCGCTGCATGTCGGTGACCTCCTCGGGCCGCTCGTCGATCAGAAGCATGATCAGGGCGACGTCGGGGTGGTTGCGGGTGATGCTGTTGGCGATGTTCTGCAGGAGGATGGTCTTGCCGGTCCTGGGGGGGGAGACGATCAGGCCCCTCTGGCCCTTGCCGATGGGCGTCATCATGTCCATGATCCGCATGGAGAAATTGCGGGTGTCCGTCTCCAGGCGGATTCTCTCGTCGGGGTAGAGGGGGGTGAGGTTGTCGAAGAGGATCTTGTCCCTGGTGATCTCCTCGGGGTCCTCGAAGTTGCACTGCTCCACCTTGAGCAGGGCGTAGTAGCGCTCGCTTTCCTTCGGGGGCCTGATCTGGCCGGAGACGGTGTCCCCGGTCCGCAGGTTGAACCGCCTGATCTGGCTGGGTGAGACATAGATGTCGTCCGGGCCCGGGAGGTAGTTGGACTCCGGCGCGCGCAGAAAGCCGAACCCGTCCGGCAGGGTCTCCAGGACGCCGCCCCCGAAGATCATGCCGTTGTGCTCGGTCTGGGCCTGGAGAAGAGAAAAAATCAACTCCTGCTTGCGCAAGCCGGTGGCGTTGTCGATCTTAAAATCCTTGGCCATGCCCGTCAGATCGGAGATCTTCATTTGCTTCAGTTCGGACAGATCCATCTTTTCAGTCATAAGGTCTCTCAGGAAAGAATGCTGACTTCCGTCAGAAATGTGCGACTGGATCAATTTCCAGTCTGATACGCGGAAAAGCCGCCCCGAAAAAGGGGGGCGACAAAATATGATCTGATTATCATGACGATAAGCAGCTTGGAGGGCTCATGAAGATCATATACATGAAATTATATATTTTGTATTGTGTTGTGAATGTTATATACCTATTAACAGTCATTTAATAGTCATTGTTATCTATTTTGCAACTATTTATACGATATACAAGACGACAGAGCATTCTTTTTAGCAATGCCACATTCTGGAAAAAATAGTCTGGCGGATAATTATATTGGAAACGGACTGGCCGGCTCGGCAACATGAAATCCCCGGGAACTATCGGCGAGGCGCGCGGCCCGGAGCCCGCCGGCGGGGCCGCGTCGAAAACCGACGCGTCCTGCCGCGGGGCGGCGGGAGGGGGGGCCGGGGAGTTTAGAGGATCAGACTTCCCGAGAAATCAGATTGTTTCTCTAAAACTTAATTGCTTTAGAAATAACTAAGAGTAAATTACTACTTTGGAAGCGCTTATACTCAGAGAGGTCAGAGAGGTATGCGGCCCCCGAGCCATATGTTAAAAAAAGGGAATAGAGTCGATTTCCAGTGAAGGAGGATTGGAGACCAACTTTGGAGTGGCGCGGGCCGGGTCGGCAAAAATTTAAAGCTTTTTATTTTGTGATGATGACTAGGCTTGGTGTTTGATGAACCCGGGAAAAGCCGCGAATATTGGGAGGCTAAGTTGAAGACTGACCGGCCAGCAAAGCGGGGACGACGGCCGGACAGGCTTTGGTAAACTTAGGCAATTATACGAACGGCGAGAGTAAAAGTCAAGTTTGGCCGGACGGGCCGTTTTTTCCCGTCGGGACCGGGCGGGCGCCTTCCCCGGCGCCGGGGACCGTTTGCGGCGTCAAAAGTGTATATCGCAAATCCCAAAGAATGTCAAATTAAATTTTCAGTTATTTTTACCCTTTTTACACAACCCTGGAGCGCTTTGTCAAGTAATTTTCATCCATGTCCTCAAAAAAAACCGCCGTCCCCGGGAGGCGCCCCGTCGGCCCGCCCCGGAGGCGCCCCCGCGGCCCCGGCCAAATCTTGCCCCCGGGCCGCCCGCCCCGGCCTAGTGGACGCCGCCGCCCTCCTTGTCGTCCGGGGGGACGAGGACCCCGCCGCCGTTGCCTCCGCCTCCGCCGTTGCCTTTCCCGGGGGCCCGGGCCGGATCGGTCCGGCTCCCCCCGGCGTTCCGGAGCTTGTCGGGGACCAGGACCAAAGACTCGGTGAAGCCCAGGGAGATCTCCCCCACCTCGGGGGCGGGGGCCGGGCTTTCCGTCGCGGCGGGGCCGGCCTCGGAGCCCGCCGACTTGGCGCCCGGGCCGCCGTCGCCGTCGCCGCCGGGACTGTCGGACCCGCCGTCGCCGTCGCCGGGACTAGTTGAACCGTTGTCGCCGCGGCCGGCCGGACCTTTGCCGGCGGGCCCGCCGTCGCCGTCGGAACCCGCGGCCGCCCGGGCGACGTCCCGGCTGTCCCCGACCTTGCCGGCGTCGGACAGCTGGGCGATGTTCTGGGCCAGGGCCCGCATCTGCTCCTCGGGGCAGGGAAGGCGGGAGACGGCCCGGACCCACCGGGAGGTCTTCCAGGGGACCAGGTTGAGGTCGGCCATGGACTCGACGTTCAAAACGACGGGCCTGGCCTGGCCCAGGATGGCGGCGGCGGCCAGGTTGAGGCGGTGGTGGATGAGGCGTCTGACCATGTTCAAGACCAGCTCGCAGGCGGAGAAGCTCAGCCAGCAGCCCAGCCAGACCAAGGCCACGTGGGCGGGGCGGACCAGAAGAGGATAGCCCATGACGTGGCCCAGGCTGTAGAGGAGCATCATGGAGGCGGGGACGGCCATGGTCAGGGCGCCCAGGCGCAGGATGAGATAATTTCGGCTGAGCTTGAGCATCTGGGCGACGATGGCCATGACGATCCCGGCCTTGAGGCCGTCGGCGGGCAGCAGGGAGACGGCCTTTTGCGGGACGACGATGTCGTCGCCCAGATAGAAGGGCCCGCCCACCCCGGAGGTGGCCCTCTCGGAGACCAGCAGGCGCCCGGGGCGTTTGGCGCCGTCCCGGGCCTCCCAGTTGCGCAGGACCGCGGCCAGCCCCTGGGGGATCTCGGCGCGCCCCATGGGCCGCAGGGCCGTCCTGGCGGTCAGAATCCCCGCCCAGTGGACGACCAGCACCAGGCCCCAGACCAGCGCGGCCAGAACCGCCGCCCAGACATAGATGTTCAGCAGGCGCATGACCAGAAGCAGGCACCAGGAGCCCAGCCAGAGATAGAAAAACCCGGACAGCAGACAAGGCCAGGCGGCCCTGAGCCTCGCCCACCCGGACCTGGCGTCCAGGCCGCAGGAGGCCCGCAGCTCGCCTCTTAAAAAAGGGAAGACGCACAGGCAGACGGAGAGAAACAGGCAGGCCGGCAGCATGGAGAGAAGGGGGCCCAGGACCCGGCCGGCCGGCTCCGGAAACAGGCCGGCCAGCCAGTCGGCCAGACCGGCGCAGAGCAGGACGACGGCCATGAGCTCGAGCAGGCGGCTCAAACAGGCCAGCAAAAAATCCAGGGTGGCGCGGAGGGCGGCCTTTTCCTTATGGCTGGCGTTGATAAAAAATCTGTTGAACATTGACACTCCAGGGTTCTCTTTAATTTGCGGCCGGGTCGTCCGGCGACCCCCGCCTATTCAGCGCCTATTCTAAGCCGTTTTCCGCGTCGGGCCGCGCCGCCGTCGCGGCTTGGACGAAGCTGGCGCGGACGCGATAATGTTAATTATATAAAGTTTTAATTAAAATAGTGTCCTCGAGAACCCCGGGCCGGCTTTTCCGCCGGCCGCTTTTTTCCGTCCGGCCTCGCCCTGCCGGACCAACTCCGTCGACCTTGCGAAATAACGGTCGCGGCCACAATCACCATCGCGGTCGCGCTTGCGCTTAAGTTTAAACTTACGCTTACACTTACGCTCGCGCCTGCCTCGTCGCCAGGGCGGGCCGGCTTTCTCCTTCCGGATCAATCAGGCTTTCCCGCCCGGCAATGTCCGATCCGACTTTCAACAGTCAGGCCCGGCGGGTTGTTTTTTCCGTTTTTTGTTCTTTCCGTT
>JAISET010000079.1 GCA_031264015.1 Deltaproteobacteria bacterium | reverse complement strand
TCACCGTGGGCACGATGTCCTCCATCTTCCTGGCCTCCCCGGTCCTCCTGCTCTGGGAGAAGACCAAGTCCTCCATCAAGAAGGACGCGGCCCCGGCCCGGTAAGAACGGGACGGATCGTTCAGACATCGAAACCGGACGGGACTCATGGTCCCGCCCGGTTTTTTATTGCCCTGGACCAGGCGACGGCAACGGGGACGGCGGGGACGGCGACGGCGGGGGAACGGCGATGATGACGACGGCGACGGCAGGGGAACGATGATGTTGATGACGGTAATGACGATCACGGCAGGCGGGGACGGCGATGACGACGGAAGGACGACGACAAAGACGCGGGGAATGACCGCCAAAGAAGTCTGAAGGCGGCGGGAAAGGGTCGGGCGGGGGGAGGAAGAAGAAAAGGGGAAGAAAAGAAGACGGCGGGGGGACAAGGCCGGCAGGCGTCCTCCGCCGGCCCCCGCCGTCCGGGGACGGGGGACGGAGGGGGAACGGAAATTCTCAGCCGTCCAAAAATTCCAGGCCGTCCACCAGCCGGGAACAGACCGACTTCAGTTCGCCGCGGAAGTAAGCCAGGGCGGCCTCCTTGTCCTTCTCCTCGGCTGAGACGACGCAGGAAACGGAAATGTAGTTGGGCACATGGGTGCGCTTGTTCAGATAGGCGGCGTAATAGTCGTAGTTGAAGACGGAGGCGTCCCGGCCCTCCTCGTTTTTCATGGAGCCGGAGACCGTGAGCTCCATCCCGCACATGCCGGCGACTTTCGTCTGCCGGACCCCCTCGATCTCGATTTTGTCCCCGGTCCCGGAGCTGACGAGGGCGGCCCGGCCGCGGGAGTCGGCGAGCCACTGCTCGACGGTCCTGTCGCAGGGGGCCGTCAGCCTGCCGTCGTCGAAGCGCTCGCCGGAGATGTCCTCGCCGTCGGAGACGCTGATCGTCAGGCTGGCGTACAGACCTCCGTCGACCTCCTTCAGGAAGTTGACCGCCTGCTCGCCGCTGGTGGAGACCAGGAGGTCGCTGCCCTCCTCGAAGTCGGGCGGGCGGACCAGGCGGAAGGGGACCCCCTCCATCAGCCAGGACTTGGAGGAGGACTCCTCCGTCACCCACTGGTCGTCGGCCCCGGCCTGGACGCCCGGCAGGAAAAAGGCCGGCTGAAAAGCCAGGATGAAGGCCAGAATATGCAAGCGTCCGCACATGGCAACTTGTCCTTAAGGAAAACAAAATCCGAACGTCGACAAAAGTTCAAAAATATAATTTGGTCGCAAATCTAAAACGGCTATAATGCTAACATGTCTGGTCTGTTCAGTCAAGATTCCGCTCTTTTAATTGGGTGTAGATGTGAAAATCACCTATTTTATCTAAAATTTAAGCAGCCCTCAGAACTTGCCCGGCACAGGCTGAATACAGGATAAATCTTCATCAAAATTAAAGTGATTACAGATAGTCTTCACTACTTCTGATTCCCATAGACAACTTCTATATTTTGAGGTTCTTGATTTCAAGGTCTTCCAGGCTTACATGGAGATGTCGGATGGATATGACGTTTTTACTTGCAATCATCCTTGTTTAGGTATATGTTACTTTAAGGTTAGTTGTACGCTTGTCTTCCAGGACCAAGGCGCGATTCATTCAGGGGGGTATAATGAGTCCTGAAGAAAAATATCAGTTTTGGCTTAAAGACGCTCAATACGATATTGAGTCTGCAGAACACAATTTTATGGGTGCCCGTTAGTTTTACTGTATCTTCATGTGCCAGCAGGCGATCGAAAAGTTGTCAAAAGGTTTGTTCGGCCTATATTTTGACTTCAACACCATTCCGTTTACCCATAATATCGAAAAGCTTATCAAACCCATTGCAACCAAAGTGCCCGTGCATATTCCTCATGAGGCATGAGTTTTTTTCATAGATCTGTCACAATATGCCGTTAACAAACGCTATCCTGATTATAAACTATTAATGTCACAAAAGGCAACGCAAGCTGAAGCGTCGAGAATGTTTAACCTGGCCAAGGAGGCTTTCACATGGTTGCAGACATTGAAGCCGTCAGAGCCGAAGCCAGAAGATACGCTGCCGAGGCCAAGGCCGTGATGCCGATAGAGCGTGTGTATTTGTTCGGCTCATACGCCAAGGGCACCGCACATGAATTGAGCGATGTTGATATCGCTTTTTTTTTCTACGGCTTGTCGGACGATGAAATTTTCAAATTCCAAAAGCAACTTTTCCATATGAATCTAAATTTCAACGGGTGGTTTGAACCACTGGCATTTTCGATGTCTGACTTGGATAACGACAATCCCTTCGTAAACGAGATTTTAAGTACCGGCATTGAACTATAGCGGCGACCTTCCGTCTCCGGAACTCTTCCAGCCATCAGGGCCACCCTAAGGGGCAGCTCCAAAATAAACGCTTCAATTTATTTTACCAAGTAATTTTTTTTTGATTGTTTGACAATAAATTTAACCTCAAAAAATTATGTTACCTAAAGTTTAATGTGGAAAAATTGTATAATTCCACTCTCCATGAAAGTTATCTTTTTCAAGTTTTATAGAGGAAATTTGATCTTTAGTTAACTTAATGCCTGTTTGATAGGTAGAATAGTCTAAAACACAGGATGCAGTTAGACCAGTTGATGTTTTGGTCGATGATATCAATTTAACTACAGTTTCGTAATTTATCAATGGCTCGCCTCGCCAATTTGAACTTATAAAAGAAAATAATTTATGCTCAATTTTATTCCATTTACTAGTTCCAGGGGGAAAATGGCATGCTGAAATTGGTAATTTTATTTTATCAGCAATATTTTGCAAACTATATTTCCATAGATGAATTCTATATCCATTACTTCCCCCTGAGTCCGCAGTAATAAGAATTTTAGAAGAATCTTTATACATTGATTCCCCATATAGTTTCCACCACCCATAAATTGAGTTCGCGGCGAATTCAGATGTATCATGATCGGTTCCAATCGTGACGTGCCCTATATTGTTTTTTATATCATATACTCCAAACGGGAGAGCTCTCGGTAGACTTGGGTTTGGAAAATCATGATCGTTAACTTCTGTGGCCGAACCTTTAGCTTCCCATTTTTGACCTTGATTTTTAAAATTAGCCATAATTTCCTTTTTTTTGGTATCAATGCTGATAACTGGATCTCCAGAATTTATAAAATTTGCTACTTTATCAATTATATATAAAAATTGTTGATTACGATCAGGATGGTTGCCTAATTCTGAAATTATTTTAACATTAGAGTGTAAACTGTAGCCCATATTATATAATTGTCGCATTACTGTATTTGGAGATACTGTGAATCCTTGTCTGGAAAGTTCATCAGAGAGAGTTTTTGTGCTTTTAATCGTCCATCGTAATGAGGATTCTGGATCACCTTTGGCCACAGGCTCAACAAGCTTTTCCAAAGCATCAACCCAATTAGGAAAATGGGATATTTTTTTCTTGCGCCCTCCACCAGGGCGCCGTAACCTTGTTTCTTGACTCCTTTCGAGTTTAGCTGAGTCTCTGTTTTGGTCAATTTCTTCTAAACAGCTTAAACTGGCCTGGATCTTCAGCTCGTCTTGGCCTCGTTTGATTGTCGTTCTCGCTAGACCAGTGATTCTGTACAGTAACGACACACCGCCGCGACCGTAGGAGTTAGCCTCCGTTGCCACAAATAAACGCAGATCCCGCTCATTGAGATGAGGAGATAGTTGCTTGAACCTCTGTGCTATTTGAGTTTCTTCATCCATAGTGGAAGCTTATCATAGAATCTCCAAAAAGTGAAGTATTTATTTTTGAGCGGTAACACAAGCAATTTTCGCGCCAAAAATTATTAGAAATCAGGATTCCTTGAATAAAAAATAGATATTGGAGCGTTTATTTTGGAGAGGCCCCTTAAGATGAGGCCAAGAAAATATTCCGTAAGTTTTCACGTTCATTATAATGCGAGCTGACGAAAGCCCCTCCTGCCAAGACCGGCAGACAAAATTAACTTCAGGAAAAATTCATGAAACCCGTCATAAAAATCATATTGGCCGCGTTCGTCGTCGTCGTCGCGTTCCTGTCGCTGGCCTGGCACCACTCCTTTTTTCCTTTCGCAAACCGGGGGGAGAGCGCCGACGTCGCTGAAAATTCTTCCGCCGACAGCGGCGGGGGGACGGACGTCTCCGACATCTTCCCGACGCTCGGCCAGGAAGGAGGCGAACGGCGGGAGCTGAAGCTGGCCTACACTTTGGACGACGAGGATTTCACCGACCCGTCCACCAATTATCAAAGCACGGCCAGGCTGGAGCTCTCCCTCCCCGGCGACGGGGGCGGGAGGCCGTTCGTCGAGCCCGTGCGCTGGAGCGTGGAGACGGTCGCCAACAATTCCAAGGCCTGGAACAGGGCGGCGGGCGCCAGGAACGGCCTGTCCTGGGGCGGCGCGGCGAACGGGGGCGCCTCCCCCGGCGAGGACTTCTGGCAGGACGACGCCGTCCGCGGGGAGCCTCCGACCACCGGCTCGGCCATGCTGACCGACGTGGTCGGGGAGAGAACCGTCAGGGTCGCTGCCTCGACCGCCATTGACGGCGTCATATATTCGGGCGCTATAGACGTCGCCTTCGGACCCGGCCCGTTGTCAATTTTCACCAAGCCCCCCGTCGTCTCCAAAAGCTGGGCCAGGTCGTCCGCCCCGGGCTCCGGCGGATTCGGAAACTTAAACGAGTCCGGCCCCGCCGACTTTCCGGCCGCGGCCGAGGTCTGCGGCGGCCGGGTGGGCGTCTCCGGCGTCGCCTTCGGGACGGCCGGCTCCGAGCCGACGTTTGACACCGGCCCCGACTCCGGTTGGGAGAGGGCCCCGATACTGGACGGGAACCATCCGACCTCCTTCCACGCCGACTCCGCCCTGCTGCCGACCATGGAGCAGCTGCTGGCTGTCTCCTTCGACGCGACCTCCGCCGGCTCCCGGGCCCCGCGGACGGGCGCGGCCCTCGCCGCCGGCTGGCCCCCGACCTTCGGCGGCGGCAAGGCCGGCCGACACCTTTACTGGACGGGGGACGTCTCGTATGGAGACGGCGGGCTGCAGGCCCTGCTGGTGGACCTGAGGGACGGCAAGGCCGAATACCGGCCCCTGGACACTCCGGGCCAGGGGGTCGCCTGCGTCGCGCAAAACCTGACGGGCCGCGGAATCAAACATCCCCCGGCCGCGGGGAAGCCGGCGGCGGCGGGAAAACCCGGCCCGGCGGAATCGGTCGTCAAAGCGGACTCGCCGTCCCTGGTCGAAGTGCGGGATCTTTTGAGCGCCAAGCCCAGAAAGAGCCTGGCGGAAATGGAGGAGGTGCTCGGGCGGATAGACGGCGTCGAGGGCGGCGAGGAGGCAGTCTTCCTGCTGGTCAGGGCCATGGCCAGGGAGGACCCCAGGCGCCACGTCCGCCTGGGCGCCTTCTTCGACCCGCTCGACGAGCGCCCCAAGGGAGGGGTCGCCCCCAACGTCATGTACGCCTACGAGGAGTACGTCCAGGCCGGGGACGTCGACGAGGCCGGCCGCCGCAAGGACGCCCTGGCCGACTGGACCCGCGGGCCGGGCAGGACGGCCTTGGGCGTGGAGGGCGTCGCCGAGCTGACGGAGGTCCTCAACGGCATGGTCGAGTGAGGCCCGCGGCCCCGGGCCGCGCCGACCGTCCGGGCCCGGGCAAACAAGGCGCCCAGGGGGCCCCGAAAAAAACTCTTGACAGGCCCGCCCCGGGAGGATATAAATAAAGGGCGCGACGAGAGGACAGGACCGCCGGTCAGCAAATATCTGAAGGCGGACGACAGGACATACATATTGTCCGTCGTCCGCCTTCTTTTTTTGGCCGGGCGATTTTCCGGGGCCTCTCCTTTTTTCCGGCCTCTCCTTTTTTCCGGGACATTTTTTCAGCCTGGGCGGCGCCCGCGGGGTGTGTCCGATGAATGTTTGCGACCTGGTGGGGCGCACGCCTCTTTTGGACCTCTCGTCCCTGTCTCCCGCGGAGGGGGTCGGGGTCTGGGCCAAGGCCGAGTTCTGCAACCCCAGCGGCTCCGTCAAGGACCGGGCCGCCAGGGCCATGCTCGCGGAGGGCCTGAAGTCGGGCGGGCTGGGCCCGGAAAAGGCCGTCCTCGACTCCACCAGCGGCAACACGGGCATCGCCTACGCCATGCTCGGGGCGGCTTTGAAGCGGCGCGTCGTCCTGCACATGCCCGCCAACGCCAACAGGGAGCGCAAGGCCCTGCTCGGGGCCTACGGGGCGGAGGTGGTGGAGACGGACCCGCTGGAGGGCTCCGACGGGGCCTATCTCTCGGCCAAAAAAGCCTACGAGAGCGACCCGGACGGGTACTTTTTTCCCAACCAGTACGACAACCCCGAAAACCCCCGGGCCCACTATCTGACCACCGGCCCGGAGATCTGGGAGCAGACCGGGGGCGGGGTCACCCACTTCGTCTGCTCGGTGGGGACGGGCGGCACCTTCATGGGCGTCTCCTCCAAACTCAAGTCCCTCAAACCGGAGGTCAGGGCCGTCCTCGTCCAGCCCGACTCCCCCCTGCACGGGATAGAGGGGACCAAGCATCTGGCCTCCACCATCAAGCCCGGAATTTTCGACCGGGCCCTCCCCGACGAGGTCGTCGCGGTCTCCACCGAGGAGGCCGTAAAAGTCTGCCGCAGGCTGGCCGGGGAGCTTGGCGTCCTGGCGGGGGTCAGCGCCGGGGCCAACGTGGCCGCGGCCCTCAGGCTGGCCGGGGGGCTGCCCCCCGGGTCCCTGGTGGCCACCGTCCTGGGCGACGGCGGCGCCCGCTACCTCTCGGACGGCCTCTGGGACAAGGCCTAGGGAGGCGGGGATGAAAATTCTGGCCCCGGTCTTGAGGGAGATCCGCGAACAGGCCCGGCTGGGCTACCCCCACGAGTGCTGCGGGTTCGTCCTGGGGCGCGCGGGACGGCCGGGCCCGGACTCCCGCCCCTTCGAGGGCCTGAAAATTCTGCCCGCCGACAACTCCCGCTCCGGGGAGAGGCGCGGAAGACGCTTTAGAATCGAGCCCGAGGATCTCCTGGCCGCCGAGGAGACGGCCCTGGCCGAGGGGCTGGACGTGGTGGCCGTCTACCACTCCCACCCGGACCACCCGGCCGCCCCCTCGGCCAGCGACCTGGCGGGCGCCCTGCCCTTCTACCGCTACGTCATCGTGGGCGTCGACGGGGGGAGGCCGGGCGAGACGACCAACTGGGTCCTCTCCGACGACCGCGCGACTTTCGAGGCCGAGCCCCTGGAACTCCTGAATCCGGCTGAAGCCGGGGGCGACCCGCCCGGCTGACGGCGCCGGGACCGGCCGCCGGCCGCGTTTTTTTTCTTTAACCGGTCCCGCCCCGCCGGCGGGCAAGGCGGGCGGGGCCCGACCGCCTGCGAAAAGGAGCTTCCATGACCGTCAAACTCTCCATTCCCGCGGCCCTGAGAGGGTTTGCCGACGGCAGGGCCCAGGTGGAGCTCGAGGGGGCCACCCTGGGCGACCTTCTCGACGGGCTCGTCGGCCTGCACCCGGACATGGGGCCCCATCTGCTGGACGAGAACGGGGCGCCGAGGGGCTACGTCAACTTCTTCGTGGACGGCAAAAACGTCAAAGGCGGCCTGGGCCTCGGGACGCCCGTCGGCCCCGGCCAGTCCGTCGCCCTGGTGCCCGCCATCGCCGGGGGCTCGAGGGGGGACGGATGACCGGCGCGCCGGACGGCCCGCCGGGGCCGGGGGCGGGAAAAGCGCCGCCGGAGCTGAGCGACCGGGAGAAAAGACGCTACAGCCGCCATATTTTACTGCCCCAGGTGGGCCTCGAGGGCCAGAGAAAACTCAAGGCGGCCAGGGTCCTCGTCGTGGGGACGGGCGGCCTGGGGGCCCCGCTGTCCCTCTATCTGGCCGCGGCCGGGGTGGGCCTCGTCGGCCTGCTGGACTTCGACCTGGTCGAGGACTCCAACCTGCAAAGGCAGATCGTCTTCGGCTCCCGGGACGTGGGCCGCCCCAAGACGGCCGCCGCCCGGGACAGGCTCCTGGGCCTCAACCCGGACGTCGAGATCAAAACGCACCAGGTCAGGCTGGAGGCCAAAAACGCCGAAAAGATCATCTCCGGCTACGACATAGTCTGCGACGGGGCCGACAATTTCCCGACCCGCTACCTGGTCAACGACGTCTGCGTCTTCCAGAAAAAACCCGTCGTCCACGCCTCGATCTATCAGTTCGAGGGCCAGGCCACGGTTTTCGGGGCCCCGGGCGGCCCCTGCTACCGCTGCCTCTACCCGGCCCCGCCGCCGCCCGGCCTGGCGCCCTCCTGCGGCGAGGGCGGGGTCGTGGGCGTCCTGCCGGGCATACTGGGCTCCCTCCAGGCCTCGGAGGCCGTCAAGCTGATAGTCGGGGGGGCCGAGACCCTGGCCGGCCGCCTGCTGCTGTTCGACGCCTGGACCGCCCGGTTCACCGAGGTGGCCGTGGACAAAGACCCCGCCTGCCCGGTCTGCGGCGGGAACCCCGTCGTCACCGAGCCCGTCGACTACGAGGGCTTCTGCGGACTCGGCGGTGGCCTCGAGGAGGCCGGGGCCGAGCCCATCGGCGCGGACGAGCTCAGGCATAGGCTCGAGCACGGCCCGGCCCCGCAGGTCGTCGACATCAGGGAGCCCCACGAGCGGGCGCTCTACGCCTTTCCGGGCTCCACCCCCGTCCCCTTCGGCCAGCTGGTCAGGAGGATGGGGGAGTTCGACCCGGCCCGGGACCTGGTCTTCATCTGCAAGGTGGGCCGAAGAAGCGTCTTCGCCATCAGGAGCCTCAGAAAGGCCGGCTACCAGGGCCGGGCCTTCAATCTGACCGGCGGCGTGGACGACTGGGCGCGGGTTGTGGGCGGCCCGCCCGTCCCCTACTGACCGCGTCATGAACATGGACGGCCGCGCGGCTTCCGGCCCGGTTTGACGCGGACGGACCATATATTTAATCATTAGATTGATTGATTTTTAGACTTGTTATTTTATTGATTTAATAATTTATTTATTAACAGACAACTTATAAACTAACTAACTAACTAACAGACAGACAAACGACAAACAGACTGCCAAATATCACAAATTGACCGTCATGAGTCATCGGCTGACCGTCGACCGACCGCCGACAGATTCGCCGCCTTTTTTGTTCTTGCTGCCTCCGCCCGAACATCCCTATTCGAACCCCCGCGAGTAACTATCATCCATAGAGCTTCGCGGCCGGCGTCCCGACGTCCGGCCGCGCGCCCTGTTTTTGCCGACTTGAGGTCGGTCCTCTTCCATGACCATTCCGGCCGGACCACCGCGGCCCGGCGGCGAGGAGACGAACACATGACCACCCCGACCATCCCCAACGCCCTCGGGGCGGAGGCCGCCTACAACCTGGCCGACGTCGCCAAGACCAGGCCGCAGTACGCGGCGCTCACCCCCAGGTGGCTGACCAGGTTCCTGGAGTTCAAGGGCCTGGCCTCCGGCCTCTACAGGGTCAACCGGGTTCTGGAGCAGGGCGACACCCCGCTGGACGCCCTCTGCGGCCAGGACCCCGACGACAAGCAGATCCCCCAGGGGTTCGCGCCCTACCAGGCCAAGCCGCGGGAGTACGTCCTGGGCTCGATCAGCACCATCGTCAACGTCGCCGCCTCCGTGGCCGACGTCTACTCCTCCCCCTACGACCAGACGGCCGAGCAGCTCGGCCTGGCCGTTGAAAGCCTCAGGGAGCGCCAGGAGAGCCAGATCGTCAACAACGACGACTACGGCCTGTTGAAAAACGTGGCCGAGAGCCAGAAAGTCAAGACCCGCCGCGGCTCCCCCACCCCGGACGACCTCGACGAGCTGTTGAGCAAGGTCTGGAAGGAGCCCTCCTTTTTTCTGGCCCACCCCAGGGCCGTCGCCGCCTTCGCCAGGGAGTGCACCAGGCGCGGCGTGCCCCCGGCCACGGCCAGCATCGGCGGCGGCGTCTTCATCACCTGGAGGGGCGTCCCCATCGTCCCCACCGACAAGCTTTTCGTCGACGGCCTGAAAAACCCCAAAAGCCAGGCGGGCAAGACCAACATCCTTCTTCTGCGCACGGGCGAGTCCCGCCGGGGCGTCGTCGGCCTCTACCAGACGGGGCTGCCGGGCGACCAGACCAGGGGCCTGGCCGTCAGGAAGAGGGGGGTCGACGACCGGGGCCTGGTCTCCTACCTCCTCAGCCTCTACTGCTCGGCCGCCATCCTGGCCGACGACGCCCTGGCCGTCCTGGAGGAGGTGGAGGTCGGTAACTACTATGACTACAAGTAGCGGCAACCCCAAAAACCAAGGCCCGGCCGGCCCCTCCGACGACGTCCGCTCCCCCGTCCTGGTCCCGGAAAGCCCGGCCGGCCCCTCCGACGACGTCCGCCCCCCCGTCCTGGTCCCGGAAAGCCCGGCCGCCGTCCCTGACTGGCAGGCCCCGCCGCGGCTCGCGCCGGCGGCGGGCGGGCGGGCTTTCGGAGCGGCGCCCGAGGCCCTCAAGATTTATGAGGAGGAGGGCCGGTTCGGCCGGCTGGAGGCATCAGGCGCGCCAAACTCGCCGGACTTGCCGTCCGCGTCGGCCGGACTTGAAAAGGCCGTCCCCTGGCTGAGTCCCGAATCTTTTCCCTCCGGCCCGTCCGGCGCGCCCGGGTCCCTCGCTCCGGAAAGCCGCTCCCTGACGGAAAACTTCCATTCCGAGTATGTCTCTTATGGGGACTTCGTCTCTTATGGGGACGTCGTCTCTTATGGGGACGTCGTCTCTTACGCGGACGTCGTCCCGTTCGCGAAGGAGGCGGGGCTGTCCGGCCCGCTCCCGGCGGACGCCGGCTCCGACCATCCGTCCCACGCCGTCCCTTTCCAGGCCTGGCAGGCCAGGGACGACTTTCCTATCCTGGGCCTGAAAGTGGAGGGCGGAAAACCTCTGGTCTGGCTGGACAACGCGGCCACCACCCAGAAGCCCAGACAGGTGATCGAAAGGCTGGTCAAATACTACCGGGAGGAAAACTCCAACGTCCACCGGGGCGCGCACGCCCTGGCCACCGTCGCCACCGAGGCCTACGAGAGCGCCCGCAGGACGACGGCCAGATTCATAGGGGCCGGGGGGCCGGAGAACATCGTCTTCGTCCGGGGCGCCACCGAGGGCCTCAACCTGGTGGCCAACGCCTTCGCCGCGCCGAGGCTGGGGCCGGGCGACGAGATCCTCCTGACCGTCCTGGAGCACCACGCCAACATCGTCCCCTGGCAGATGGTCGCCAGAAAAACAGGGGCGAGGATCGTCGTGGCCCCGGTGGACGACTCCGGACAGATCGTCTTGAGCGAGTTCGCCCGCAGGCTCGGCGGCCGGACAAAAATCGCCTCCGTCTCCCATGTCTCCAACGCCCTGGGGACCATAGCGCCCGTGGAGGAGATCGTCGCCCTCTGCCGCGCCCGCTCGGTGCCCGTGGTGGTGGACGCGGCCCAGTCCGTCGCCCACCTGCCCGTCAACGTCGCGGAGCTGGGCGCCGATTTTCTGGTCTTCTCCGGCCACAAGGTCTACGGACCCGCGGGCATAGGCGCGGTCTACGGGACGACCGAGGCCCTGCGCGGCTCCGTCCCCTATCAGGGAGGGGGCGGCATGATCGCCGACGTCACCTTCGAGCGGACCGTCTACCGGGACCCGCCGGTCAGGTTCGAGGCCGGCACCCCCAACATAGCCGGGGCCGCCGGCCTGGAGGCGGCCCTCGACTATCTGGACTCGCTGGGGTTGTCCCGGGTGGCCGCCTACGAGGACCAGCTTCTTAACTACGCGACCGACCGGCTCTCCTCCGTCCCCGGCCTCTCGATCGTCGGGACGGCCTGGAGAAAGACCGGGGTGATATCGTTTGTTCTGAAAGGAAAATCCGTCAGGGAGGTCGGCTCGCGCCTCGCCGGGGAGGGGCTGGCCGTCAGGGCCGGTCATCACTGCGCCCAGCCCATCCTGCGCCGTTTCGGGCTGGAGGAGACCGTGCGGGCCTCCCTGGCCCTGTACAACACCACGGACGAGGTGGACTTTTTAACCGACGCGCTGAAGGGCCTGCAGGCCGGGGCATAAGGACGGGGCCGGAAGAAGAGGAGAACGAGGACAACGAAGAGAACGAGGACTAGGAAGACGAAGAATAACAATACTACTACTACTACTACTACTACTACTACTACTACTACTACTACAAAGGGCCGGGCGGAGCGCCCGCTTCGGACTCAACCGGCGGCATGGCCGTCCGATTGAACCCTCCGCGGGACGCCCCTCCCGGCCCCGTCATTATAGTCGGCTAAAAAGAGTCGTCGGGGGACTCCCGCCCGCGGTCTCCCGCCGGCCGTCGAAAGTCCCCCGTCCGTCAGTTCAGGTCGCGGTCGTCCCGGTCGCCCTGGTCGGCCACGCGGCCGAGGAACTCGGAGGCGATGTCCCTGTTCTCGATGTTGCTGTTGATGATCTCGTTTTGCCTGCTCAGGCGGGCTATCCTCTGGTCGGTGTCGGTGGCCACCTTGTCGTAGGCCGCCGCCCTTCTTTTCACCTGGTTGACCTGGTTGCGGGAGAGCTTGTCGCTGGGGCGCGCCTGCTCCTGCCTGACGACCTCGGCGAAGGTCTGCTGGTACTTGGTGGCGTCGGCCCGATAGTTCCGCATGATGGTCAGGGCCTCGGAGTTGCCGTCGCGGATCTCCTTGAGGCGGGCCAGCATGTCGTCCTTGGTGATCTTGCTCTTCTGGTAGTCGGCCTTCAGGGCGTCGTAGGCCTTGTTGTAGCAGTTGCTGGCCATGCCCGCCGCCTGGACGGCCGTCTGCAAGTTCTTGGTCTCGGCGTCGATGGTGGAGTTGTAGGCCTTCAGGCGCTCCTGGGCGGCCTTCTCCTGGACGGAGTCGGAGACGAGATAAGTGCCGACGGCCCCGGAGACGGCGCCGATGGCGGCCCCGATCAGGATGCTTTTCAGGTCCCCGCCCACCGCGGCCCCGACCGCGGCCCCGGCGGCGGCCCCGACGCCGGCGCCGATCAGGACGTTCTTTTTCAGCTGCTCGGCGTCCCTGCGCAGGTCGTCTATGGGCTTGTAGCAGTTGGGGTAATGCTCGACTTTGGTGACCCGCTGGCCGAGCTTGCCGGCCCCGCAGCCGGCCGCGAGGAGCATGGAGGCGGCCAGAAACGCCATGATAATCGGAAACACGGTTCCCTTGACTAGTCGACCGGACATCGAATCTCCTTGGGAGTTGGTGGGGTGACGAAAAATGTTTGGACGGCTAATTACGACTCACAGTCGGCGACAAAGCCGTCGTCATATTAATTCATGCCTGACAACAGGACATATGTTTAATTCGCGCGCCGACGGACGAAATGTCGCGGGGGAGGCGGACCGACGCCCTCAAGTTAACCCAAAGACGCCGCCTTGTCAATTGGGACGAAACCCCCGGCGTCATTTCCAAAAACCGAATTTTTGGCCCGCGGCGCGGCCCGGCGCCTCAGGGGGAGTTGGCCAGAATCGAGCCGACGTCGACGTCGTCCGTCCGCCCGCTTCTCCAGCGCCCCAAATCCCGGCTCACCTGGTCGTAGGCGGCTTTCATGGCCCGCGCGTGGAGGTGGTCGCCCTTGATGTCCTGGCGCAGGTGCCGCATGACCTGGTCGACCACCTCCCTGGGGAACTCCCCGTGCCGGCCGAGAAGCTCGGAGTAATGGGCGAACTGTCCGGAAAGAGAACTCTCCAGATCCCGGGCCTGGGCCAGGGCCGCCTCCTCGGTCGTTTTAAATCTGGCCAGGGCCTGGTCGATGGTTTTCAGCTGGTCGCCCGAGGCGTCCGGCCTGATCTCCTCGAGCCACTTGATGCTCTCCCTTTGGTTGCGGGCGTCGGTGTCGGCGTCGCGCCTTCTGGTTTCCGTATTGTACATTGAATAGACCATGAACATCAAACTGCGGCAGTTTGTCCTGACGATGGCCTGGGTTTGTCTGGCCGCCACGACGTTCATGTCGGAGAAGTCGTTTTTGACCCCCTCCAGCAGGGCCTTGGTCTCGGCGTCCCCGAAGGATCGCATGAGGCTCCCGACCTTCTGGGCGGGGCTCAGGGCGGCCAGCTCGGCGGCGCTCATGGAGGCCGCGGGAGCGGCCTCCTCGGGCTCGAGTCCGGCCGTCCGGGCCAGCTCGTCCAAAAGCTCGTCCCGGCCCCGCCCGGAGCCCATGGCCGCCGGGGCCGCCAGCGCCAGTCTGAAGCCCAGGTCGTTGGCCTTGGTGGGCCCGTCGGCGTAAAACTGGGGGACCTCGACGCGGCGCCCCGGATAGGCCGAGGCCTCGTCGGACCTGAAGGAGCCGCCCTTTCTGACGTAGCCGCCGCCGGCCCCGTGCGGACGGAGGTCGACCACCATTCTGAAGGCGCTCATGGTCATCTCGGCGACGTTGCCGGCCGTGTCGTGCAGCCCCAGGGGGTTGGGCTTCCAGCGGCCTATGTCGCCCGGCTCGTTCTCGACGTTGTAGCCGGGGGCGTTGAACAGACCGTATTCCCTGGCGTCGGAGACGGCGAAGAAGTCGGTCGTCCGGAGGTCGTCCTGGCCGACCTCGTGGCCGCCCCTGGCGGCGTACTCCCACTCGCTTTCCAGCGGCAGCCTGACCACCCCCACGGCCCTCTCGTCCCCGGGAAACCGGGGCAGCTTGTCGGGGTGGTTGGCCAGCAGCCATTCCATATATCTGACGGTGAAGTCCTGGACCTCGGCCCAGGCGACGTCGACCTTGGGCCTGGCCGAATCCGCGCCGAGACTCCCGCGGCAGTCCGCGCTCATGACGGCGTCCCACTGGCCGCGGGTCACCTCGTACTTGCCCATGAGATAGAGCGGGTCGGAGGAAAGACGGCCCAGGGAGTCCGCCGCGGACGCCCGCATCTCCTCGGCCAGGTTGTCCAGATACATGGCGGAGCTTAGAAAAGCCCGGCGCCTGCGCTCGACGAAGGGGCGGACGTCCTCCAGACCCGTGCCCAAAAAGAGCTCCATGTCCATCAGCCTCCCCGACACCGGCAGGGAGACGGCCCTGAAGACCAGGGACAGGCCGCAGGGCATGGGCAGGGACAGGTCGCCGGGCGCCGCCTTGGGATTGAAGGACGCGGCCGGGTCGGCGTCGGCCTTGCGGGCGATGGCGGCCTGGATGTCGGCGGGACAAAGCAGGACGAGGAAAAGAAGAAGGCCGCAGACGAGCGGGGCCTTGGCGGCAAGTCTTCCCGGCTCCCGAACCATGCCGCCTGCCGCGGTCTCCGACGACGACGCGCTCATGTCCTTAAAGCCTCGAACGCCCGGCGCGCGGGCGGGCTGTTTAAGTTTAATTTTTTTATTTTCCATATTTCAAACGCCCGTCCGACGAGGCGGCGACGAGGCCGGCCCCGTCACTTTTCCCGGGGAATCGGCAGGGCCACGTCGTCGAGCTTGATCGAGTTGACGCGGCCGGCCATGGCCAGGTCGACGCAGCGGCCGGCCGCCTCGAAGGCGTGCCGCATGGTCCGGGAATAACTGTCGTCGCCCTGAAACTCGCGGCCGACGGCGGCGTTGATCCGGGCGACGGTCTCCCGGTCGAATCGGGAGACGTCCTGCAGCAGGGACTTAAAGTAGGCGAACTGGCTTTCCAGAGATATCTGGAACTGCTTCAGGCCCTCCCTGGAGTCGTCGACGGCCTGGCGGACGACGTCGGCCCCCTCTCGGGCCCGGGCCCGCTCGGCCTTGTTCGCGGCCGCCCGCAAGGCGCTTTCGGCGTCCTCGAGGTCGAGCCCCAGGAGCCTGATCCTGTTGACGGCCAGATTGCGTCTCAACGACGTGTCCCTGATGCCGTACGCGGCGTAGAGAACGGCCCGGCAGAGGCCCTGGATTTCGCTCTCGTCGAGGGCCGCCTTGAGCGCCTCGTATTCCAAGATGTCCCCGGCCACCGTCTCCAGGGCCGCCCGCAGGCCGGGGTCGTCCGCGGAGGCCGACAGGGCCCGCACGCGTCCGGCGGAGTCCGCGGCCGGCGGCCCGGCCCCGGGGTCGCCCGCGTCAGCGGATTCCGCGACCCCGGCTTTTTCCCCGGCCTCCCCGCGCGCCTTGAACTCGCCGTCGAGCCTGGCCAGCCTGGTCTGGCCCGGGGTGTTGACGCCGGCCAAGGCCAGCCTGAGCCCGGCGTCGGCCGGGCGGACGGCGCCGCCGACGTCGAAGAAAGGCGACTCCCTTCTCCGCCCCGGGTCGATCATGTCCAGGGAGTCGGCGTGGCTGCCGCCCTTGAGCAAAAACCCGCCCGCGGCCCCGTGCAGCCTGCCCCCCGCGGTCATCTGAAACAGGTCGCCGGTCGTCTCGGCCACGTTTCCGGCGGTGTCGTGCAGGCCCAAAAGATTGGGGGCCAGCGCCCCTATGGGGCCGGGCGAGCCCGAGATTTCCCCGCGCCGGGCGTCGTCGTCGCTTCCGTCGCCGCCGTTCCGGGCGTCGTCGTCGGGGGCGTATCGGGCGTAGTCCCTGGCCCGCCCGGTCTCGGCCCAGACCGCCGGCGCCCCGGACGGGCCGGGCGGCGGGGCCAGATGGCCGCCCCTGGCCGCGTACTCCCATTCCTCCTCGGTGGGCAGCCTGACCTGGCCGACGTATTTGGCGTCGCCCTCGAAGGACGGCAGAAACTCCGGGGCGTTTTCCACCAGCCAGCTCATGTACCGGGAATAAAAATTGACGGCGTCAAACCAGGAGACGCCGCTCTTGGGCAGCTCCGAGCCGGGCCCCAGGGCGCCGCAGCCCGCGGTCACGGCGTCCCACTGGCCGGCGCTGACCTCGTACTTGCCGATCAGATATATCTGGTCCCCGGCGCGGTCCCCCAGATGCTTCCCGACCGCGGCGCGGTACCGCTCGGGAAGGTCCCGCAGGGTCATGGACGAGGCCACGTGGGCCTGGCGGGGTCTGTCGGCCAGGCCGTCGGAGCCCCGCCCGAAATAGCCCTGCCTCCGGCCCAGGTCGTCGAGGTACCCCGCGGCGGGCACGGCGACGGGTCTGAAGACCATCGACAGCCCGCAGGGCATGGGCAGCCCGACGTCGCCCTCGGCCGGGCGGGGGTCGTGCCAGGCCGGGTCGGCTGCGGACGCCGGGGCCGGGCCGGCTGCGGACGCCGGGGACGGGCCGGCTCCGGACGCCGGGGACGGGTCGGCTCCGGACGCCGGGGACGGGTCGGCTGCGGACGCCGGGGCCGGGTCGGCTCCTGACGCCGGGGACGGGGAAAAAATCACGGCCAGCAGCAGGACGAGCGCCGCCGCGGCCAGCCTCGAACAAAAGGCGGGCGCCGGCCCCGGCGGTCGGAAGGCGCGCCCCGGGGGGCGGCCGGCGGGCTCAGACATCTCGCATTCCCTCTGACGGCTCTATGCCGGCCAGGCTGCCGTAGGCGCAGCCCGAGGCGCAGGTGACGAAGGCGGTGGTCAGAAGACCCGCCGCGGCCAGCTTCCAGGGGGCCAGGCTGCAGACGGCCTCCCCCCCCCCGAAGCCGCCGGTGAAATAGGTGTTGAGGACGGCGGCCAGCCCCAGAAACAGGAGGCTGGCGATCATCGAGGCCAGGGCCCCCGTCAGGGACGCCTGGGACATGGTGAAGAACAGGAGCCTCGGGCGGCCCATCCCCAGCAGGGACAGGACGGCCAGCGAGCGTCTCATCTTGACCACCTGGTCGGTGGAGCCGCTGGCGGCCGAGGCGAAGGCCCCGCCGCCCACCACGGCGAACAAGGCTAAGAAGACCACGGTGAAGGAGCGGTCGAGATTTTTGACCAGCTCTATCTGCGCGGCCTGGGTCACCGTCTCCACGTCGAGCGCCAGGAGGTGGGCGCGCAGCCGCCCCACCCCGTCGAGGTCCTTGGAGTAGAGGCGGAACCTGGCGAACAGACGGCCCGGGGAGGGGTTCTCGGGGCCCTCCCAGCCGAGCTCCGGCACCCCGTAGCCCGTGCGGTAGTCCTCGACCATCTCCTCGAAGGCGAGCGAGCAGAAGACCTTGTAGCCGGCGACGGCGTGGCCGGGGACGACGCCCAGGACCGTCATGGGCAGCGAGGCGGACTCGGCCGCCCCGCCGCGCCTGCGGCCCGCCCGGCCCGTCAGCTCGGAGCCGGCGGAGAGGCCCAGCTTCTCGGCCACCGCCTCGGAGACGAAGATCTCGCCGGGGGCCAGGTCGCGCCCCTCCGGAAAGGCCAGCCCGGCCATGGCGAGAATCGGGTCCCCGGGGGCCGTGGCCGCCAGGTCGGCGTCGAAGGACGGCCGCCCCCGGACGGCCAGGTTGACGGCGGCCGAGATGGAGCGGGTCTCGGGCACCAGAAAGGCCGCGTCGGGGTGCCGCCGCAGCCCGTCGAAAAACTCCGGCCTGAAGGACTGGTTGCCCGAGGGGGAGAGCTCCATGTTGCGGGGGTTCTCCAGGAGCCTGCGGGTCATCGTGCCCACGACGCCGTCGCGGATCCCCAGGACCGTCAGCATGGGCGTCAGAAAGGCGACCATGGAAAAGACGGCGCACAAGGAATAAAGCCAGTCGTGGCGGTAGCGCCTCAGGGCCAATGAGAGGACGGTGAGCGTGGCGAGCTCCTGCGGGGGCCATGCCCGGCCGGACATGAGGACGTCCGGCGCGGACGGCGGCTGACGCGGGCCGGCGGCCCGCGGTTAAAAATACCGGCCGCGGACGAGGCGAAACTTATCCGAAAAGAGTCGGTCCCGTCAGCCCGCCGCCGTCCTCCGCGGCGGCCGTCGGCCGTCCCCGTCCGGCCGTCGGCGGGCCCGTCCGCGGCGGGGCCGTCCCCGGCGGGCCGGGCCCGGCCCTGACCAGGGCCGCCTCTATGGGGTCTGACTCCCCGCCCTTCTCGCAGACGATCTCCCAGACGAGGAAATTGTCCCCGGCCACCCGCCAGCGCTCGTGGGTGGAGACCAGCAGCGTCCTGCCCTCGCACAGCTCCAGGAGAAGCTCGAAGATTCTGTCGGCGGTGGGCGGGTCCAGCGAGGCCGTGGGCTCGTCGGCCAGGACCATGACGGGGTCGTGGATCAAGGCGCGGGCCACGGCGCAGCGCTGGCGCTCCCCCACGGAGATCCTGGCCGGGCTCTTCCCCAGCAAATGGGTTATGCCCAGGCGTCCGGCCAGAAACATGAGCCGGTCTTTGATCTCGGATTTCGGGAACCCGCGCTTTAGCCTGGCGGGCAGGACGATGTTGTCGGCCGCCGTGAGAAAGGGCAGAAGGCCCCCGGTCTGCATGACGTAGCCGAGCTCCGAGCGCCGCAGGGCCTCGAATTTGCCGTTCCCGCCCCCGCGCCAGAGGGCCCACAGATCCAGCCACCCGGGCCCGCCCGAAGGCAGGAAGGCCATCTCCGCGGCCAGGTCGGGCTTGAGGATCATGGCCACCATGTCCAGAAACGTGCTCTTGCCGCTGCCGGACTCGCCGATCAAGGCCAGGCGCTCGCCGCGGAAGGCCCGGAAACTGTCGACGCTGAGCCGGTAGCCCTGGCCGCCGGGCCTGGTCTTGACCACGTCGGAAAACCTCAGGAGCGGGCGGCCCCCGCGGCCGGGCCCCTCCCCCGCGTCCGGGCCCCCCGGTTTGTCGAGGTCCACGGACAATTCTTTGAACTCCCCGCCGCCGCCCGGCGCCCCGGCCGCCTCCCCGGTCTTTTTTCCCACCGTCCACGCCCCTCCCGGCCCGCCGTCCGACGGGCCCCGGCCAAGCCCCCGGCCCCTAGGGCAGCTGGCTCAGCGGCACCCTGAAGAGCCACTCGCCGGGGTCGGCCTCGTCGAAGTTGGCCCAGTTGGCGGTGTCCTTGTCATAGTTGTCGTAGGTCAGGAGCTTGGAGCGCAGGCGCCTGACAAAGGCGTCCTGCTCCATGGCGCTCATGTTGTACCAGTCCGACTCCGTCATGCCCATGATCTGGCTCTTGTAGGGAAGATCCGACAGAAACTCGGCCAGAAGACCAAGCTCGGAGAGCTTCGTGTTCGGGGTCAGAACGAACTGGTTGGGGTCGGTGCTGATCTGGGCCGAGGCGTCGATGACGCTCTGGAAAAAATCCCGCGACTGGGTGTCCAGACTCCTGTCGGCCTGCTCCAAGACGACCCGCAGGTGGCCGCTTAAAGTGCTCAGCTGGTTTTTGGAAACCAGGACCGCCACCTCCACCGTGGGCACCTCCAGGCCCTCCTCCCCGTCCAGAAGCGACAGGTCCTTGTCGGGGATCCAGGAGCGCACCACCGAGGGCGCCCTGACCTGGTTGAAGCCGCCCAGATACTCCAGCATGATGGAATTCCCGAGCATGTTGCCGATCCGGCTCGCCCTGAGGACCGCCGGGTCGTCGCTCGCGGGCAGGGACGAGTCGACCACGGCCCCCTCGCCCGCCCTGAGCCTCCTGCTCTGCTCGGCCTCCTCGGAGACCTGGTCCATCAGATAGTCCAGGCTCTCGATGGGCGGCTTCCCGGCCGTCGGGGCGCCGGCGGCCGCCGCCCCGTCCGAGGCCGGGGCGTCGTCCAGGGCGTCGTCCAGGGCGGCCAGGGCCGGGACGTCGTCCGAGGCGTCGTCCAGGGTGATCATGGTGATGTTGCGCATGAGCATCCTGGCCGCGGTCCCGAAGGTCACCTCGCCCGCCTGCCCGCCCTCCGTCGGGACGATGTCGACGTAGTAGTCCTCGCCGGCGGCGGCCAGGCTCAGGGCCCTGTAGGCGGTCTCGGCCTGCCGGTGGTTGGCCTGGCCGGCGGGGGTCTTCAAATGGACGGCCACGAACTTGATGTTCTTGGCTTTGAGAGTCTCGCCGACGTCCGCGGGGCCGAGGTCGGTGGACCTCAGGGAGTCGGTCTCGGGAAGCGGCCCGGCGTCGCTGATCAGAACCAGGATCCGCCCGTCGTAGGAATACCAGTCAAGCTCGTTGACGGCCGTCAAAATCCCCGCGAAGGAGTCCTCGCTGAAGGAGTGGGAGGAGGCCGCGGCCTCCCGGACCCCGCCCAGGGCGTCCTCGAAGGCCGCGCGGTCGGAGGCGGTGACGAAGTCCGCGACGACCCTGGAGGTGTACTCGAGCCCGGGGGCGAAGTCCAGGGAGTTGCGGAAGGCCACCACGGCCAGGCCGGTGTTCTCCGGCAGCATCTCCTTGGCCATGTCGTCGTAAAAGTCCCTGGCGAACTGCAGGCTGCCCTCGATATACCGCCCCATGGAGATGGAGGTGTCGATGACGAAGGCCACCCCCACCTTGGGCGCGACGGCGTTCTCGGGGGCCAGCTGCCCCTCCGGGGAAACCGGGGCCGCCTGCCCGCCGGTCCCGCCCCGGGCGGCCTCCTCCGCCGCCCTGGCCGCGCGCAGCGCCCTAAATTCGGAGAGAATCCCGCCGCCGGACGCGCCGCCCGGCGGCGGGGCCGGGGCCGGGCCCGCCTGAGGCCCGGGCGTCCCGCCGTCCCGGGGCGGCCCGCTCCCGCCGCCGGCCCTGAGCTCGGCGAAGAGGCCGCTGCCGCCCCGGGGCCCGGCCGAGGGGCCGGAGCCGTCGCCGTAGCCGGGGTCGACGGAGGCCACCTGCAGGAGCTTGACCGAGTCGAAAGTGACGTCGTCGTAGTCGAAGACGGGCATCAGATAAAAATGGTCGTAGGGGATGGAGCCGGCCGAGTAGGGGGGCTCGAGGCTGACCACGGGAAAGTCGGACGGGGCCGGTTCGCCGGCGCGCAGGTATCTTTTGAACTCCGCCTCCAGCCGCGTCAGGGCGTCGGAGACGCTGGGCTCGCTGCCGACGGCCAGCAGGTCGTCCCGGCTCTTGAAAAACATCAGCGGGCGGCGCCTGGCGGGGGGGCTGACGAGCAGGACCAGGGCCTTGTTCCACTCGGAGGTGAGGGACTTTTTCACCCAGGCCGTCCCCCGGCCCCCGGTGTTGGAGGACACCCGCAGCCAGTCGACGCCGTCTATGCTGATGGCCTCGTAGACGTAGAGGGCCGAGAACGGCCTGAGGGGGTCCCCGGACCGGGCGGAGGTGTCGTTGAAACTCTCGGCCCCCGGGTGGGTGATGACCCTCTGGAAGATGGTCTTCTTGCCGGGCACCGTCAGGGGGGCGTTCTGGGCGCCGGCCCCGGAGGCCGGAGCCAGCAGGGAGACAAGGCAGAAGCCGGTCAAAATTGCCAGGGCGGCGCTCAAAAACCGCCGCGTCCGCGTCGTGTTCATCGGGATGCCCCCGGGGCGACCTCTCGCGTCTTAAGGGTTTGACGCCCGGCGTCGGGCGTCGTCATCGGCTCGGGAAAAACCTTCGGAAAACTTTTTGCCCGTCCGGGGGCTTTTTGTCCGCGCGCCCGCCGCCCGGGCTCGTTTCGGAAGTCCGGGCCGGGGCTCACTTCCTGGCCATGGAGCCGCAGACGGCCAGGACCGGGAACTGGCCCAGGCGGACCAGGCGGTCGGTGGTGGAGCCGACCATCAGGTTCTCGATGAAACCGCGGCCGTGCACGCCCATGACGATCAGGTCGACGTGGTTGAGGATGGCGTATTTGTTCAGCTCCTCGTGGGGCTGGCCGGCCAGGACCATGGTCGAGGCCGTCTCCTTGATGTCGTCGGGGATGTGGGCCCTGAGCTTGCCGGTCAGGTCCTCCAGGAGGCGGTCGGCCACGGCGTGCTCCTTCTGGGGGTCCATGGTCAGAATCTGGTCCAGCTGGCCCTGCTCGATGACGGTGGCCACGGTCAGCTTGGCGCCGAAGGCCCTGGCCAGCAGCACCCCCCACTCCACGGCCATGACGGAGTCCCGCGAGAAGTCGCAGGCGATCATGATGGACTCGATGCGGTGCAGGGCGGAGCGGTCGGCGGGCAGGGAGCCCGGGACGATCAAAAACGGCACGGTCAGCGTGCTCATGAGCTTGCGGCTGACGGAGCCCAAAAGCAGCCTCTCCAGGCCGCTGCGGACGTGGGTGGCCGCCACCACCAGGCCGGCCGAGACCTCGCCGGCCACGTTCTGGATCTCCTTGGCCGGGTAGCCGATGGAGATGTGCAGCTCCCACTCCACGCCGCGGATGGGCGCCAGAATGTCGGCCAGCTGCGTCTTGGTGGACTGCTCCACCCTGACTTTGAGCTCCTGGGGGTCGACCATGGTCTCCCCGTAGGGCGTCACCGCGGGGAGGTCGATGATGTGGGTGACCACCAGCTTGGACCCGAGGCCTTTGGCTATGTAGGCGGCCAGAGGGATGGCCTTGTTCGACCCCTCGGAGAGGTCGGTGGCGCAGACGACGGCTGGCATGGATGTCATGGCGTCCTCACTTCTTCCGTCCGGGGCGACGGAGCGTCATTATTACACGCGTCCGGCAGTTCGCGCGCGCGCCGGGCGCGGCCGGGACAGTCAAGTCGAAACGATGATGAAAAAGCGGTCGCGGAAAAGCGGCCGCGGAAAAGCGGCCGCGGAAGAGACGGTCGCGAAAAAGCGGCCGCGAAAAAGACGGTCGGGAAAAAAGACGGCCGCGGAAAAGACGGTCGGGAAAAAAGACGGCGACGTCTCGCAAAAAGACGACGACATGACTTAATCCGACGATCGCCGCCAGGAAAAAGACGGGACAAAAAAAACGCGGCCGCGAGGCGAAACTTAAAGGCGGAATCAAAAAACACTCGGCAGGAAACCGCCGGAAACGACCGGTCCTAGAGCCTGGAGAGCTCGATCTCCCTGTCCATCAGCTCCTCCACCAGGTCCAGCAGGCGCCCGCCCCTCAGCCTGTTCTGCTCGAACAAAGACGGGTAGTGCTCGGCGTCGAACTTGAAGTAGACCTCGGCCAGGGCGTCGGTCAGATATCGCCTGGCCAGGTTCAGGGCCAGGCCCCTGACCACGGCGGGCAGGAGGGAGTACTGCTCGTCGGGGATCATCCCGGTCCGCCGGTAGCCCTCCAACAGGGCGGAGACCATGCCCGCGTCGTAGCGGGGGGCGCTCTCCCGCACGGCCCAGGAGCGGCACATCTCCCCCAGGTCCAGCAGGGGGTCGCCGTAGCCCAGGGTGTCCCAGTCGATGACGGCCTGGCCCTCCGGCGTCAGAAGAAAGTTGTCCCGCTTGCAGTCCAGGTGGACGACCAGGCCGCGGCCCAGAAAGACCATCTGAAACTCCGGCCTGGCCGGCAGCCAGTCGGCGGCCTGCCTGCCCCGGGCGACGTCCCCGGCCACCTCGGGGAGTCTCGGGTGCCCCCTGTACCTCCTCGCGACCAGGTCGAAGTCCCCGGCCCGGCAGAGCTTCTGGTTGGTGACGTCGCCGGCGTGGGGGCCAGGCTCGTAGGTGGGCAGAAGGTCCAGGGGCCTCGGCCTGTTCAGGCCGGCGTGGCAGCGGCCCAGGGCCCCGGCGCACAAGGCCGCCTGGGCCCTGTCGCCCTTGTCGGGGGGCTCCCCCGGCAGAAAGGACGTCAGCCGCCAGAAAGAGCGGTCCCCGGGCTCGTAATGGAACCACCCGCCGTCGCCGGCGGGGACGATCTCCGGGCGGCCCACCCCGGACCCGGCCAGGGCCCGGCAGGCCAGGGACATGTTCTCGCACATGTTGCCGGCGTGGGCGGCCAGCAGGGGGTTCAGTTTCTGGAGCACGTGGGTGTCGACGCCGTCCCGGCCGACAAAGTAGGTCTCGTTGACCCGTCCCGAGGGCGAGCGGCGGATCGAGACCCCGTCCGCGCCGGCGGGCCCGAAGAGTTCGACGGCGCCGTCCCCGCCCGCCCGGCCCCACCCCGAGGCGAGCGCCTCCGCGGCCATGTCCAGACAAGCCGGCTGCGAGTCCAAATTGCCCTCCAAACTTCAAAAGGCCAAAAGTCCCGGCCGCCAGGGCCCCGCCGGCCCCCGGGGCCTCCTCCGGCCCGATTCTCCAAAACCTTGTCCTAACTATAGCACAAATCGAGTCCGATTTTTACCTCCGTCGGGCCCGAAATTCACCTCGGGCAGGCCCGAACTCACCGGAGGCGGGACCGAAATTCGCCGGGGCCGGGCCCGAAATCGGCGGGGCGGGCCCGGATTAAAGCCGCGGGCGCCGGATTATGATCGCCGCCCAAGGTTGACAGGCGCGGCCGGCCGGGTTAAAAACATGGGAGGCGGGCGCGGCGAGACCGGCGGGGGGACGGACGGCGGAGGCCGGCGGGAAGGTCGGAGGAGGCCGGGGCGACCATGGTCAAATTATGGCTCTTATGGGTAAAATTTTGTCTTCGGACTATGCTTACACTCGTTAGTTAGGAATCGGCCTCCTGTTTTGTCGCCGGAGGCCGCCGGTTGAAATCAGGCGCCCCGGGCGGGACGGAGGGGCGACCATCCGGGGCGCGGGCCAGGTCCAAGGCGCCCGGGAGGAACGTTTTTCCACCAGGGGTAGGAACGAGTTGAAAACGGACTTGCCAAAATTTAAATTTGAAGCTAGAATCTAGGCAAGATATTGAACCTCTCGTTGTTTAGCTGTTATTATTGATCACACTATTTAAATTGAGGTTTAGATATCATTAACAGCTAATTTTTTTGATAAATTCACATACTAGTACTGCCCAAAGTCCTGATATCATTGTCATTATTGTCATTGTTGTCGGCACATGATGGGCGACTTCTCCTTTTTTCTCCTTCCTCACGAGGTAGTTTTCATGAGCAAAACCCTGCCGATCTTTCTGCTGGCCGCCGTCCTTTGTCTGGGCTGCGGAGCCGCCCTGGCCCAGGACAGGAACGCCGGGCCCTCCCCGGTCATCTCCGACAACCTGCCCGACCTGGGCTACGTGGTCCTGAGGGGGAGGACCCCGGACCCCAAGTGCCCGGGCTTCTCCCTCACCCACGCCGTGGCCTATCCCTTCGGCACCGGCGCGCCCGCCCTCGACGACGCCCTGTCGTCGGAGGCCAACGACAAGATCCTCTCCCTGTCGAAATTCTCCGTCCAGTATGACGACAACACCTGCCCCGACCCGTCCGACCTCGGCGACGCCTCCGAGGTCCTGGGGACTTTCGTCGCCTCCTCCCCCTCCGCGGACTACGTCTCCATCCTGCGGACGGACTTCGTCAGCACCGCGGGGGCGGCCCATCCCTCCACCGACTACTCGGCGCGCTCCTACAAGGTCTCCGAGGCCAGGCAGCTCGACCTGCGCGACGTCTTCCCGGACCTGGACGCCTCCCTGCCCAAGCTCTGGGCCAGGCTGGTGGCGGACTGGTGCTCGACCTACGAGAGCGGGACCATCCCCTCCTATTACAACGTCGAGGACGCCCACACCTGCTCCTCCAAGAACGTCCCCCCGCCCGAGTCCTTCTCCGGCGCCAACCCGCCCCTGACGGCCGTCGGCTTCGCCCTGCTCACCCCCGAGGGCCTGACCCTCAACCTGGGCGAGTACGGCGGGCAGTCCCGGGTCGACGGCAACCCCGACCTGCGGCTCCCCAAGGATTTTTTGATCGGCATCGGGGCCAGGGCGGAGATCTGGCAGTAGGAACGGCCAGGGCGCGCGCGCCCCGCGGCGCCGGCCTTTGACGAGTCCGTACAAGGCGCCGCCTCCGGGCCAGCCCCGAGGCGGCGCCGTCAGACAAACAAACAAAGCCGGGTCGAAACACCGGGGGCCTCCGACGGCCGCCCGGGTTTTCGGCCCGGCTTTTTGTTTTCCTGATTCTGGATATTTGAGGCCGGAGGACGGGGGAAATGGGGACGGGGGAAATTTGGCGCGGCGCGGACGTCGGCGGGGGCGAAAACGGGACGCGGGAGGGTCTTTATTCCGGGCCGCCCCCGAGCCTCGACAAGGCGACGCCCAGGAGGAAGCCGACGGTGGTGGCCAGGTTGAGGCTCCTGACCCCGGGCCTGAGGGGGATGTTGAGGACGAGGGGGGCCAGGGAGGACACGGCGGCGGGGAGGCCCCTGGTCTCGGGACCGAAGAGAAGGACGTCGTCGGCCAGCGGCCGATATTCGGAAAAACGCGTCCCCGCCCTGGCCGAGGTGGCGACCAGCCTGCCCTTGGGGCCGCGCTCGAGAAACGACGGCCAGTCGGGCCAGACGGCCAGGTCCACCAGGGGCCAGTAGTCGAGGCCCGCCCTCCTCAGATGGCGGTCGTCCAGCGAGAAGCCCAGGGGCTCGATCAGATGCAGGGTCATGCCCATCCCGGCGCACAGCCTGGCCACGTTGCCCGTGTTCGGGGGGATCTCCGGCTCGTAGAGGACGATGTTCACCATGGGCCCCCCGGGAAAAAGACCCGAAACGACAAGCGGGCGCTAAAAAAACGGTCAGAGGACGGTAATTTTGACGGCCAGAAAGCGTCCGCCCCGGGGGTCGCCGAAGATCCAGGCCTCGTCCGCGTCCTGGAAATTTTCGACCACTCTGACGGGGCCGAGGCCGGCGATCACGTGCTCGCCGACGCTTCTGGTCCGCCCGCCCTCGAGGAGGACGTTCTCGAAGACGACTTTTCTGGGTTCGGCCGGACGGGCGGGCGCGGGGCCCAGTCTGGACTCGTCCAGAAAGCGGCGGGCCAGCTCGTAAAGAAGATTGACGCCGGAGGACCAGAAGACGGCCGTGGGCGTCTGGCTGGGGAAGCGGGCGTCTATCTCCATGGCCAGCATGGCGCCTTGGTGCCAGATGGCCTCGAGGTCCATGAGGCCGCGAAGACTCAGGGCCCCGGCCATTTTTTCGGCCAGGCGGGCGAGAGACGTCTCTGTTTGGGCGTCCAGCCCCGACGGGGCCGACACTTTACAACAGTCGTAGGCCTCGTCCATGCCCAGGGCCGTGGTCTGCCAGCCGGAGGGCGGGGCGCCGGGGCCCCCGGTGACCTCGACGGAATAGACGGGGCCGGAGACGTACTCCTCGACCACGGTTTTTTCCCTGGACGCCCGGTCGGGGAAGGCGGCCAGGGCCTCGGCGCGGCTGGGAAAAAATCTGACCCCGCGGCTGCCGGAGAGGCCGTCGGGCTTGGCGATGTAGGGGCCGTCGCCGGCCTCGGGGTCGTCCAGGTCCCGGGCCGCGGGGATCCCCAGCTCCCGGAAAAGAAGCTTGGATTTCTTTTTGGAGCAGGTGACCCGGTAGGCCTCCAGGTCGAAGGCCAGCGGGGGAATGATCCCGTCCGCCGCCGCCCCGGCGAAAGAGGCCAGGACCTCCAGATCCTCCAGGGCCGGGACGACCAGGTCGTAACCGGAGCAGAGGGCCTCCTTGGCGGAGTCGTCCAGGGAGGCCAGATCCGTCAGCCTGACGGGATAGAGCCCCGAGGCCGGGGCGTTTTGGCGGCGGTCGGCCAGGTCCAGGTCCCAGCCCAGCCTGGAGGCCAGATAGGCGATCTCGAGGCCCTGGAGCCCCGCTCCCAGACATAAAATTCTCATCCCCACCCCGCCCGACCAAGCGTCAGTTTACTTTCACGGGACGGTCCCGCCCCGGCTGGCGAATGCTGATCGCCCCCGAAAGAAAAACGCGAAAAAATAAAAGACGGAAAAGGCTGGAAAACCGCCGCCGTCTAGGCGAGCTCGGCCAGCCGGGTTCGCAGATCCTTGAGGCGGCCCAGATAGTCCCCGACGGAGCCCGCGGGAACGCCCCGCCTGTCCAGTTCCTCGAGGACCCGGCCGGGGCTTCTCTGGGAGTTCTCGATGTCCAGGGCCATGGTGGCCACGCCGGCCAGGCCCCTTGACGGCGGCACGATGGAGGTGACCACGTCGGCCCCGGCGGAGAGCCGCGAGCCCATGCCCCGGAGGCCCTCGACGTCCAGGGAGGCGGGGATCAGGGAGCGGGGGTGGGCGAGCCTCAGGCAGGCGATCATCAGCAGCTCCTGCCAGCCGGCGTCGACCGCGGGGTCGGGGGGCAGCCCCCCGGAGGTGGGGACGTAGCCCATGGCCCTGACCTGCTGGGCCCGGGCGAGGCCCATCTCCAAAACGGAGCCGGCCAGGTCGTCAGGGGCGGCCCCGGCGCCCACCAGCACGCCGTCCTCGACCAGCAGCCCCTCGGCCAGGGCGTCCTCCCTGGCCCTCATGCGGCCGGAGAAATCCTGGCCACGGCGCCATTTCCCGAAGAGGGCCCTGGCGTGGGTCTCCTGGTAGAGGGCGTACCAGACGGCCCCGGCGGAGCGGGCCTCGTTGAGCTGGGCCCTGGTCAGCACGCCGGGGGAGAGCATGACCGGGAGACCCGTGTCTTTGACGACGCCCTCGATCAGGCGGAGGATTTTTTCGAAGCCGCCGCCGGTGACGAGGGTCTCGTCCTCCCCCAGGGTCAGGTCGACCAGCTGGACGCCGCCGTCCCTCAGGTGCCGGGCGACCTCGAGGATCTCCCCGGAGCTCTTGCGGTAGCGCTCCAAATTTTTGACGCTCCGGCGGTAATGACAGAAGAAGCAGTCGTTGCGGCAGTAGGTGGAGAGGTAGACGAAGCCGTAAAGGTAGGTCTTGGGCCCGACGTTTTGGTCCCTCAGGTCCCTGGCCCCGGAGAAAAGGATCTCGGCGGCCTCCCTCTGGTCCGGCCCCATGGACAGAATCTCGACCAGCTCGTCCCTCCCGGGGGACCAGCCCCTCAAGGCCCGTCCGACAATGTCCTCGACGAGCCGTTCTTTGGACGGCGCGCGCTCGCTCATGTTATTCTCACCAGCGGGCCCGCCGCTTTTCCCGGCGGCCGCCGCGGGGTTCCTTTCTTTATTATTCCGGGCGGGGCTTGGGAAGTCTCGTCCGGCCTCGCTCCGCCCGGGTGGTTTTTTCCCCCGGGCCGCCGGCGGCCGGGAGCGATTTCTCACGGGGGGACGACGCTTTCCAAAGCCCTGGCCCCGGCTTTCATCCCCTCCCGCCCGACGCCCTCGGTCAAAAGCCCGGCGCCCAACCGAATGCTCGCGGCTCCTCGGGCGGCGGGCCCGGCTTTCAACGCATCCGACGCGGCCCGGGCCCCCGCGGGCCCGGGCCGGGCGTCGTCGCCGTCGTCATCATAGTCGTCGTCGCCCCCGGACGTCAATTCGGCTTTCGAGGCGCCGGCCTCGAGATCGACAAGCCCGGCTCGCGGCCGCGGGAGGCATTCCGCCTCCATGTCCAAAAGAGTTTTGAATTCATGCCCATAAATGTTGAAAATGAAAGTCGCGAGGCGACGGATCCAGCCCTCGTCCTCCGAGTCCCGGACGACTTTGGCCGGCTCCTCGATTATCCGACATCCGTCTCTCCCTTGAAGCGCCCCGGCCTTTTTCGAGGCCGAGGCTGCTTTTGTTCGGCAGGAGCTTCTTTGGCCTCGTTAAACATGGCCTCCAGTTCTTCAGCTTCGGCGCTGTCGAAAACGACGCCAAAGCTTTGTCGGCGGCATATTTGGCTTCCATGTCGGCAATCCTGTCTATTACAGCTGCAAACTTGGCTTTTAAGACTTCATGCTTGACTTTGCCAGCTTCGAGCTCCTTTTGAGCATTTTCTATTTTCTCGCCCGCTTTTCCATCAAAGTATTCGTCCGTCATGCGCGAGCGACGCAGGCGGAGTTATCCGTCCCGTTCCTCCTCGGCATTTATGTCCCGCGGAAACTTATCCGTCATGGGGAGCCCCGCATTTTTTCCCCGCCGAAAGCTGTTTCCGCCCGGCGATCACGGCCTTGGCTTCGCTGAACATGGCGTCGAGCTCCTCAACCGCGGCATCGTCATAGACCCCCCTGGCTTTGGCGTCGGCATGATATTTTGCCATGGCGTCAAACTTGGCTCTTTCACCTTTAAGCTTGACTACCGCGGCTGCAAGCTTGGTTTCTGCGGCTGCAAGCATTATTTCTGCGTCTGCATGCTTGATTTCTGCGGCTGTAAGCATTATTTCTGCGGCTGTATGCTTGACTTTGCTAGCTTCGAGCTCCTTTTGAGCATTTTTTATTTTCTCGCTCACTTTTTTATCAAAGTATTCGTCCATCATGTGCAAGCGACGCAGGCGGTGTTCTCCATCCCGCTCCTCCTCGGTGTTTATGTCCCGCGGAAACTTATCCGTCATGGGAATCCCCCTCCTTTTTTCCTCGCCGAAAGCTGTTTCTGCCCGGCGGTCACGGCCTTGAAGGCGTCAATTTTTGCCTCCAGTTCAGCTTTCAAAAATTCTGCCGCGGCAGCCTCCGCTTCGGCAACAGCAACAGCAACATTCGCTTCAGCCGCGGCTTTGGCCGCGGCCGCCTTGGCCTGCGCGGGCCTGGCCGCCTCCCGAAACTTTTTTGACTCGTTTCCCGCCCGCGGCCGCCCGATTTAAGTTCTCCTTGCCAGGCTGTCCGCCAAATCGGGAACGTCCATGGCCCGGGGAAAAACCCGCGGGAAACTTATGCGGACGCCCGTCCGAACGTTGTTAATGCCATTGGGGAGACATTAGAAGGAAGGAGGAACGATGTCAATGATTTACTCGCCCAAAGTTAATAAAATTTACTCGGAGGCTTAAAGCCCAGCCTGCCGCCCTCCCGAAACCACTGGCAACGGTGCTCAGGCGGTCGAGACCGGCGAGGGGCATGGCCAGCCTCTCCAGGCCCGGGCCGACGCCCAGCCAGGTCCCCCTCGAAGCCACCCGGGTCCTGTCCGGGGAGTGGGGGCACATGGAGCAGGAGACCAGCTCCAGGCCGTTCTTGTCGACAATGTCCACGGTCCGGCCGCGGACCAAGGACTCTGTCGTCTCCAGCCGCGCCAGACCTCCGGAGATTGAATTTTATTAGACTAACTAGCCAACAAAGTTTGATTAAATTTAATCTGGCGAAAAGAGGGAGTGGCAGGGCGTTATTGAAATGAAGTCAAGCATGGCAAAAAATAAAACAGATATATCCACCTTCCAGTAAATTTGATTGCGACTTTGATAAAAGCTGTCTTTTCTGTCAGATTCTCAAACAGACGGAATAGTCAAAAGGCTGTCAAACCTTTTTGTCACCCGATTCTAGTCGGCGAAATTGCAATAACGAAGGCGGAACCGCGCGCCTACCTTCCAAAATTTAGACTCAGCTTAACAGGAGTCTAACGCACTTTAAGTAGGTCTAGACATGCTAAAATCACTGAATTAGTCTAATTCGGCCATATGACATTCTCAAAATCTTGACTGATCTACATCATAAGCGCAAATTAACCAAAATACCTATTTTACAGTAAAGACGTCGCAGTTTTTTTACAACAGAAAATATTTCTATTCAACTAAATCAGTCTCAAATGCGATAAGATTAACTTTCGACAGATTGATCAGAACTTATCAGCAACAGGATTAAAATTTTATGATTTTTTTAACTTTAACATCCTTAACATAATCTAGCATCTTCTTAAGCGGAAAATTTATAAAGACAATATTCATAACAATCTTATATTATTGGTGATGTCTCAGCCATTCTTCATCTTTTTTCTTTTTTTTGGACAAAACTACTTCTTCGTCTCCACATTCTCAACAAACTTAGTCTTAAAGTCCTCAATCTCAGCCTTAAGTTTCTCATTCTCAGCATTAACAACGGCAAACTTGGCAATCTCGGCTTCGGCAGCGGCAACCTTGGCTTCGGCAGCGGCAGCCTTGAATTTGAAAGCGGCAACCTCGGCTTTGACAGCGGCAATCTCGGCTTCGGCAGTGGCAGCCTTGGCTTCGGCAGTGGCAGCCTTGAATTTGAAAGCGGCAATATCAGTCATTAGGCTCTGAACCAGGTTATTTTTAATGGCAAGTGCATCAGCTTCTTTACGACGCTGGCGAAATTTTATGCGTTCGTCTTCATTAGTACTGATGTTATCCAAATTCTGCAGCGCCACTTTAATACCCTCCTTGCTATTTGCAATTAGTTCAATTTTTTCCCGATATAACGGATTGCCCGTTAGACCAAAAAACACCACCCACTTTTCAATCTTAGTCATTTCCTCAACAGGCCGTGTCGCAATTTTCTTGGCCTGAGTCAAATCGACAAAGATCACATTCGTCATGTCAGATAATTCTTTACCATCTTTAGTGCGATATAAAAAGTGCTCGAGAATAGAATAATTAGCTTTGTTATAATCATACTTCTTCCACTCGAAGACCCGATAATTGCAAACACAAATCAGAAAGGTACCCATAAATTTGTGATAATTATCGTTGCCACGAGCAGGCTGATCAGCATGCAATTTAGACACGTAAAAAACAGACCTTGCACGGAGATTGATATGATGGTTGAAAGAATTATCGCCAAGCATTGAGTATGTCTGCATTTCAATATTAAACTGTTTATTTTCAATTTTGGATGTGCAAACAATATCAAATACTACACGTTTATCACTGGTATTCTCTACAGACACATCGTTCTTTGTAACAGTTATATCTGAGAATTGAAAATCTAAAATATCAGACGTAAATTCTCGTAAGGTCGTTTCTGCTCCAGCTTGAGTTAATATTGTTTTAAAAACTCCGTCCTCGCTCGCAGGGAGAGTTCTAACGACTACTTTTTCTTTTCCGTATTCCTCGGAAGCAGGATAAGGAGCGCGAACATCGTCATCTTTGCACATATGATTCTCATTTTCTTTTTTTATAATTTAAAAATCATAATAGTTCAAGGATTATCATCTATGACTCTGCAGAAGACACAAAAAACTACAAGCTAAAAATCAATACCCCGCATAGGCAAAAAAATTCACGTTTACAGTTAATATGTAGAAAATGATGGCTGACGTAAGCTCTAACATAGACGATTCCAGGCTATTCTGAGCAAACATTGATAGAAAAAGTCAATCCTCACACGGTAGGAGTATTTATAGAATTTCATCGTCAGCTCATTTTTAAATCGTCTCTACCCTCAATTAAATATTACCATAGTAGTTCAAGCGCCGTCAAGTTTTTTCGCCATAATTTTAAGTAGGAAATTATCCTCAAACACCAGCAACCCTGCGGAAGGTCGGGCCGCCAGGCAATGCTTTTCCCAACGCAAAAACCCTCGGAATGACCTAAAACCGCATTGGCACTACCAAAATGGACGAGAAAACACTTTCAAAACATCTTTTGGTTAATTACGATAAACTGCATTAATTTTCCACTCATGCAACCATAATGTACATATTAAATATTGCATTAGGCATTTACAACAGCCATTTTTATTAAAAATTAACTCAGCCGACTCGCTGCCACTCCATCGACTCTTGACCATCCCACAACGCCTGCTCCAGACCGCCACCATCAAAACAAACTGCGCTCCAAAAATTTACTCAGAGGCTTAACGTCCGGCCGGCCACCCTCCCGAAGCCCCTGGCCACGGGGCTCAGGCGGTCGAGGCCGGCGAGGGACATGGCCAGCCTCTCCAGGCCCAGGCCTATCCCCAGCCAGGTCCCCTCGAAGCCCCAGGCCTTGTCCAGGGGGTGGGGGCCCATGGAGCAGGAGGCCAGCTCCAGGCCGTTCTTGTCGACGATGTCCACGGTCCGGCCGTAGACCGAGGAGTCGGTCGTCTCCAGACTCCAGCCCCCCAGGGAGACGTCCCCCAGCAGGCGGGCGGCCAAGGCCTCCAGGCGGGCCTCCCTGGTCTCCTCCGGCAGGCCCACCTCCACCAGGTTGAGCATGGTGAACTCGCCGCTGTGCCTGGAGCCCTGGCTTTCCTTGCGAAAGCAGGGGCCCACCTCGAAGAGCCCGAAGACTTTGCCCGGCCTGAGCCTCTGGACGTCGAGCATGTACTCGTAGAGGTGCGGGGCCAGCATGGGGCGCAGGCAGCGCTTCTCGTCGAGCCAGAAGACCTGGTCGGCCAGCAAAGGGTCGCCCTCCAGCCCCATCTTGACAAGGCGGGCCCGGCTCATGATGACGGGGGTGGAGACCTGGACGAAGCCCAGCCCCGACAGGCTGCGGCAGAGGGTCTCGGAGATTGTTTCCACCGGGGGCCTGGCCCCGTTTTGGAAGCAGAGCCCGATCTCCCGCCTGACGGAGGCCGCGAGCTTTTTCCGCAGGACGAGGAAGGCCTTGTCCCTCTCGGGGAACCCCGGGAAAGTCGCCCCGAGCTCGCCCTCGGCGGCCCCGAGGTCCCGGAGCCTGCCCAGCTGCTCGCCTGTGTAAGGAAAAGTCAATTAAACACCAAAAGCCTAGAAAAAGAGGAAGTTATAAACTGTATGCCATTCTCATCCAACGAAAAGAATCAGCCGCCCCCCGTCACCATTCGTCAGCCGACCGGCCGTCGCCATAAGCCGGCCCGTCGGCGTCAGGCCGTCCGGCGTCAGGCCAGCCGGCGTCAGGCCGTCCGGCGTCAGGACCGGCGGACGGAAGGCGCCCTACTCCCGGCCCTCCCGCTCCAGCATGCGGCCCATCTGCTTGGAGAAGACCGTGGCGCCGTACTTGGACATCTTCCAGTCGGGCACCCGGCAGGCGGGGCAGGAGTGGGCGTACTGCTTGGCCCTGAGCCACCTGGCCGCCCTGGAGTTGGGCGAGTCCCTGACGGAGAAGACCAGCCCGCAGTGGGTGGTCACCCTGAAGCCCCCGGCCGTGGGCAGGACCTCCCTGACCCCGTGCAGCACCCCCTGGCGGGAGGGCCAGAGCTTGATCTTGTCGACCATGGCCAAAAGGTTCTGCCGTTTTCTCAAATATCTCTTGGTCTCGGCCATCGGGACTCCGGCTCGGGGGAAAGGAAATTGGCGGGGAGTCCGGGAGTCTCACCCGGCTGTATGGGTTTAGAGCCCATATGATCAAGTCCGATCCACCCCCCGGAAACTCGGGAAGACAGGCGGCCCCGGGAAGACGCCCGCGCCGCCGGAAAAACCGCCCCGGCCCCCGGAAAACTCGACGCCGGCCGAAACCGTCGGAAACCGCCAATATTTGCCGGCATATGACGACACTGTCCGGACAGGGCGACAACCCGGCCGGGCGAAAAATTATTTTCGCCGGGGGCGGGGAGGAAACGCGGCCGCGCCATGACCTGACCTGACCTGACCTGACCTGACCTGACCTGACGCCGCCGGGGCGCCGGAGGCCGGGCGCCGTCGCCAAATCGGCGCCCCGCCTGGGGATGCCTCGCCAAAATATGCGGGCGGGGCTTCCCCGTCGCCCCCCTGGCGGGCGGGGGGGGACGCTTTCCAACCGCGTTGAATTTTAGCACACCGGCGCCTCTTTTTCCACGCCGGACCGCGGCCGCCCGCCGGTTCCCGGCCCCCCCCCGCGGGACCCGGCCCGGTTTTTTACAAGCCGGGCCCGAAGTGCTATACTTCGCCCCGGACGTTCGGACAGACGACATGATTTTGTCGCGCCGCCGGCCGGCTTTACCCCGGCCGCCTCCGGGCCGGTCCCGCAAGGAGCAGCCTTTGACAGACATCAACAGCGTCATCAAGCTTGCCAACGGGACGGGGATAAACCGGCTGGGGCTGGGCACCTGGCGCCTGACCGGAGCCGAGGTGGCGACCGCGGTCCTGGCGGCGGCCGAGGCGGGCTACCGCCGCTTCGACACGGCGTCGGCCTACGAGAACGAGTCCGAGCTGGGGGAGGCCCTGGCCGCGACCGGCCTCGCCCGGGGCGAATACTTCGTCACCAGCAAGAATTGGAACTCCGAGCAGGGGGCGGGGGCGACCGCGGAGGCCTGCCGGAGGAGCCTGGAGAGACTGCGCCTGGACTACCTGGACCTCTATCTGCTGCACTGGCCGGTCCGGACCAGGAGCCTGGAATGCTGGGGGGACATGGAGAAACTGCTGGAGGACGGGCTGGTCAAAGCCGTCGGCGTCTCCAACTTCCGGGAGAACCACCTGGCCGAGCTCCTGAAGATCGCCAAGGTCAGGCCCATGGTCAACCAGATCGAGCTGCACCCCTACCTGACCCAGGAGAGGATCTCGGCCTTCTGCGCCGCCCAGGGCCTGGTGGTGGAGGCCTACAGCCCCCTGGGCCGCGGGCAGTTTAAAAAGAACCAGTTTTTCCAGAAGCTGGCCAGAAAACACGGCCGCACCCCGGCCCAGATCGTGCTGCGCTGGCACTTCCAGAGCGGCCGGGCCTTCATCCCCAAAGCCTCCAGCCCCGAGCACGTCCGCGAGAACGCCGCCATCTTCGACTTCGTGCTGACCCCCGAGGACATGGAGGGCATCGGCCGCCAGAACCAGAACCGCAGCGTCCTCAAGCCCCCCTTCGAGTTCGACGCCGAGGGCTGGATCGTCGAGGGCGGCGGCAAGTAGGGGCTCCGACAGGCAGGGGCTCCGACAGGCAGGGGCTCCGACAGGCAGGGGCTCCGACAGGCAGGGGCTCCGACAGGCAGGGGCTCCGACAGGCAGGGGCTCCGACAGGCAGGGGC
>JAISET010000066.1 GCA_031264015.1 Deltaproteobacteria bacterium | reverse complement strand
GTTTAGGGAATATTGTTGATAATTAAAGTATAGGAGCGTTTCATTTAACGAAGATAAATTTATATGGCGAGGCCTCTTCACCGACGCGCCGCGCCCGGGACCCGGGATTTGTCCGGGGGCCCCGGCCGGGGAGGGGAGCGATGGTATATTTGAGCTTAAATATTGAATAAAATTCCGGACGACCTTGTTCGCGCCAGAGGGGGGCGGGCCGCGGGCGGCGGGGCGGCTCGCGGCGAAAGCCGGGCGCCGACGGCCGCGTCCGAGTCCTGGTCATGTCCGGGGCGTCTTTCCCGCTTGACACGGGGAGGAAAAGAAACTATGTTCTATTTGCCTTTTTGAGGCGTCTTTTCTTTTTTTCCAACGGGGGGCGAGAGGCATGGACACTGCGGGCGGGCCGCCGCTGGTCGGCGTGGTGATGGGTTCGGACAGCGACCTCAAGCTCATGAGGCCGGCCGTGGACGCCCTGGCCGAGTTCGGCGTTCCCTGGGAGGCCCTGGTGGCCTCGGCGCACCGCTCCCCCGACCGGGCGGGCCTGTACGCCGGGAGCGCCAGGGAGCGCGGGCTCAGGGTCATCATCTGCGGGGCCGGCTGGGCGGCGCACCTGGCCGGGGTCATGGCCGCCTCGACCATCCTGCCGGTCATCGGCGTCCCCCTGGCCACCTCCCCCCTGGGGGGGATGGACGCCCTCCTGGCCACGGCCCAGATGCCCTCCGGCGTGCCCGTGGCCACCATGTCCCTGAACGGGGCCCGCAACGCCGCCATCCTGGCCGTCCAGATCCTGGCCCTGACCGACCCCGGCCTGGCCGGCAAGCTGGTCGAACTCAAGGCCGCCATGACCGAGAAGATCGGCGAGCGCAGCGCCGAGCTGGCGGCCAAACTGAAGACGGAAGTTCGATGAGTCAAGTCCCCAAAAGCCAGCTTCTACGCAACATCGGCATCATAGCCCACATCGACGCCGGGAAGACCACCCTGACCGAGCGCATCCTGTACTACACCGGCAGGACGCACAGGCTGGGGGAGGTCCACGACGGCGAGGCGACCATGGACTTTCTGCCGGAGGAGCAGGCCCGGGGCATCACCATCATGAGCGCCGTCACCTCCTGCCAGTGGCGGGGGGCGACCGTCAACATTATCGACACCCCCGGCCACGTCGACTTCACCATCGAGGTGGAGCGGAGCCTCCGGGTCCTGGACGGGGCCGTGGGCGTCTTCTGCGCCGTGGGCGGGGTCCAGCCCCAGTCGGAGACCGTCTGGCGCCAGGCCGACCGCCACCGCGTGCCCAAATTGGTTTTCGTCAACAAGCTCGACCGCGTCGGCGCCGACTTCTACCGGGTCATGGACCAGCTGCGGGAGAAACTGGCCGCCAACCCCCTGGTCGTCACCAGGCCCTTCGGGCAGGAGGACAGGTTCGCGGGGGTCATCGACTGCCTCAGGCAGCGCTTCTACTCCTGGCCCGAGGACACCCTGGGGGCCGAGATGGAGGACCTGGAGATCCCCCCGGAGGCCGCCGGGGAGGCCGCCAGCGGTCGGACGGCCCTCCTGGAGACCCTGGCCGACGTCGACGACTCGGTCATGGAGGCCTACCTGGCCGACCAGGAGATCCCCCTGGAGACTCTGGCCGGGGCCATCCGCGAGGCCACCATCAAGCTGAAAATCACCCCGGTCTACTGCGGGGCGGCCCTGCGCAACAAGGGGGTCCAGCCCCTGCTGGACGGCATCGTCGACTACCTGCCGGCCCCGGCGGATCTGCCGCCCCTGACGGCCAGGGGGCCCAAGGGCGACCCGGTGGTCATAGAGCCCCGGGTCAAGGCGCCCCTGACGGCCCTGGTCTTCAAAATCCAGATGATGGAGCAGGGCCGCAAGATGAATTTCGTCCGGCTCTACAGCGGCAAGATTAAAGAGGGCGACGAGGTCGTCAACGCCCGCACCGGCCAGAAGGACAAGGTGGCCAGGGTCCTGAGACTCAACGCCGGCAAGCGGGACCGCATCCCCGAGGCCCTGAGCGGGGACCTGGTGGGGCTGGTGGGCCTGCGCGCGGCCGTCACCGGGGACACCGTCTGCTCCCAGGACCGGGTCGTGGCCCTCGAGAGCATCACCGCCGCCGACCCCGTCATCACCATGGCCGTGGAGCCCGAGACGGCGGCCGAGCAGCAGAAGCTGGTCGAGGCCCTGACCAAGATGACCGAGGAGGACCCGACCTTTAAAATAAAGATCGACCCCGACACCGGGCAGACGGTCATCTCGGGCATGGGGGAGCTCCATCTGGAGGTCCTGGTCCAGAGGCTGGCCCGGGAGTTCGGCCTCGCCCCCAGGGTCGGCAAGCCCCAGGTGGTCTACCGCGAGACCGTCACCAAGGCCGCCTCCGGGGAGGCTGAAAAAGACCTGGGCCCGGGCCTGCCGCCCATGAGGGCCAAAGTGTCCGTCGCGCCCCTGGCCAGGTCCGCCGGGAGCGAGGCCGGCCTGAGTCTGCCCGCCGGCTCCCCCGTCCCCGAAAAAATCCGCCTGGCGGCCGCCGAGACCATGGAGGCGGGACTGTCCTCGGGGCCCGTCCTGGGCTACCCCCTGGCCGACCTCTCCGCGACCCTGACCGGCCTGGAGGCCCCCGAGACCGTCCAGGAGCCGCTGGTGCGCATGGTGGTCATGCAGGCTTTGCTCGAGGCGCTGCGGGCGTCCGAGCCCGTCCTGATGGAGCCCGTCCTGCGCCTGGAGATCACCGCCCCCGAGGAGTTCACCGGGGAGATCATAGGATATTTGTCGTCCCGGACGGGCCGCGTCGAGCAGATGGACAGCCTCTCCGGGGGCTTCAAGCTCATCGTCGCCCAGGCCCCCCTGGCCGAGCTGTTCGGCTACGCCTCCGTCATCCGCTCCCAGACCCAGGGCCGCGGGTCCTTTCTGATGCAGTTCGACCATTTCGACGTGGTCGAGCGCAAGGCGCGCTAAAAACCCTCAAAGTCACCTCAGCTTCCCTCGGCTCCTCCCGACTCCCGCCAACGTCCGATTTTCTCCCTCACGCATGCTTTTTCCAAAGCCTTTTTTGCCACCTTTCTAATTCATGCTAACATCTTATTGTATATTGTGTGTATGTTTAAAACAATGCAAAACATAGTCGCGTTGACCTCAAAATATGGAAGTTGTTTATGGGAATCAGAAGTAGCGAAGACTATCTTAATCGCTTTAATTTTGATGAAGATTTATCCCGTGTTCAGCCTGTGCCGGGCAGGTTCCGAGGGCCGCTTAAATTTTGATAAAATTGGCGACTTTTTACATCTGAACCGGGAGCCTCAGACGGGGCTTGACCAAGTCGGGAAAATGTCTATAATAAAAAGGCGGACGCGTCAGTTTTACGGCCTCGCGGCCGCGGGGTCTCCTTTTCCAATCAATTCTGTTAAGGCGGCTTTTCTTATTCAGTCGAGCCCGGCGGCGGACGTTTGTTCGCCCCCGTCGGCCGTCCCGGGGCCTCCGGGCAATTTTTCGGGGCGCCGCCAGGACGGGGCTTGTTCGGGGCCGGCCTCCAGGGCCCCCATTCACGTGCCCAGAGGCACCGCAGGAGACTGTGCTTGGCCTGAGCGCCAGATATTTATCCTTTGGAACAATGATTAGAAAAATATCGACAAAAAGTCTGGAAGTCGGAATGTTTGTCTCCGACGTCGGGCGCACTTGGTTGAACCACCCCTGGAAGACTAAAAGCCGGCTTCTGACGGAAAGAAGCGAGATCGACGAGCTGATCCAATTCGGGATAGAGGAAGTCTACATAGACACCTCCAAGTCGGTCAAAGCCCCCAAGACGCCCCCCGCCCAGCGGCCCAAGCCCGTCCCGCCCGACCCCAAGGGCGGCCTCCACGAGACCCGCGCCCCCGTCAAAAAAGTCGAGCCGACCGTCGCCATGGAGTCCGAGTTCCCCAAGGCGGCCAAGGCCTACTCCAAGGCCCTGGACACCTCCAAGGCCCTGGTGGCCGCCTGCCGCATGAACAAGCGCATCGAGGTCAGCGAGGTCCAGGAGAACGTCGACGAGCTGGTCGAGAGCGTCTCCCGCAACCGGGACGCCCTGACGGCCCTGATCAAGCTCCGCCATTTCGACGACTACACCTACACGCATTCTTTAAACGTCTCGGTCCTCTCCATTTCGGCCGGGAAGACCCTGGGGCTGACCGACGCCGAGCTCAAGACCCTGGGCCTGGGCACCATGTTCCACGACCTGGGGAAGCTGCGCATCCCCGACAACATCCTCAACAAGCCGGGCAAGCTGACCGACGAGGAGTTCGAAATCATGCGCAACCACGCGGCCCTGTCCGCGGAGATCCTGACCGAGCAGAATCTTAACGTCAGCGACCTGGTCATCCACGTGGCCCGCTCGCACCACGAGCGCATCGACGGGAGCGGGTACCCGGACCATCTCCAAGGCGAGCAGATACCCCCCCTGGCCGTCATCTGCGGACTCTCCGACGTCTACGACGCCCTGACCTCCGACCGCGTCTACCACAAGGGCATGCTGCCCCACGACGCCCTGAAGTTTATCTACGGTCTCAGGGGCTCGCATTTCCAGCCCGACTGGGTGGACCGCTTCGTCCAGAGCGTGGGCATCTACCCCCCCGGCTCGGTGGTCGAGCTCAACACCGGGCATCTGGCCGTCATCATGGAGGTCAACAACCGTTCCCTCCTGACGCCCTTGGTCAAGGTCGTCGCCGACCCCCACGGGCAGCTCTACCAGAGGCCCAAGCTGGTCGACCTCAACAAGCCGGCCGAAAACCAGGGCTGGACCATCACCCGGGTCGTGCCCCCCAACGAGGCGGGCTTCGAGCCCGCGAGCTTCTACAACTTCACCGCCGGCTGAGCGCCGGACCTTGGGAACCCCCCGACTGATGGAGACCACGCACCTTGACGCGGCGGAGGCCGCCCGCAGGCTCAAGCTTGTCGCGGACGGCGTCGGCGAGGCTCTGGACCGCTGCGGCCGGGGCCGGGGCGAGGTGAGGATCCTCGCCGTCAGCAAGACCCACCCCCCGGAGATGATCCTGCCCTTTATTTCGGCCGGGCAGACTGCTTTCGGCGAGAGCTACGCCCAGGAGGCGGCCCTGAAGATACCCCTGCTTCCGGCCGGGCTGGAGTGGCACTTCATCGGGCACCTGCAGACCAACAAGGCCCGCAAGGCCGTCGGGCTGTTTCAGTATCTCCACTCCCTCGAGAGCCTGGAGCTGGCCGCCGAGCTGGACAAGAGGCTGGCCGCCGGCGGCTCATCCATGGGCGTCTACGTCCAGGTCAACGTCTCCGGGGAGCCGAGCAAAGAGGGCCTGGAGCCCGCCGCCCTGCCTGGCTTTCTGGACTCTCTGGCCAAATATGACCGCCTGGTCCTCCGGGGCCTCATGACCATCCCCCCCTACGACCCCGACCCGGAGACCTCCCGCCCATATTTCGCCAAGCTGCGGGAGCTGAGGGACAAATATTGCCCCGACGCCCCCGGCCTCTCCATGGGCATGACCGACGACCACCTGGTGGCCGTCGCCGAGGGGTCCACCGTCGTCAGGGTCGGCACGGCGTTTTTCGGACCCAGAAAATACTCCTGACCCAGATGTGCCCCGACCCCCCGCGCCACGCCCTCCCTCCGAAGCCGGGCTCCGAGAAGGCCGGCCGCCCCGGCTGTCACGGCTGCAGGCACTATTTCGTCACCTGGGAGCCCCGCCAGCCCCACGGCTGCCGCGCCCTGGGCTTTAAGAGCTCGTGCCTGCCCCACATCCACGTCCAAAGGACCTCCGGCATCTTCTGCCAGCTCTACTCCCCCCGCCGCCCGGGGAAGTGAGCGGGAAGGGGACGGCCGTCGTCTTCAAGAATGTTTGTCATGAGACTGCCGCCGGGCGGGCCGGGTCCGCGTCGGGCTCCTGCCGCGCTCTTGCCGCGGGTGCCGGATGTCCAGATATCTGCTCATATTATTAGTCTGCGTCATGGCGTCCTCGGCCGCGCGGGCCGCCGAGATCGGGCCGATCGTCTGGGAGCCTTCCGCGACCGACCCGGACAAAGACGCCGGCCGCGTCTCTTTTCTTTTTCCGGCGAACTGGGAAAAGCGCGAGATCGACGTTCCCCTCAACACGACCAGGGGGTTTTATAAACACCCCGCCAGCCTGGACGAAACGATGGTCGGACTGATTGTCACCAGCGTCGCCTCGCCGAGAGCGGGCGGCGAGGATTTTGACCTGGGGACGGCCGGTGACGAGGAGCTCGACATGCTGAGCGACGGCATGGTGCGAGGCGTGGCGCTCGGAGTCTCGGACGCCAGGGACGTCATGAAGCATGATTATCGTTTGGTGATAATAGACGGCGTCCGCGGCCTGTCGGTGACTCTTTCCTACGAGTTCGACCGGCCGGACGACCCGCTGTTTAATTTTCAGGAGCTGGTCGGCGTCCCGTACAAAAAAAGAACCGGCAGATATAGAGGCGGACAGAGCGCCGTCGCCCTGCATTGCACTTTTAACGGACTAGCCAGAAACGATTTGGACGTCATCCAAACTTTTGCCGACAATTACGAGAGCATCTGCGCCAAATTCTTTTTGTCCGTCAAAATATTGGACAAATAGTCGTCGTCTTTTGGCCCGGTCGCCGTTGCGGGCCCGGGACGTCATCCTGCGAAAAAAAAAGATCCGTTATAGATCCGTTCTGGTCCTGTCCGGTTCCCCGACAAAAAAGCCCGCGGGGAGAGGACAAATCCCCGCGGGCGGAAAAAACCTGACGCGTCGGACTGTTCAGACGAAGCTGACGACGCCCTTGATGACCTCGTCTTTGTGGTCCATGTTGTAATACATGCCCTCGATCATCTTCTCGAAGGGGAAGACGTGGGAGGCGATCTTGGCCAGGGGGACGGCCCCGGTGGCCACGGCCTTGATGGCGGTGGGGTAGAGGTTTCTGTAGCGGAAGATGGTCTCCACCCTGGCCTCTTTGGCGGAGAGGGTGGCGACGTCCAGCTTGAGCTCCGGGTCGGCGGCCATGCCCACCAGCACCACCGCCCCGTTGGCGGCCACGACCTTGGTGGACTGCAGGGTGGCCGCGGCGTTGCCGGCGCACTCGAAGACCAGGGGGAGGCCTTGTCCGCCGGTCGCCGAGAGGATCTCCCGGACGGCGTCGGTCTTGTCGCCCCTGATCGTTTTCACGGCGCCCAGCTCCCGGGCCTTCTCCAGGCGCTTGTCGATGACGTCGACCACGGTGATGTCGCGGACGCCCACGGACTTTAAGACCAGCAAGGTGACCAGGCCGATGCAGCCGGACCCGAAGATGACGGCGCTCTGGCCCAGCCAGGCCCCGGACTTTTGGACGGCGTAGAGGCCCACGCTCAGGGGTTCGCAGAGGGCCCCCTCCAGGGTGCCCACCTCCTTGGGCAGCTTGAAGGCCATCTTGGCCGGGTGGGCCACGTACTCCAAAAAGACCCCGTCCCTTTGTCCCGGGACCGCCATGAAGTCCATGTCGGGGCAGAGGTTGTAGTGGCCGCTCTGGCAGTTGAAACACTCCCCGCAGGGCACCCCCGGCTCCAAAGTGACCTTGTCGCCGACGGCGAAGCCGACAACCCCCGCCCCCAGCCCCACAATCTCCCCCGCCGACTCGTGGCCCAGGACCATGGGTTTCTCGACAACCCAGTTGCCCAGACGGCCCTCCTCCAGGAAATGCATGTCGGACCCGCAGATCCCCACGTGCTCCACCCTGACCAGGATCTCCTTCGCCCCGGGCTTCGGGCGGGGCCGCTCCTCCATTCTGTGGTCGCGGGGGCCGTGCATGACCGCCGCGCGCATTGTTTGACTCATATTATGTCGACTCCCTGGTGTGGTTTAAAAATATCCGGCGGCCCCGCCGCCAGGAGGCTGGAAAACTATAGTCGCCAGAAGAGAAAACGCCGGGCGAAAGTCGCCGGGAAAGAGGCTGACGAAAAAAAAGTTGACGGAAAAAAGATGCCGGAAAAAGATGCCTGAAAAATAGACCGCCGTCAGGCGGACTTAAACTGACGCGGATGTTCGCGGTCGATCCCGCCGCCTGTCTAGCCGTCAATTCCGCCGTTCCGGGCCCCGGGCTTAAGTCTCGGGAAACCGGGCGTTTTCCAACCGGGCGGTTTTGTGGCCTGCGGTCGGATGAGGTCGGTCGCGGTCGGACGTCGTCGGGCGGCCCCGCGGGCAAGGCGACTTTCTGGAAAATATTCGCCGCTGTCGGCGGACTTAAATCGCCTCGCCCATGCGGCCGTCGGGAGGCCTGGGGGCAAGTCTCGGAAAACAGGACGTTTTCAAGCGTCCGGGGCCCGGGGCCTTGGCGCCCCGGACTCCGGAAGTTCTTCTTTCAGACGGCCGGCCTACTTGTAGATGGTGTCCAGAAGCTTGTCGACGTTGTCCTTGGTGATCAGCTCCATCTTGATGAAGTTGATGCGCTCGGGCGGGGGGTTGCCGGTGGCGACCTGGTAGGCCACCCGGACTCCCAGACGGCCCTCGAGGTGGGCGTCCTGGAAGACGGTGGCGTCGAGGCGGCCTTCCTTAATGGCCTGGCAGGCGTCCTTGATGGCGTCCACGGAGCCCACGGGCAGCTTGATGCCCTTGGCCTCGAGGGCCTGGATGGCGCCCAGGGCCATCTCGTCGTTGTGGGAGATGACGCCGTTGATCTCGCCGGGATAGGTCTGCAGCCAGTTCTCCATGGTGTTCAGGGCCTGCTCGCGGTTCCAGTTGGCGGGCTTCTGGGCCAGGATCTTGACGTCGGGATAGTTCTTGAGGACGTTCATGTTGCCCTCGAGGCGCTGCAGCTGGGCGGAGGTGCCGATGGGGCCCTCCAGGATGACCACGTTGCCCTTGCCGCCGATGGCGTCGACCACGTACTGGGCCTCGAGCTCGCCCGCCTCGACGTCGTTGGGTCCGGCGTAATAGTAGGGCTTGTCGGTGTTCATCAGCATGTTGACGCCGGTCAGCGGGATGTTGGCCTGCTCGGCCATGTCCAGAGCCGGGACGATGGCGTCGGCGTCAACGGCCGCCACCAGGATGACGTCGGACTTGGAGGCGATCAGGTTCTCGACCTGGCTCAACTGGGTGGAGGCGTCGTTGTTGGCGTCCAGGATGGTCAGCTTGACGCCCAGCTCGTCGGCCTCGGCCTGCATGCCCTCGACCATGAGGGTGATGAACTCGGTCATGTAATAGACGGTGGAGCCCACCGAGATCTCCTTCTTTTCCTGGGCCTGGGCCAGGGGCGCCGCCAGGACGAGGGAGAGGGCCAGCAGGCCCGCGAGTAAAAGCTTTCTCATTGGAAATTCTCCTTGCTAAGGTCAAATTGTCAACGGTTGATTTTCGGCCGGCCGCCCACAATTGCCGGCCGGGGCGCCCGGGGCGGTTGGTTCCGGGACGCCGCCTGATGAATGAGACGCCGCGCTTTAAAGTTGCCGGCGGGTTCTTTTCGAGAAACTTGACGCCGCTGGCGGGGAGGCTTTCGTCCGCGGCGGGGAAACAAACGTCCCGGGGTCCCTGCCCCGGCCTCAGGCGGAGTGGCGCTTGGAGTCGAGGAGCACGGCGCCCAGGATGATGACGCCCTTGACGATCTGCTGGTAGAAGCTGGTGATCTCCATTAGGTCGAGCCCGTTGTTGACGACGCCCAGCAAAAGCGCGCCCACCAGGGTGCCCCAGAGGCGCCCCCTGCCGCCCGCGAGCGAGGTGCCGCCGATGACGGTGGCGGCGATGGCGTCCAGCTCGTAGGACTGCCCCGCCTGGGGGAGCCCGGCGGAGACCCTGGCCGTCAGGATGATGGCGGCGAGCCCGCACAAAAGGCCGCTGAAGCAGTAGGCGAACAGCTTGACGCGCTTGGCGTTGATGCCGGAGACCACGGCCGCCGTCTCGTTGCCGCCCACCGCGTAGATGTAGCGGCCGATGCGCAGGTGGCGGAGGATCAGCACCCCCAGGAGAAACGTCAGGAAAAAGATGATGACGGGGATGGGGACGATCCAGAGGTTCCCCTTGCCCAGGAAGAGGAAGTCGGCCGGCAGGGGCGAGATGGGCCGCCCTTTGGAGTAGACGTAGGTCATGCCCCGGGCCGCCGTCATCATGGCCAGGGTGACCACGAAGGGGGCCGCCCGGCAGTAGGCGACGAAGTAGCCGTTGAGGCTGCCCATGACCAGGCCCACCAGCACGGAGACCACCACCACCATGGGGATGGCCATGTGGTGGTCCCGGAGCAGCACGGCCGTGACCACCCCGGAGAGGGCCACCAGGGAGCCCACCGAGAGGTCGATGCCCCCGGTCAGCACCACCATGGTCATGCCGACGGCCAGGATGCCGTTGATGGAGACCTGGCGGGTGATGTTGATCAGGTTCTCCTGGTTGAGAAACCTGTTGGTGTATATGCTCAGGGCCAGACAGATGAGCATCAGGATCAGGATGATGTTGTACTTCAGCAAAAACTGCTTCCAGGAGAAGGAGCCCTCTGGGCCCGACCCGCCGCGGCCCCCCCGGGAGACATTCAAGGCTTCGCCCATCAGATCAGCCCCTCCTTGGCCAGGACTATTTCTTCCTCGGTTTGTTCGCGGGCCTGCCTGCCGCCGACGCCGGTGGCGTGGAGCAGCAGCAGCTCCTGGGTGGCCTCCCGCCGGTCGACGAAGGCCACGCAGGAGCCCTGCCGCATGACCATGATGCGGTCGCTCATGCCCAGTATCTCCTTCATCTCCGAGGAGATGAGGACGACGGCCACCCCCTCGGCGGCCATGTTGACTATCAGCTTGTAGATCTCGCTCTTGGCCCCGACGTCGATGCCCCGGGTGGGCTCGTCGAAGATCATGACCACCGGCTTGGTGGCCAGCCACTTGGCCAGGATGACTTTCTGCTGGTTGCCGCCCGAGAGGTTGCGGACCAGCTCGTTTGGGCCGGCCGTCTTGATGCGCAGCGACTCCGTGAACTCCCGGGAGATAAGGCGGGCTTTTTTCCGGCGGACGAGGCCCAGGGCGTTGGAGAGCTTCCACAACGACGGCAGCGCTATGTTGTCCTGGACGTCCATGGTCAGCACCAGCCCGGAGCTCTTGCGGTCCTCCGTGACCAGGCCCATCCGTTTTTTGATGGAGCGGATGGTGCCCCTGCCCTTCAACGGCCGGCCGTCCACCTCCACCGAGCCGGAGTCATGGGGGGCCACGCCGAAGACGCTCTCGACCACCTCGGTCCTGCCCGCCCCCACGAGGCCGGCGAGGCCCAAAATTTCCCCGGCCCTGACCTCGAAAGAGATGTCCCGGAAGACGCCCTTCCTGGTCAGGTTGGAGACTTTTAGTCTGACCTCCCCATGCCCGTGCGTTTTCTCGGGAAACATCTCGTTGAGGTCCCTGGCCACCATCAGGCGGATCAGGTCCATCTCGTTGATGGAGCTGGTCTCGTAGGTGCCGATGTAGCGGCCGTCCCGGAAGACGGTGATCTCGTCGGAGATGGCGAAGACCTCGTCCATCTTGTGGGTGATGTAAATGACGCACTTGTTCTCGGAGCGGAGCCTGCCGATGATCTCGAACAGGCGCTCCACCTCCTTGGCGGTGATGGCGGAGGTGGGCTCGTCCATGATGATGATGTTGGCGCGATGGGAGACGGCCTTGGCGATCTCGACCATCTGCATCTGGCTGACCGTCAGCTCCCGCATGGAGCGCCCGGGGTCGAGGTCGACGCCGATGTAGCGGAGAAGCTTGCCCGCCTCGGCCCGCATGGTCTTGTAGTCGATGAGCCCCGCCCTGTTCAAAAACTCGCGCCCCAGAAACAGATTCTCGGCCACGGTCATCTCCAGGACCGGGCTCAGCTCCTGGTGGATCATGGCGATGCCGAGGTCGATGGCCTGCCGGGGGTTCTCCAGGCGAATCCGGCGCCCGTCCATGGTGATGGTCCCCTCGTCGGGGGAGTCGATGCCCGCCAGGATCCTCATCAGGGTGGACTTGCCCGCCCCGTTCTCCCCCATCAGGGCGTGGACGCGCCCGGGGACCAGCCTGAAGTCGACGTTGTCCAGGGCCTGCACGCCGGGGAAGCTTTTGCAGATGCCGCTCATCTCCAGAATGGGCGTCCGGGGCGGGGCGGAGCCCCCGGGCTCGCCGGATTCCCGGGCCTCGGCCGGGGTCGGGGTCGGGGTCGGGGTCGGGGTCAAGGAAGGAGTTCCGGGGGACGTCTCGTCCGTCCCGGGCAGGCCTGGCGGTGGGATCATTTTGCCAGCTCCCCAGTCAAGAGCCGGGAAATCTGGGCCAAGGGCTCCGGGCCGGCCATTCGCCGGGCGGGAGCTCCGGGTCAAGAACTCCTGGTCGGGGTCGGGAGCTCCGTCATGGGAGCGCCGGTTGAATGGTTGAAGAGTTAAATCTAAACGGTAAAACGGTCGAATGGTCGAAGGGTCGAACGGTCAAGTGCAAATGGTCGCGGCAAGCTTAAAAAATATCAGCCGTCAGGCATTAAATGGATAAAAGTTTAAAAAACGTCGCCAAACGTCAAAAACAAGCGCGTCGAAAGTTCGCGGACTAAGGACATCCTCGTCCGGCGCTACTTGAAATTATCGGCCTCAATGTTTCTGACGGCCTCGAGCTTGGAGTCGGAGGGGCCGCTCTTGTACTCCAGGGACAACCACTCGTCGACAAGTCTCAGGGCCAGGTGCGGCCCGACGACTCTCGCCCCCAGGGCGGCCACGTTGGCGCTGTTGGAGAGCGAGGCGCGCTCGGCGGAGAAAATGTCGTGGATGACGGCGGCGTAGATTCCCCGGAACTTGTTGGCGGCGATGGCCATGCCGATGCCGGTGCCGCAGAGGAGTATCCCGCGCCGGGTGAAGCTGCCCGCCTGGATGCGTTTGCAGAGCTCGGCGGCCACCAGGGGGTAGGCCTTGGAGTCCGAGCCGGTCTCCACGCCGACGTCCTCGACCTCCCAGCCCCGGGCTGCGAGCCGCTTGACGACGGCCTCTTTGAGCTCGACGGCGGCGGAGTCGCAGCCGATCAGGATGGACTTGGCCATGTTTTCTCTCCCCTCTCCCCTTTCCACTTTCCCGGGCGCCGGGCCCCCGGTCTTAAAGCCTTGGTTTTTTGGCGGCGCGGGGTTTTTTGGAGGCCGGCCGCCGCGCGGCGCCCCCGCCATTTTGGTCCGCTTCGGCCTGCCTGGCGGCTATTTCGACCACTTTGGCGAAATTCTTGGTGTCCAGCGCGGCCCGGCCGATGAAGAGGCCGTTGATGTTTTTCTGCTCCAGCATGTCGGCGGCGTCCTCGAGCTTGACCGACCCGCCGTAAATGATGCGGATCTCCCGGCCGTTCTCGGGGCCGAAAATCTCGACGAGTTTGCCCCGGATGGCGTCGCAGCAGCGGCGGGCGTGCTCCGGCGGCGCCGCCTCGGCGACCCCGATGGCCCAGCGGGGCTCGTAGGCCACGACCAGGCGCTCGGGGGGGGCGTCGGAATTACCGGCCAGCAGGGCCTGGATCTGGTCCCTGGCGAACTCCTCGGCCCCGGAGTCGCGGCGGTCGGCGTCCTCGCCCACGCAGACCAGCGTCTTGAGGCCGCAGAAGAGGGCCGCGCTGATTTTTTTGGCCACCGTCCGGTCCGTCTCGTTGAAATAGAGGCGCCTCTCGTGGTGTCCCAGCTCGGCGTAGGGGATGCCCAGCTCCCTGAGAACCAGCGGCGAGATCTCCCCGGTGTAGGGTCCCTCATGGGACCAGCAGACGTTCTGGGCGCCGAGGCTGATGTTGCGCTTGCTGATCAGGTCCCGTCCGTTGACCAGGCTCAGCATGGGCGGAAACAGGGCCGCGTCCGCCAGGTCGGTCTCGGGGACGTCCCTGTTCATGTCGGCCAGCCAGCGCAGGGACTCGCGGTAGCCCAGGTACATTTTGATGTTCGTGCCGATCAGATAGCGCATGAGACTCCCCGTTATGCCGGGCCGCCCCCCGGGGGGACTTTTAGCCTTTGTCCCCGGAGCAGGCCCTGGCCAGCGCGTCCAGGATCATGGCCGTCGAGGTGGCCCCGGCGTCCTGGTGGCCCAGGGCCCGCTCGCCCAGGTAGCGGCTGCGTCCCTGTCCGGCCAGCTGGTCCTTGGTCTTCTCGACCCCCTCCCAGGCCGCCTTGGCCGCCGCCTGGAACATCCCCCCCAGGTCCTCCCCCCGGAAGTCCTCCATGGCTTTGACGGCCGGGTGCAGGGCGTCGACCATGGTCTTGTCGCCGGGCTTGGCGCCGCCCCGTTTCTGGGTGGCCTCCAGGGCGGCCCGCCACCACTGTCTGGCGCCGGGGGCGTCCAGGTGCGGGGCCCCCTTCAGGGCTTTGGCCCCCTCGGTGAACAGCCCCCCGAACAAGGGCCCCGAGGCCCCGCCGGCCCCGGTGACGACGCCCATCCCGAAGGTTTTTAAGAGGCCGGCCAGGTCGGCGTCCCCGGCCGCCGCGAGCTTCTCCCCGGCCTGGGTGAAGCCGCGGCCCATGCCCACGCCGTGGTCGCCGTCCCCCACCAGGGAGTCGAGGCGGCACAGCTCGTCGCGGCTGTCGATGATCTTGGCGGCCACCTGGTGCAGGACGTCCCTGAGGGCGTCCGGCGTCAGCTTGTCGGTCATAAGTCCACCATTCCGATCCCAAGTCCGGATTCTTTCGCGAAAATTTACGCCGGCGGGGTCTGCGCCCCGGGGCCGCGCCCCCTCCCGGCCGCCGGCCGTCTCAGGCGGTCGCCCGGCTGTAGGCCAGCGAGTCGCAGGGGGCCAGGTAGTGCTTCTTCAGCTCCTCGTCCAGGAGGAACAGGGTCAGATGGCAGCCGCCCATCTCCTGGGTGGTCATGAACTCGCCCACGTCGGAGGCGAAGACCCTGATCCCCCTCCCGGCAAGGGCGTCGTGGGCGGCGGAGGCCATGACGTAGAGTTCCATGGCGGTGGTGGCGCCCATGCCGTTGGCCATCAGGACCACCTCGTCGCCCTTTTTCAGGGGGTAGTCGGCGGCCAGCCTCCCGATCATGAACTCGGCCAGGTCCCGGGCGGGCTGGATCTTGTCCCTCTTGATGCCGGCCTCCCCGTGGGCGCCCATGCCGATCTCGATCTCGTCGGGCCCCAGCTCGAAGGTGGGGATGCCCGTCTCGGGGAGGGTGGCGGGCGTCAGGCAGACCCCCAGGGTGCGGCAGTTCTCCATGGCCCGCCTGGTGACGGCCTCGACGGCGGCGAGGTCCAGGCCCGCGGCGGCCGCCGCCCCGGCAGTCTTGATCGTGTAGACGTCGGCGGTGACCCCCCGGCGGCGGCTTCTGTCGGCCCCGGTGGAGACGTCGTCCCAGGTCCTGACGGTCCTGACGGCCACGCCCTCGTCCTGGCAGAGCTCCTCGGCCATGTCGAAGTTGAGGATGTCGCCCGCGTAGTTGCCGTAGACGAAGAGGACGCCTTTCCCGGTGTCGACGGCCTTGGCGGCGGCCAGGATCAGGTCGGGGGTGGGGGAGGCGAAGACCCCTCCCTGGACCACCACGTCGGCCAGGCCCGGCCCCAGGTACCCGATGAACATGGGCTCGTGGCCGCTGCCGCCCCCGAAGAGGACGCCCACCCTGTCCTTGACGGGGGCGCCTTTTCTCAGGAAGACGCTGGTCAGCCCCCCGACCCGGGACATGCGGTCGGGATGGCATTTCTCCAGGCCCAGGAACATGTCCTTGACCGCCTCGGAGGGAACGTTCAGCAGTTTTTTCATCGGTCGCCCGCCAGGCCCCGGCGGCATGAGCCGGGGAGGATATGTCCGGCGGCGGGCGCCGGCGCCTCGGGGGCCGTCGTCGGACGGCCCCGGAGGGCGCCCGGGAGCCCGGCCGGGAAAAAACCCGGGCCGGGTCCGGCCGCGTTCCGCAGGATCGGGATATATAAAAGGAGGAGTCGTCCGGGGGTTTTTTACCGGTTCTTACCGCGGCGAGGGGCAGTTTGGATATAAAAACGACAAACAAGCGGCCGTTTGCGACGCCGCCGGACGGCATTTATCCGCTAACTTAGAGTCCGGGGCCCGCGACATCCTCTCGGACGGGCGCAGCGGGGCGTCAGCGGGGCGTCAGCGGGGGCTCCGGTTCGGCCTGGCCGCCGGTCTAATTAGCATCATTTTGCTCCATGTTAGCAAAAAAAATTTTTCAAGACAAGACCCGGCGGCGGAGAGGGAAGCCAGCCGGGCCGCGCCCGGGTGTCGGGGAAACCGTCGGGATGTCCCGCCCGAAAAATAAGGCCGGGTCACGCGCCTGTGACAATAGGAATAAAGATTTTTCCATCGTCGGGACGTCGGGAATCGAGCCGTCGTTTTGGCTCGCGCGCCTGAACGGTGCCGTCAACTTCAAAAAAATAAAAATCAAACGACTATCTTAAGGAACGCGCGCTGATTTTCGAAAAAAAGAGCGACAGTCAGTGAGACTGATCCTTTGGCGGCGATTAAAATTCAGTCTCACAGACTAGGTCTACCATACAAAAGTAGACTGGGTATGGCAGTTTTCAAATATTGTGTGTTTGAACAAGTATATATTCTAAGCGAGAATGAATATTTGCAAGAAAAAATACTAGACAAAACGCCTATGAAATGTTAGACACTACTCATGGAATGTTTGAAAGGTTTTTTATGAATGGAAAAATCCCGCATATCGTGCAGTATCAAGGGTCCAAGAGAATTCTTGCTCCAAAGATTCTCCAATATGTTCCCAAGAGTTTTAACCGACTGCTGGAACCTTTTGCAGGAATGGCGGCCATCACGGCGGCTGTTGCCGCGGGGGGAAGGGCGGGGGAATATTATGTCAATGACATTAACAGACCTGTTGTTTCAATTCTTGAGTCCGCCGTTCAAACCCCGCGCGAATTAGTCGAGGCCTATGGAAAAATCTGGTCCGAGCAG
>JAISET010000243.1 GCA_031264015.1 Deltaproteobacteria bacterium | reverse complement strand
CTTGTTGCACCACCCTGTCCCTGATGTTCGGTATTCCCAGAGGCCGCAGTTTTCCGTTGGGTTTGGGTATGTTCACCCTTCTGATGTTGCCGGGTAAATAGGTCTTGTCCCGGAGTTCTATCGCCAAAGAACCAAGCCATTCCTCCCGTCCCGATTTTTCAATGTCTGCGAACGTTTGTCCGTCCACGCCGGGGCTGTGCGGCCACAGGAATAAAAAGACCACTGCCCTAAGCACCCCTTGTTATCACTGGGCTATGAGGACCGTCCGGATCATCATACGGCGGGCCGGCTCCCCGGTCCGGCTCGGACGTCAATTTATTATTCCCATTCCCGTTCCCGTTGCTATTTTATTATCAAGAACAAACTCTTTTGCGCCCGACAGCCGTCATCCGACTGCCGGCCTCCCTCGGCCAGACCGGAAACTTGACCGCCACCGGGCCCTTGCGTCTTTTTTAAAATCATCTATAATAATTTAATGTTCTATTCTTTAAATAGAAAACTGCGCTAATCAACATTGCTTTGACTGTCAACTGTCTATAATTTCTCTCCTGACACCCGGCAGTTTGCGGCGTTTTTCCATCCACAGCCGCCGAACGCCATTGTGGCCGGCGATCCGCCTGAGCCCGACAAAATTAGTTTTTTTTTTGCCGCCATGACTCCGTCCGATCGGCAGACATGAAAGGAAATATGAAGATGAAAACCTGGCAGGCCGACCTGGCCATCATTCTGGCCGCCGCCATCTGGGGCATGTCCTTTATCTTCACCAGCTGGGGGCTGAACGACTGCTCGCCTGCTCTTTTTCTCCTTTGCCGGTTCGGGCTGGCTCTTCTCATCAGCCTGGCCCTTTTTTGGAGGCATCTGAGAGGGCTCAACCGAAAGACGGCCCGGCAGGGGGTCATCCTGGGCGTTTTCATGGGCGGCGGCTACCTGCTGCAGAACTACAGCATCAACTTCACCGATGTCTCCAGGGCCGCCTTCATCGCCGCCCTCACCCTCCCCGCCATCCCCCTGGTCTCTTTCATCCTTTTTCGCGAAAAAGTCAAACCGAACAACCTCCTGGGCATCATTCTGGCGCTGGTCGGCCTCTACCTTCTCCTGGACCCGAACTTCAACGGCATCAGAAGCGGCGACGTCATCGCCCTCCTCTCGGTGCCCCTCTGGGCCCTGTACCTGATTTACATCAACATTTACACCGAGGGCAACGAGGAGCCTCGTCTGACCTCCAAGCTGCTTGTGCTCCAGTTCGTCGGGGCCATCCCCCTGGTCCTGCTGGCCGCCATTGTTTTCGAGTCGGGCCTGGTCCCCCCGATCCACCCGGACCTTGGCAAGGGCCTCACCCCGAGCAAATATTTTGTCGCCGGGCTTCTTTTCTGCGCCGTCCTGGCCTCCATCTGCATAGTTTTCATCCAGACGGCCTGCCAGAAATACACCTCCCCCATCCAGGCCATGCTCTGCTTCCAGTTCGAGCCCATCACGGCCACTCTGGGCGCCTGGCTGTTTCTGGACGAGTTCGTCCCGCTCAAGGCCGTCATAGGCGCGGGCGTCATCATCCTGGGAGTCCTGACCTCCGAGCTCGGCGGCATGCTGCTGGCCAAAAGGCGGGCCGAAAAGACCGCGCCCCCGGAGACGCCGCCGGCCGGCCCCCCGGACTCTCCCGTCGGCTGACGGCGGTCGGCTGACGGCGGCCGGCGGCCGGCCTCCTGAAAATTGGCGGCGACTGACGCTGAAAATATCGGCCAGATTTGGCCATAATCCCCGTCGTCCCGGACCCGGGCCCGCCGTCTCCATTCGCCCCTCCCCCGCCCCGTCGCCCTGGAGCGGGGGGGGGCAATAAAACCAGAAAAATTCCAAAACAATTTTAAAAATGCCAAAAAAGATCCAAAATCACCCCTTGACAACCAAATTCAACCCGCCTATAATGGTGTATATACATCAAAGGACGGATCGCCTTGACAGCAGCCGACAGTGAAAAATCAAAAGCGAAAGCCGGGAAGACCGCCAGAATCGGACCCACCCCGTGCTACTGCCTGAAGCTGAGGCGCATCAACTCGGCGGTGACCGATTATTACAACCTGCACCTGGCCCCCAGCGGGATCACCATCTCGCAGTTCTCGCTGTTGAGCAAAATCGAGGCGGCCCGGGAGTGCAGCGTCAGGGAGCTCGCCGACGCGGCCGAGCTGGACCGGTCGACCCTGGCCCGCAGCCTCAAGCCCCTCCTGCGCCAGGGCCTGGTTGCCGACGACAAGGAGCCCGGACGCAGAAACAGCAGGCTCCGGCTCGGCGCGGCCGGCCTCGACACCCTGGCCAAAGCCAGGCCCGTCTGGCGGAAAATCCAGGAAAACATCAGGCGCAAGCTTGGCGACGACGGTCTGACCGCCCTCGAGGAGCTCGCCGGCAAGGTCGAGAGCCTGGCCGGCGACCGCTGACCGGATCTTTCGCGCCTCGGGTCATGTCCTGACCGCGGCATGGGTTTTAGTCTTAGTTTTAGTCTTAGTTTTAGTCTTAGTCTTAGTTTTTTCTTGGATTTTAGTCTTTTTTCTCTTTCTTTCCATTTTTTGATGTATATACATCAATATTATCAGACGTCCGGGAGGCGGAAAATGAATTTAGCCGAGTCCGTCAGGGACAAGGGCCTGGAGCTGGGAATCACCAGGCTGGGGATCATCGGGACGGAGGAGATGGCCGGGTACGGGGCGAGAATAGACGAGCGGCTGCTGGCCACCCCCCGCGTCGGGGCACTCAGCCAGCTCAGGGCCTTCGCCGAGCCCAGAAAGACCTTTCCGTGGGCCAGGTCAATTGTCGTGGTCGCCTTCGACTTCACCCACTACAGAGTTCCCGCCTCGGCCGACGGCTTTTTCGGGAAGCACTATCTTTTCGACCACAGGTTCTGGCCGGAGTCCCCCGAGGCAAAAAAAATAGCCGCCCTGGGCGACTATTTGAAAGAGATCGGACTAAGGACGGCCTGGGACGAGCACCGCGGCATCACGGCCTACCGCTGGGCCGCCTCCGCCGCCGGTCTGGGCATTGTCAGGCGCAATAATTTTTTCTACACGGAGAACGGCTCCTACAACTTCCTTTCCGCCTTTCTCATCGACGCGGAAACCGAGCTCAAACCAGACCGCGACATGGAGCCCTGCCCCGACGACTGCGGGCGCTGCCGGAAGGCCTGCCCCACCGGGTCGCTGTCCGCCCCGTACGTCATGGATCTGACGAGCTGCGTGAGCTTTCTGACCACCTTCAGCCTGCCCTTCGCCCACGACGAGCGGGTCAGGAAAGCCATCGGCCGGCGCGTCTACGGCTGCGACGCCTGCCAGGACTGCTGCCCCTTCAACAAAAATCGCCTGGGCGCCGGGACGGAGGAATTTCCGGGGCTGACCGAGCTCGAGCCCCGGCTGGACGCGGAGGCCATTCTGGAGATGGACTACGAACAAATCGCCAGCGAGCTGGGGGGCAAGTTTTTCTATCTGAAGCCGGATTTTTTCTGGCGCTGGAAAATCAACGCCCTGAACAGCCTGGAGCAGCGTGGCCTCAAGCCGGGCGGCAAGGCCCTCGCCGCCCTCAAAGCCGACCCCAGCCCGCTGGTGCGGGAGGCGGCGGCAAGGCATGCCGGGGAGCCGGGCGCGGAGCCGGGCCCCTGAACCAGGGTCCAAACCAAACCGACGCCCGCCGCCAAGGAACTGACGCCGCCAAGGAACCGACGCCGCCACACCAAGCCCGCGGGCGGCGCGCGCGTCGGCGGGGTCTCCGCCCCCTCCCCCTAGCGCGTCTCCGAGCCCGCCAGGCCCGGGTCCTGGCCGGACTCCGGCCGGGGCCGCTCCTGGGGCGGCTCCTCCTCCAGGCGGTGGGGGACCCATTTCAGCAGGGCCGTGAAGAGCTCGTTGATGTCGATGGGCTTGTTGACATGGTCGTTCATGCCGGCGGCCAGGCTGAGCTCCCGGTCCCCGCTCATGGCATGGGCGGTCATGGCCACGATGGGCAGCTCGGTGAACCCCGGCAGGGACCTGATGGTCTTGGAGGCGGTCAGGCCGTCCATCTCGGGCATCTGGATGTCCATGAGGACCAGGTCGTATTTCTGGTCCTGGACCATGCGGACGGCCTCGAGGCCGTTGTTGGCGATGTTGACGATGAAACCAGCGTTGTTCAGGAGCTTTTTGGCGACAAGCTGATTCACCTCGTTGTCCTCGGTCAAAAGTATCCTGGCCCCCAGGATGGGCCGGAGCATCTCCTTCTCGCCCGCCTTGGTGATCCTCTTCTCGCGGGTCTTGCCGCGGACGGCCCGGTTGAGCTTGAACTTGGCCGTGAAGCTGAAGCTCGAGCCTTTGCCCAGCTCGCTCTCGCACCAGATGCGGCCGCCCATCATCTCGGCCAGGCGCTTGGAGATGGTCAGGCCCAGGCCGGTGCCCCCGTATTTGCGGGTGGTGGAGGTGTCCGCCTGGGTGAACGGGGTGAAGAGCGCCTGCATCTGCTCCGGACTCATGCCGATGCCCGTGTCGGTCACGGTGAACCTGAGGACCGCCTCGTTTTTATTTTTGACGCCGTCGGCGGCCTGGACCTGCTGCTGGTCCTCCTCCTCGAGGCGCACCCGGACCTCGACGCTGCCCTCGGAGGTGAATTTGAGCGAGTTGCTGGCCAGGTTGTTTAAAATCTGTCCCAGCCGGACGGGGTCGCCCATCAGGTCCACCGGGACCAGCGGGCTCACGTCCAAGGCAAACTCGAGGCCCTTCTCCTGGGCCTTGACCCCCAGGATGTCCACCATGGAGTTCAAAATGTCGCCCAGATGGAAACCCGTTATTTCCATCTCCAGTTTGCCGGCCTCTATCTTGGAAAAATCCAGGATGTCGTTAATGATGCGCAGCAAGTTTTCCGCGGCCACCTCGGTGCGGCTGATGTAGTCGTACTGCTGGTGGGTGAGCTCGGTGTCGAGGACCAGGTGGGTGAGGCCGATGATGGCGTTCATGGGCGTGCGGATCTCGTGGCTCATGTTGGCCAGGAACTCGCTCTTGGCCCTGGTGCTTTCCTCGGCCACCTCCTTGGCCATCTTGAGCTCCCTCTCCTGCTGCTGCATGAGATAGACCTCAAGCTCCATTTTCTTTCTCTCGTCAAAATCGAAGTGCCCGCCGATCATTCTCAGCGCGTTCCCGTTTTCGTCGCGGGTGACCACCCGGCCGAAGTCGTAGGTCCAGACGTAGTGGCCGTCCTTGTGGCGCATGCGAATTTCCGTCGCATACATGCCGTCCTCGCCCTTGATAGCTCGCTCCAACGCGGCATTTGTCGCCTCAAGCTCGTCGGGATGCACGAAACTGTCCCACTCCTCGATAGTTCCACTTATTTCATCAGGTGAGTAACCAAGCATGTCTAAATATACGTTGTTAAAGGCTATTTTCCCCGTGGGTATTTCCCAGTCCCACGCGCCGATACGCGCGGCGTTGAAAATGAGCTCGAGCTGGTCGTTTTTTTCGGCCAGGGTCTGCTCGGTTTTCTTGAGCTTGGTCACGTCGAGCATGACGCCCATCAGGCGCATGGCCTTGCCGTTCTCGTCATACTCCACGACGCGGCCACGGTCCTGGGCCCAGATGATCGAGCCGTCCTTATGCCTCATCCTGAAGTCGGCCACGTAGCGGCTGGTCAGGCCGTTGCAGTGGTCCTCCACGGCCTTGTTGGCCATGGCCAGATCCTCGGGCAGCAGGGCGTTTTCCCAAGTCTCCACGGTGTCTTTTATCTCGCTTAAATCGTAGCCGATCGTCTCCGCCCACCGCTTGTTATAAACCACCTCGCCGGTTTGTATGAGCCAGTCCCATGTCCCCAAGTCCCCCGCCTCGATGGCCGTGGCGAGCTTCTCGCGCTCCAGCAGCAGCTCCCTGGCGGTGCACTCCTTCTGCTCGAGGGCGGCCTGCAGGGCCTCCTGGGCCAGGAGCTTCTCCTGGATCTCCTCCAGAAGCCCGAAGACGTCGTAAGCCTCGCCCCGCCTGGCCAGCACCATGGAAGAGAGCTTGAACCAGCGGTATTCCAGGGCCGTGTGGTACTTGAACCTGATCTCTATGACCGCCCGGCCGGTCTCGGCCAGCTGCCTGAGACCGTCCTCCACCACGCCGACGTCCGCGGGGTTGAGCCAGCCGGTCAGAAACTCCTCCAGCGTGAAGCTCTGCTCGACGTCGGCGGGCACCCCCAGAAGCCTCAGGCTGTCCTGGTTGGTGGTGATGACCGACGCCGCCGGGCCGGCCGGGTCGACGGTCAGGGTCCAGAGGCCGACGCCGCCCAGGCTGAGGACCTGGGCGAGGAAAGCCGCGTCGACGACTTTGTTTCCGGGAATATAAAATTGATTTGTCATAAGCTACCAGCAGCGACCTGCGATACTTTTTTCCGGCGGCGCCGCCCCGAAAAAGAGGGGGCCCGCCGGCCCCCCGGGAGGACGGGGGCGCTGGGGGGAGGGCTCCTCGGAACGGGCGCGGAAAACTATCGGGCGCCCGGCGGAAAACCCGGAAAAAAGGGGGCCCGCCCGGGAGGGCCGGGAGGCGTGGTTTTTTTCTTTCTGCCGCGCCCGGGGGACGCCGGGGTCGTCGAGTGACAATTGTACCGAAAACCGGGCGAATTTCCAACGAGGTTTCGGCCCGCCGAGCGGCCCCCGCGCCGACTCGCCCGAAACGGACGCGGCCGTCCGATGATGACGCCGGCCGGGACTTTCCGGGAACGCGCCGGAATGTTCGCGGACAGGCGCCAAAATCTCGGAACGCCGCCCCGGGCCCCGTTTAAGCCCGCCGACGTCTCGGGAACAACACCCCGACGTTCCCCCGGGCGCGTTATGGAGGCCTTTTTGTCGTCCGGCTAACTTTTCCCGCCTCCGGGGTCCCGCCAGTCATGCGCATCTAAATCACAGAGACAAACAAATCAGAAATATTATTAGACAGATAGTGCCATAAAATAATTCATTGCACTAAATTTGACAATTTATAATCTATTTAAATGTAAAAGTCAAGTGAATATTTATTTTCCGCCCGAAAGACCTTCCTCCCCCCCCGCGGCCCCCGTCCATCCCCCGCCAAGAGCCGGACCGCCGCCGGGACTCGCCCGGGAGACCCGCGGGCCGGCGGGCGGCCGCCCGAGGCGAGGCGGCCGCCGGAAACAAAGCGGCCGGAGGAAACGAGGCGGCCGGTGGAAACGAGGCGGCCGCCCGGCGCGCGCCCGGCTTCCGCCTCCGACGTCAAACTTGCTTTTGCCGTCCGCAGGGCGTATTTTGGCCTTGCTTTTAATTTGACGGGCGGCCGCGTCCGGGCGCCGGACGGCGCCTCCCCGCGCCCGAGAAGCTTCCCCGCGCCCCACCGGCGACCGTTTTGCCGGATAAGTTTTTTTGCCCGGACTGGTTTTGGAGTCGAACATGCCGGCCTCCCCCTCGGGTTTCCTCCCTCCTCCCCGCCGCGCGCCCCGCCGGACGACCCGGCTTCCGACTCCGGCGTTTCGGACGTTGGCGCCGGGACTCTGGAGGAGGCTTGCGGTCGGGTTTTTGAAAGGACTTTGGCCGGCTCCGCCGCTGGTTCTTCTGACGCTGGTTCCTCTGTCGCTGGTTCTTTCCCTCGCCCTGCTCTCCGGGGAGGCCGCGGCCCAGGACGCCTGCCGCCCGAAATCCCTGATCCCTCCGGCCAGGCCATCGGGGCCGCCGGAGCCGGGAGCCGCCCCCCGCGGCGAAAACCTCCCGGCCAACGCCGAGGGCCTGGTGGTCCACGGGCCGGGGGAGGCCGGCGGCTATGACGACCGCGGGGGCCGGGGGACCCGGGACGGCTCCGAACGGGAGCGCTACTATCACCGCGACGACCAGACCTCCTGGCCCGGGGCGGCCTCGGACTTCGCCTCGGGCCTGGCCGCCGAGTATCTGCGCGGACCCTCCACTCGGGACGGGGGCTGGGAGCCCCACCTGGAGATAATTCTGGAGGATGCCGAGGCCGGGGCGGGCCCGGAGTCCGGACCCGACGTCGGCGAGCGCGAGTACGAGCGGGCTTTCGAGTCGCGCGTGCTGGAAAGCGTCCTGGAAAACCTGGAGGGACTGGCCGTGGACTCCCGGGGGCTCTACCACCTCATGCCGCGGGAGGGGCTGCCCGACGCCGGCTCCTGGCTGGACACCCCCGTCCGCGCCCATGACGGGCCCCCCTCCCGCATGACGGACCGCGGGGACGAGGAGGACGAGCGGCCGTCGCGGCCCGTCTACTCCGTTTCCGAACCCCCGCGCCCGAACCAAAGACAGGCCGGACGCCGGGGCGCCAACTCCCCCTCGTCCCAGGGCCGCTACTCGACCTCGCCATAGCGGCGGGGGCGCCGCCTCCCCCGCCCGAGCCCCCCTCCCCC
>JAISET010000241.1 GCA_031264015.1 Deltaproteobacteria bacterium | reverse complement strand
TGTTAATGCTAAGTCATCTTGTCTTAAAATTGCCAGGACAATTTGTCTAAAACCTGCCAAAAATCCTTGTCAAAAGTCACATTCAAAATTTGTTGCCTACCTTTTCTCACTTAACTGTCACCATTATATTTATGGCAATTTTCATCCCAGGGCAGGTTCTGGACTCGGGTCCAGCCCCAGCTCTGGCAGGGGTCACCAGGGACCCCGTGAACGCTTACCAAATTGTCTTGTCAAAAATTTATAGATTTTCAACGAATTCAGTACTTTTGATAAGGATTTTTGGCAAGTTTTAGACAAATTGTCCTGGCAGTTTTAGGACAAAATGACTTGGTGTTAATATGGCAGCCTGCCAGATTTAGTTTTTCGAGTTTTGTTAGGTCGGCAAGTCTAAAGATGTCGACGAGTTCCTCGCAGACCCTCCGAGGGCCGTCGGACGACGCTTGTGGCCGGTCGGAAAAGTCCGCGCCCGGCGTTAAAAATCCGCGGCCGGACAGCGGGAGGCGTCCGCGGCGCCGTCGGCCGTCAGATTGGTGACGAAGGCGCCAAAGTCGGTGTTCTGCTCGACGTCGGGAAATATCCTGGCCTCGAAATCAAATTTGATCGGCTGTCCGACGAAGAGCTTCTGAACCAGCTCGCCCGTTTCCCGGGACATGATCCCGTCATAGTAGGCGTAGACAGTCTCCCCCTGCAGGATGTCCATGTGCGGGGGGTTGTCTCCTGACTCGGAAAAATAGTAGCCGCAGAAGACGCCGGGCTCGTCGGCCGCCACCCCCAGGACCCGGGTGCCCATGCCCTGGGCGAAAAGCGTTCCGGAGAGGCAGACAAGAAGGGCCGCGGCTAAAAGAAAGGAAAGGGGGCAAGCCTGGCGGCCGGGTTTGATCCGGGGCGCGAACAGGCGGGATCCGGCCTGGTCTGGACGGGGCACGCGAGCCTCCTTTGTCAGGTCTTTTGTGTTATTTGCGGTCAAAATGGATTGTCCTCACGGTCAAGATAGCCTAATTTTGCCCTTCGGTAAAGCTTCCGGCGACGCCCCCGCCCGAGATTGACGCCGGAGGTGCCGACGTTTCCGGCGCGTCTTCCCCCGTCGCCGCCCTCGCCCGCCCGCTCGCCTCCCCGGCCGGACTGGCTGAAAAGCCCGGCCGTCGCCTGGCGCGGTCGGGTTTGGGGGGGGAGAGGAGAGCCAGGAACATTTTGCGGCTTTGTGTTTTATATGGAAGTTTATTATATGACTTTATAGCTTTTTTAGACAAAAATAACTCTTTTTGACGGGAGTAAAACAAACGCCGCCCATGCCCGCGGCGTCCAGACGGCGGGCCCGGGCGGCGGGCCGGAGGGGAGGGCGACGGAAACTTCTTTCTTTGGGCCGCGTCAGGTGCTAGCATAGGCGCGCGTCGTCAGCGCCGTCCGACTTCCAGCCCGCGACGGCTCCCATCCCGAGGAGGGAAAAATGTCCGCCGACACCCAGGGGAGGTTTGTCCCCAAGGAGATAACCCTGCGCTGCCCCAACTGCGGGAAGGGGGTCCTGATGCCTGCCCGGTTCTGCGGACACTGCCGCGCCGACCTCAACGAGGCCACGACCCCCAAAAAAATCAAGCCCCCCCTCGTCAGAAGGATGCTCAACTGGCTCGGGGCGCTCGTCTTTCTGTTCGCGGCTTTCTGGCTGGTCTACACCCTGGCGACGGGCAAGCCCATCATCCCCGACGAGATCAAGGCGAGGATCCCCCGGGTGTCCCGCTCCCGGTGACGCCGGCCCGCCCGCCCGGGGGCCGTCCTAGGAGTCTCGGGCCGGCCGGGGCATGACGGCCCTCCCCCGGAGGGGCGCCCGGCCGACGGGGAGGATTAATGCTGAAGATTGAGAACCTGCGCAAAAGTTTCGGCCGCGTCAAGGCCCTGGACGGCCTCTCCCTGGAGGTGGCCCCGGGGGAGCTGTTCGCCTTCCTGGGGCCCAACGGGGCGGGCAAGACCACGACCATCAGGATATTAAACGGGCTCTCCAAGATGGATTCGGGCCGGGCGCTCATCAACAAGGTGGACATCCTGGAGGACCCCCTGGCCGTCAAGCGTCTCTGCGGCCTGGTGGCCCAGCACGCCAACCTGGACGGGGAGCTGACGGTCATGGAGAACCTCGACGTCCACGGCCGGCTTTACGGGATGCCCGGCCCGGAGAGAAAAAAAAGGGCCGCCGAGTTTCTGGCCTACGTGGAGTTGGAGGACAGGGCGGGCAGCCTGGTCAAGACCCTCTCCGGGGGGATGAAGAGAAGGCTGATGATCGCCCGGGCCCTGACCCACGGGCCCGGGCTCCTCTTTCTGGACGAGCCCACGGCGGGCCTGGACCCGGCCATCAGGCGCAGGATCTGGGCCCTGGTCAAAAAAATCAACAGAAGCGGCGTCACCGTCTTTCTGACCACCCACTACATCGAGGAGGCCGAGTTTCTGGCCTCCAGGGTCTGCTTCGTCAACGAGGGCCGGGTGGTGGCCGCCGCCTCGCCCCGGGAGGTCATGGACGGCCTGGGCCAGTGGGCGGTGGACGTCTACGGGCCGGAGGGGTCCGAGACCAGCTTCTTCGGCGACCGGACGGAGGCGGCCGCCTTCATCCAGTCCGCCGACGGGGCGGGGTCCATCAGAAGAGTCAACCTGGAGGACGCCTTTCTGAGGCTCACCGGAAGGAGGGTCGGGTGAGCTCGCTCATGGCGGTATATCTTAGGGAGATGCTCATTTTGAGGCGCAGGATGGCCAGGCAGGTGCTGGCCATGAGCGTGACGCCCCTGTTGTACGTCCTGACCTTCGGGCTGGCCCTGGGCGGCGGGGTCCGGGTGGGCGACAGGAGCTACCTGGAGTTTCTGATCCCGGGTCTGGCCGCCATGAGCAGCATGACCCAGGCCTTCGCCATCGCTGGCGAGATCAACGTGGCCAGGTTCTACCTGCACGTCTTCGAGGAGTTCCAGGCCGCCCCCGTGCCCAGGCTCTCGTTCGTCCTGGGGGAGACTTTGGCCGGCCTGACCAGGGCCTTTCTGGCCGTCTCGGTCGTCCTGATTTTGGGCGCCCTGTTCGGCGTCAGGCTCGACTACGGGGCCCCCTTCTGGGCCGCCCTGTCGTTAAACTCCCTGGCCTTCGCCTCCCTGGCCGTGGCCCTGGCCATGCTGGTCAAGACCCACGCCGACCAGGCCTTGCTCAGCAACTTCATCATCACCCCCATGGCCTTCCTGGGCGGCACCTTTTTTCCGCTGGACGCCCTGCCCGCCTGGGCCGGGACCGCCCTGGGCCTGCTGCCCCTCTCCCACGCGTCCAGGGCCGCCAGGGCCGGGGCTTTCGGGCTTCCCTGGGAGCCGGGCCCGTACCTGTGCCTGCTGGGCGCGGCCGTCGTCTTTTTCCTTCTGGCCCTCTGGGCCGTGGCCAAGGCCAGGGACTAGCGGAGTCGGAAGCCAGGCGGGGCGGAAGCCTGGCGTCGGCGCCGGGCGCGGGCCGGGGCGGAGCCGACGGGGGGCCGACCGGGGATGCGGGCGGGTCTGACGCGGAAGCGACGGGGCATCGTCGGCGGCGGACTGGCCGCAAAAAAAATATGTCCGCGGACGGACGGGTTTTTTCCCCGCCTCCGCGGACATTTTTTATCCCGCCGACAAACGGCGTCGGGACGCCCGCCCGGCCTGGCCGGACCGAGACGCTCTCAGATGCTGAAGTCGACCGGCTCGGTCGTCCCCCCGGCGGGGCGGGGGCCGCAGACCTCCAGGCCCACGGGCACCCACTTGGCCAGGATGGCGGCGAGCTCGTCGCGCTGGATGGGCTTGCTTAAAAAGTCGTTCATGCCGGCGGCCAGCAGCGTCTCCTTGGCCCCGGCCATGGCGTTGGCGGTCAGGGCGATGATGGGCAGCCTGGCCAGGGCGCCGCCCAGGGCCCTGATGTTGGCGGTGGTCTCCAGGCCGTCCATCTCGGGCATCATCTGGTCCATGAAGATGAGCTGGTAGCTGCGGGCGGCGACCTTTTTCAGGGCCTCCTGCCCGCTGGCGGCCCGGTCCGAGCGGATGCCGTGGATGCGCAGGAGCCCCGAGGCCACGGTCAGGTTGAGCTCGTTGTCGTCGACCACCAGCACCTCGACGGAGTCCCCGTAGTGCTGGGAGCTTTTGGCCTTCTTTTTCGGGCTGGGCTTGGTCCCCTCGACCCTGGGGACGACCACCTTGAAGGAGCTGCCGGCCCCGTACTCGCTTTTGACCTCGATGACCCCGCCCATCAGCTCCACCAGGCTCTTGCTGACCGAGAGCCCCAGCCCCGTCCCCTTGATGTGGCGGTTCTTGGTGGCGTCCATCTGCTTGAAGGCCTCGAAGAGGTGGGGGATGTCCTCCTTCTTGACGCCGATGCCGGTGTCCTTCACTTCGAAGACCAGCTTCTGGCCCTCCTCGCCGACCTTTAAAATGACCGAGCCGTTCTGGGTGAACTTGATGGCGTTGCCGATTAGGTTTAAAAGGACCTGCCTCAGGCGCACGTCGTCGCCCAGCAGATAGATCGGGAACTTCAGGTTGGTCTCCAGGCCCACCAGGATGTTTTTGTCGCCGGCCAGGAACCTGGACATGGTCATCAGGTTGTCCAGGAGCTTTTTCAGGCTGAAGTTGACCGGGGCCAGGCTCATCTTGCCCAGCTCCAGCTTGGAGAGGTCCAGGATGTCGTTGATGATCCCCAGGAGCGCCTCGCCGGCCACCTTGATGTCGTCCACGTAGGCCAGGGGGCCGGGGGGCAGGGACTGGTCGCTGGCCAGGATCTCCGAGATGCCGATGATGGCGTTCATGGGCGTGCGGATCTCGTGGCTCATCATGGAGAGAAACTGGGTCCTGGCCTGGTAGGCGGCCTGGAAGCCCCGGGCCCGGCGCCGGTAGAAGACCAGCAGGAAGACCCCGGAGCAGAGGACGGTGGCCAGCTCGATCATGAGCATGTAGTTGAGCGAGCGGGCGTGGGTCCCGGCGGCGATCATGGCCGTGTCGGTGATGTCCACCCCGGCCACCGCCAGCACCTGCCCCTCGGAGCCGAAGACCGGATAGTAGGCCGACATGAGCCCGTCCCAGATGCCCGCGTACTTGCCCATTTCCGTGGCCGCCGAATACCCCTCGAAGGCCCTGTGGACGTAGGGGTCGGGTTCGGTGACCTCCCCCAGGGAGACCATGGACTCGGGGTCGAGGTCGTTGTCGATGACGTACTGGAGCTCGTCGCCCACGTAGCGGACGAAATAGACGAACTTGACGTTGTGCTCCTTGCCGAAATCGATCAGCTGGGCCCTTTTGGCGGCCCAGAGCTCGGTGCCCATGTCCTCGGCGGTCTTCAGGGCGTTGAGGTCGGACTCGTCCAACAGGTCGGCGGCTAGTTTGGCGGATAGTTTCAGGCGGGAGGTCAGGTCCCCACGCATGAGCTCGGAGTACCGCTCGATGGACCGGTGGGCCCTGATCGTGGTGATGACTATGCCCACGGCCAGGAGGAGGAACACGGCCAGCAAGATGTTCTCTATGACTACGGCCAGATTGCTCTTCATAAAAAAACCCGGTGCCCGGCCAAAATAAACCGTCCGAAAGAGTTTGGTGAGGACGGCCCCCGGAGCAGGGCGGCGTCTGGGCGGCCTCCGCTTTGTTTCCGCGGGCGCCGGTTTCGGCCCGCCTCCGCGTTCCGGGCGCGTCCCGGTAATGTATGGTCTCTCGCGGGTCAATGCCTGGAACGTTCATAGTACCATAATTGGGAATGCATTTCATCAGCGGTCAAAAGACTTTAGTTTTGATTAGCCGCAAACGTATGCGGGACGTAGGGTTGGCGCGATCGGAAATTAACGGCGCCTAATTGTGCTGGGCCGGGCATATTAAAGACAATCATGCAGGCC
>JAISET010000235.1 GCA_031264015.1 Deltaproteobacteria bacterium | reverse complement strand
TTGGCTTCCTCGGCGGCCTTGATCTCGGCGGCTTTCCTGGCTTCCTCGGCCTCGAGGGCGGCCTTGATCTCCGCGGCTTTTTTGGCTTCCTCGGCGGCCTTGATCTCGGCGGCTTTCCTGGCTTCCTCGGCGGCCTTGATCTCGGCGGTTTTTTTGGCTTCCTCGGCGGCCTTGATCTCCGCGGTTTTCCTGGCTTCCTCGGCGGCCTTGATTTCGGCGGCTTTCCTGGCTTCCTCGGCGGCTTTTTTGGCTTCCGCTTCTTGTTTGGCTTTGTCCGCTGCCGCCAGGTCCGCTTCTTTTTTGGTTTTCTCGGCGGCCTGGTCCGCTTCTTTTTTGGCCTCGAGGGCGGCGGCCGACTCGGCGGCTTCCGTTTCGGGGACGGCTGTTTCCGGCTCCGGGGGCAGGGCCTCGCGGGCCTCCGGGTCGGTCCCGGCCTCCGGCCCGGTCTCGCTCCCGATTTCGGAGCTTTCGGCGAGCAGGCGTTTCAGGCGGCCGAAAAAGCCGGGGCTCTTTTTGGTGGCCGGCTCCTCCGCCGTCTCCGTCGAAGCCCCGGCCTGGTCGTCTTGATCCGGGGCGTCCCCGGAAGTCGTCGTCGCGGGGCTTGCCGCCTCGGAGTCAGCCGCGTCGGGTTCTTCCGCCCGGGGCCCGCCCGCCGGGGCCTCCTCCGAGGGCGGCCAGGCCGGGGCGGCGTCGGCGTCGTCCGGGGGGGCCTGGCCGGGGGCGTTTTGGAGGTCGGCGTTCTCGGGGGACTCCGGGTTTTTCTTTTTGCGGCGAAAAAAGTCAAGCATCGGTCAGGCCCTCGGCTTCGGAAAGGTTGACGCTCACCAGGCGGGAGACTCCCGGCGTCTCCATGGTCACCCCGTAGAGGGTGTCGGAGATCTGCATGGTCCTTTTGTTGTGGGTGACCATGATGATCTGGGAGGCCCCCGAGAGGTTCCTGAGCAGGCGGTTGAAACGGTCGATGTTGGCCTCGTCCAGCGGGGCGTCGGCCTCGTCCAGCAGGCAGAAGGGGCTCGGCTTGATCAGGTACAGGGCGAAGATCAGGCAGAGGCTGGTGAGGGTCTTCTCGCCTCCGGAGAGGGAGCGCATGACCGTGATCTTCTTGCCGGGGGGATGGACGTGGATCTCCACGCCGCTCTCCAGGGGGTCGGACTCGTTGGTCAGCGACAGCCAGCCCTCGCCGCCCTCGAACAGGACGGGGAAGATCTCCTTAAACTTCTGGTTGGCCAGCTCGAAGGTCTCGCTGAAGCGCTGTCTGCAGGTCTGGTTGATGCGGGCGATGCCCGCGCGCAAGTCGGAGATGGCCGCGGTCAGGTCGTCGTTCTGCGTCTTGTAGAACTCGTACCTCCCGCGCAGCTCCTCCTCCTCGGCGATGGCCTCCTGGTTGACGTCGCCCATGGCCAGGATCTTTTCCCTGAGCTTCAGGATGGTCGACTCGGCCAGCGGGGGCAGCTCCCTGTCCCGGTAGTCCCGGGGGTCGACGACCTGCGGGGGCGCGGCCCGGACCTCGTCCGCCCCGGAGGTTTCCGAGGGCTCCGAGGCCGCCCCGGCCTCCGTCAAGTCGGCGGAATCGTTGGCCGCGGCGGAAGCGGCGGAAGCGTCGGAGCCGTCGTCCCCGGAGTCTTCCTCCTCGGAACCGTCGTCGTCGGAATCGTCGTCGTCATCCTCGGAATCATCGTCATCGTCGTCCGAATCCCCGGAATCGTCGTCCGAATCCCCGTCGTCGCCGGCCGGTTCGGGGGCGGCGTCCTCGACGACCGGGGCGCTGGGGTCCACCAGGACCACCCGCCAGTCCCGCAGGAGGTCGTCCTCGATCTTGGCCAGGCCGTGCCCGGACTCCAGCAGCTCCTTCTCCAGCCCGGCCAGCTCGGAGGCGGCGGCCTCCCGGGCGCGTCTGGCCGCCTTGGCTTTTTCCTCCGCCTCGGCGATCCGCGAGCGCAGGCCGGAGATGGACTCCCTGATGGCCGCGACTTTCTCCTCGGCCTCCTTGAGGGTCTCGGGCGAGGTCTCGGCCTCCAGGAGGAGCCCGGCCTTCTTTTGACTCATCTCCTCGACGGCCGCGGCGAGCTGGACGGCCAGGGTCTCCAGGGAGGCCTGCCTGCCCTCGAGGTTGTCCAGCCAGTCGGAGACCCGGGCGAGCTCCCTTCTGGCGCCCTCCAGCCTCTCGTAGTAGGCGTCGGCCTGGGAGGCGGCGGCCTGGCTGTGCTCGCGCAGCTGCTCCAGCTCCCCGTTGCGGCTCTCGGCCTCGGCCGCGGCCCGGCGCCAGGCGTCCTCGAGACCGGCCAGGCCGGTTTCCAGACTCGCCTTTTCCTCGGCGGCGGCGGCCCTCGCGCGCATGTTGTCGGCCAGCTCGGCCCGGGCCCGCTCCATCTCGCCCTCGAGGGACTGCCGGCGGATGGCCAGGCCCTGCTCGTCGGACTTGGCCACCATGAGCTTGGCGTTGGCGTCGGCCAGGTCCGCCGTCAGGTTGGCGGTCCGGTTGTCGGCGGCGGCCAGGGCCTCGTCGGCCTCGTTCAAAAGCGTCCTCTTGGCGGCGACCCGGCCGCCGGCCTCCGCCGCCCTGTCCTCGGCGTCGCCCAGCCTGGCCCGCAGGGCGTCCAGCTCCTTGATCCTGGCCAGCAGGCCGCGGCCGGGGGAGTCGGGCCCGCCGTCGCCCCGTCCCGCGGGGGCGGGCCCGCCGGCCCGGGCGGTTTGTCCGGTCTGCCCGCCTCCGCCGCCCCGCTTTTTTTCCCGGGGGGAGGCCTGCCGTTTTCCCCCGTCCCCGCCGGGGCCGGCCGCCGCGCCGGTCCCGGCTGTCCCGCCCGTCCCGCTGCCGGCCATGTGGACGGGGCCCAGGTAGTCGCCGTCCCGGGTCAGGTAGGCGTGTTTTTTGTCGAAGGCCTTGAGTATTTGGGCCGCGTCGACCCCGGGGTCGTCGTCGTCGCCGTCATGGCCGCCGGCCGCGGACTCGACGAGTCTCAGGGGGCCCAGCAGGGTTTTGGCCAGGTCCCCGCCGTCGAGGTCCTCCCGGGAGACGAGGACGCAGCGGCCCAGGTTTTTGCGGCGGGCGATCAGGAGGGCCGCGAGGCAGGCCTCCCTGTCCTCGGCCACGATCCAGCCCAGCCTCTCGCCCAGGGCGGCCTCGGCGGCCTCCTCGTAGCCGTCGGGAATGTTTAGGAGCTCGGCCACGGGCCCCACCAGGCCTTTGGCCTCGGGGTCTTTCAGCAGGGCCGTCGAGCCGTCGGGGTACCAGCCGAAGCCGGAGTCCTTGAGGTTTTCCAAAGTCTCCACCTGGGAGCCGACGGCGGCCAGGTCGCGCTCGGCCTCGCCCAGCAGCCTGACCTCGGCCTCCAGGGCCCTCCGGGCGTCCAGGAGCTCCTCGCGGCGGCCCGCCAGCTCCTCCCTGGCCCCCTCCAGATCCTCCTCGAGCATGGTCCGGAACCTGGTCCTGGAGGCCGTCCGGTCCCGGGCCTCGGCCAGGGTCCTGTCCGCCTGGTTTTGCTCCAGCTCCAGGGCGCGGCCCCGGCCGGTCAGGTGCTCGGTCAGGCTGGCGGCCCCGGCCAGGGTCTCCCCCAGGCGGCCGAGATCGTCGCGGCCCCTCTCCAGTTCCCGGGCGGCCTTGTCGCGGTCCGCGGCCAGCCGGTCGCAGTCGTTTTTCAAGACCAGCCAGCGCTCCCTCAGGTCCCTTTTGGTCTCCTCGGCCTCCCGGCTGTCGTCTTCCAAGTCGGCGACCGTCCGGGAGAGGCGGGCCTTCTCCTCGTCGTGGCGGGCGCGGTCGGAGCCGAGGGCCCCCAGGTCGTCGTCGGCGCTTTTTTGGCGGGCGGCGGCCGAGCGGATGTCGGAGTCGAGGTGCTCGATCTCCCCGGCCCTCCGCTCGGCGGCCGACCTCATCTCGTGCCAGGCCCCCAGCTCCTCCTCGAGCCGGCTCGAGAGCAGCTCGTCCTCCAGCCGCAGGGCGTCGACGGCGGCCTCGATCTCCTCGTTCCCGGCCTCCATGAGAGCCAGCCCGTCCCGGGCGGCGAGGACCCCGGCGGCGAGCCCGGCCCGGCCGTCCCGGAGGGAGAGAAACCTTCTGGACATGACGATCAGCTCGAACTCCCTCAGCCGCTCCCTGAGCTCCCGCCATTTTAAAGCCTTGGCGGCCGCCCGGGCCACGGACAGGAGCCTTTTGTGGGTCTCCCCCATCAGGGTCGCCGCCGTGGCCAGGTTGGTCTCGGCGGACTCCAGGCGTCTTTCCGACTCCTTTTTCTGCTCCTTGAAGCGGGTGATGCCCGCCGCCTCGTCGATTAAAAGTCTTCTCTCCTCGGGCGGGGCGTCCACCAGGCGGCCGACTTTCTCCTGCTCGATGATGTTGTAGGCGCGGGTGCCCATGCCCGCCTCGATGAAGAGGCGGACCAGGTCCTTGAGGCGGCAGGGCGCCCGGTTGATGAGATACTCGCTGTCGCCGCCCCGGTAGAGCCTCCTGGTCACCGAGATCTCGGCCGGGGAGCGCCCGTCCCCGCCTCTGGACAAGGTCAGCGTCACCTCGGCCACCGAGGCCGCCGAGCGCCCGACGGAGCCGTTGAAGAGGAGGTCCTCCATGTTCTTGGCCCGCAGAAGCCTCGGGCTCTGCTCCCCCATGACCCAGCGGATGGCGTCGATGATGTTGCTCTTCCCGCAGCCGTTGGGCCCGACCACGGCGCTGATGCCCGGGGCCAGGACGACCGACGTCCGTTCGGTGAAGGACTTGAATCCGACGATCTCGAGGCGTTTGAGGTACATGGGCGCCGTCGGCCGCCAAAGGGACGGCGGTCCCCCGGGGGCTGGGTGAGGATGTTTGTCAAAGGTCAATACTGGGGGAAAAGCATAAAAAAAACAAGGGGTCCGCGGGCGGCTAGGCCCCCGGACCCCTCGTCTAGTTGGTCGGGACGACTGGATTTGAACCAGCGGCCCCCTGAACCCCATTCAGGTGCGCTACCAGGCTGCGCCACGTCCCGATTCGGCGGGCTCCGAAACACCCGTCCCGATGTCGGGCGGTTGATTCCAAGCCCGACAATGTTACCGCGAAGCGACGGAAATATCAACCCCCGAAAAAATAATTTTTTGACGGCCCCCGCGGCGGTCTCGCGGCGGTCGGTCTCAAGGCGTCCCCCCCCGCGGCGGTCCCAGGGCGGTCCCGGGGCGGGCCCGAGCCCCCCCTCGGACGCGGGGGGAGGGCGGGGATCGGAGGCCTTTATTTGGCCAGAATCCGCCTGAAGGCCGCGATGTCCTCCAAAAAGGCGGCCAGCTCCGCCTCCTTCCTGCCGGCGACCAGGTCCTGGAAGCGGCCGAGCACTTCGATGAGGTCGCCGATGTTTCCGGCCAGGTTGGCGGAGTTCTCCACGGCCACCTCCACCCATTTCTGCGGCGGCGAGGCCCCCAGCCTGGTGGTGTCCCGGAAGCCGGTGCCCGCCCAGTCGAGGATGTCCGGGCCGCCCTTGAGCCTGGCGGTGCCGGCCAGGGCCGAGGCGGCGATGTAGGGGAGGTGGCTGATCAGGGAGTAGACGCGGTCGTGGTCGGAGGGGGAGACGACCCGGACGCGGCAGTCCAGGAGCTGGTGGAAGTTTTTCAGGCGGCCCAGGAGCTCCCTCTGCCTGTCCCCGAAGCGGGGGTCGGGGGTCAGCAGAAACAGGCAGCCCCGGACGAGGTCGGCCGAGGAGTGTCTGAAGCCCGCCACCTCGCGGCCCGCGATGGGGTGGCCCCCGCAGAAGTTGAGGCCGGCCGCGAGGGCCGCCTCGGTGACCGGGCCCTTGGTGCTGCCGGAGTCGGTCACGGGGTAGGGGACCTTTTTTTCGCCCATGACCCCGATCAGCTCGATGTTCCGGCGGACCGGCAGGCAGAGGTAGCAGAGGTCCAGGGGCCAGGAGAGAAACTCCTCCGGGTCCCGGGTGGCCCTGGCCAGACGTTTGATCCTGGAGGCCTCCCTGATCGTCTCGGGGTCGGAGTCGAACACGGAGATGTCCAGGCCGCCGAAGGGCATGAAGGCCTTGGCCAGGGAGCCCCCGATGAGGCCCAGCCCGGCCACCCCGAGGCTGCGGAAGGGGAGCCTCGGCGGGAGCTTGAACTTAGGCATGGGCGCCGGCCGCCTTCCAGACCACCCGGGCCACCCAGGCCCCGTTGACCTCGGTGCAGACGGGCACGGCGATCTCCCCGGCCAGCCACTCCGGGCCCAACAAAAGCGTCCCCAGGGTGAAGTCGGGGCTGAAGTGGCACTCCACGTCCAGCCTGCTGTCCGAAAACTCGGCCACCACGGCCCGGACCAGGTTCAGCTGCTCCTGCCTGAGAAAGAACAAAAGCTCCACCCAGAGCCTGGTCAGAAGCTCGTGCCTGGAGGTCCCCGCGAAGAAGAGGCAGGCCGACTCGAAGACCTGGGTGGGCCCGGTGTTGCTGGTCAAAAGCGACCCCAGGGCCAGCGCCGACGCCTGCACCAGCCCGTAGGGGTCGGCCGCCTTGAGGCTGACGGTGATCTCCCCCTCGATCCTGCTGATGTCGAAGCCGGTGTTGGACATGGTCTCCCCGCGGGCAAAAAAAACCGCCGCCCGCGCCCCCGGTCTAAAAAACGGGGCGGGACCGGGCCCCGGCGGGCGTCTTCCCGTCCGGGACGACTGGCCCGGGCGGACGGCGGGCGAAATAATGGCGGAAAACCGGACAAGTCCGGCCTGGCGAGACAAATATACATGAAAGGCGCGAAAATTGCCACCTTCGGCGCCTGGGGGGGGCGCCCCCGCCGCGTTTGAAAAATCCGGGCGGCGGGGTCTATAATGCGACTGACCAAACTTTCGCCGGCGGACCGGCCGGGCCGGCGCCGACACACCCCCGGAGGCCCCCATGAGCAGAGCGAAGACCGTCAAGGCCCGCCAGTACTACTGCCAGGTGCAGTTGGAGAATCTGGCCAAGGTGGACATCCCCAAGCAGGCCGGGCCCCTGGGCTTCACCCTGGACTCCGGGGGGCGCGGGGAGCTGGAGTTTTTCGGGCGGAGGCTGCTGGTCGACAACCGCTCCGTGACGGCGGCCGACGGCGGGCCGGTGACAATCGACGCCCAGAGCGTCGTGGCCCATTACGTCGCCTCCCAGGGCCGCGCGCCCCTCTCCGGGGTCTTCGTGCCCATCGCCAGGCTGACGGGCATCGGGGTGTCGGCCTCCAGCCCCAGCGAGAGCCTGACCAAGCCCCTGACCGACATGATCGGCGGCGACTACGAGCTCCTGGCCGAGGCCGCCCCCAAGATAGGGGGGCTGCACGTCGGCCTCTCCCAGGCCGGGGCCCAGTCCTGGGAGTTCGGGCTGCCCAGGCTGCCCGTCCGCATAGAGTTTTTCGAGGCCGACGAGGAGTTCGAGGCCGAGCTGAAGGTCCTGTTCGACTCCACCGCCAACCAGTACGTCAGCTACGAGTGCCTGGAGCTGCTGACCATGTGCCTGGTGGTGGACCTGCTGACGGCCGCCAACCTCATCAAGGACCCGGACGACTGCCAGAACAGCTTCCTGCAGTGAGCGACGGCCGGCCGGTTTCCCCGGCCGCCGTCCGCGCCCCCGGGACGGCTTGACGTTCCGACGTTCCGACGTTCCGACGCTCCGACGCTCCGGCGCCCCGGCGACTTTCGGACGCCCGTCAAATTTTTGCCGCTTTAATTGAAACCCCGCCCCGGGGGCCCGCTCGGGCCTTCGGGCGGGGTTTTTTACGTCCGGGGGCGAAATAATGTCCGGGGCGCCGTTTATTTTTCCCTGGGGTCGAAGCCCATGACGGCGGCGAGGGCCTCGAGGACCTCTTTCAGGGGGAGCCCGACAATGTTGGTGTAGGAGCCCTCGATCCGGTCGCAGAGGGCGCCGCCCCCCAGCTGGACGGCGTAGGCCCCGGCCTTGTCCGCCGACTCCCCGCGGGCCAGATATTGGTCGATCTCCCGGGCGGTCAGATTTCTGAAGGAGACGCGCGTCTCGACCGAGCCCGACACGCCCGAGCCCGGCTCGCCCGGCCCGGGGCCGCCCCCGACGACGGCGAAGCCGGTGGTGACGGCGTGGACCCTGCCCGACAGGCGTTCGAGCATGAGCCTGGCCTCGGCCGCGTCCCGGGGCTTGCCGAAAATTTTGCCCCCCAGGGAGACCACCGTGTCGGCCGCCAGGACCACCCGGCCGGGGTAAAGTCCCGAGACCGCCCGGGCCTTCTCGCCGGACAGGCGGACGACCCCCTCCCCGGGAGTCTCGTCGCCCGGCATCCGCTCGTCGATCTCGGCCGGGACGACGTCGAAGGAGAGCCCCGCCGCCTCCAGAAGCTCCCGGCGTCTGGGCGAGGCCGAGGCCAGGATGAGGCGGCCGTCCCGGGGGCCGGGCCGGGGTCGGATTGTTGTCGTTTCGACGGGCGTCGCCATTGTTCCTGCCGGGCGTTTTTCAGCTCAAGTCGTTCGCGGGAGGGAGGCGGGGCCGTCCGCGCGGGGACGGCCGGGGACGTCCGCGGCCCCCAGCCGCGGCTTTTGGCGGCCGGGGTCAGGCCCGGTCCAGATTAAACAGGCGGCGGGCGTTTTGGCCGGTCAGCCCGGCCAGCTCCTCGGCGCCGGTCCCGCGCAGGGCGGCCATGGCCTCCAGGTGGCTCGGCAGAAAGGAGGGCTCGTTGCGCCGGCCGCGCCTGGGCAGGGGCGCCAGGTAGGGGGCGTCCGTCTCGACCAGGATCCTGTCCTCGGGGACCAGCGGGCAGGCCTCGCGCACGGGGACGGCCTTGGGGTACGTGACCGTCCCCGAGAAGGAAAAATAACAGTCGAGACCACAAGCCTTCTCCACCTCGGCCGGGCCCCCGGAGAAGCAGTGGAGAACCACGTCCTTCAAGGACGATCTCGCGGGCTCCAGGATCTCGAAGAAGTCGTCCCAGGCGTCGCGGCAGTGGACGACGACGGGCAGACGGCGTTTGGCGGCCAGGCCCAGAAGAGTCCTGAGGGCCGCCCTTTGGAGCCCGGCATGTTCCAGCCCGTGATAATAGTCGAGGCCGATCTCGCCGAAGGCCACCACGGACGGGTCGAGGCTCAGCCCGGCCAGGGTCTCCAGGCCCTCGTCGGTCAGGTCCCGGACGTTGTGCGGGTGCCAGCCGACGGCGGGGGCCAGGACGGGGTTCAGTCTCGCCGTCTCGACGACCAGGCGGTTGCTCTCGGTTTCCAGGCCCACGTTGACGATCCGGACGACTCCCGCCTCCGCGGCCCGGGCCAGGACCTCCTCCCGGTCGGCGTCGAAGTCCTCCAAAAACAGGTGGCAGTGGGTGTCGATTATTTCCATGATTTCCTTGTCCGGCTCCCCCGGGGCCTGTTTATGTCCCCGGCCGGGACCCGGGCGCGGAGGCCCGCGCGTTTGTTTTATTTTTCGGCGGGTTCCGGACTGACGGGGGGGGGGGGACGGCGCCTCAGGCCAGGTCGGGCACCAGGGAGGGCTCGAAGTCGCGGACGGCCCGGAGGATTTTCAGGTGGGTCTCCTCCTCCTCCGCGGAGGCGTCTATGCGGACGAGGCCGGGGTAGTCCAGCGAGTCGTAGATCTCCTTGACCCGGGCCAGATAGCTCTTGGCCTCGAAATTGGGGGAGGCGCCGCCCCTGTCCCGGATGCGCCTGAGGGTGGTCTCCAGGGGTATCTGCAGCAAAAAGGTCAGATTGGGGGCGGGGAAATGGCGGTTGGCCTCCAGGATGGCCCCGGACTCCAGCCCGCCCCGGGCGCCCTGGTAGGCGACGTTGCTGAGCAAGTAGCGGTCCAGGATGACGCAGCGCCCGCCGTTCATGGCCGGGAGGATGTTGTTGTTGACGTCCCAGTCCCGGTCGTCCAGGAACAGGGACATCTCCTCGAAGGGGTCCGGGGGCGGGGCGGACGAGCGGGTCATCTCCCTTAAAAACTGGCCCGCGGGGCCCTCGGAGGGCTCGCGCAGCAGCAGGGGCTTGACGTCCAGCACCGAGCACAGGTACTCGAACAGGAGGTGGCTCTGGGTGCTTTTGCCGGAGCCGTCCAGGCCCTCGAAGGCGAAAAAGTAACTTTTGCCCCGGATGTCGTCGGTGGAGCTCATGATGGCCGGCCCGATGGAAAAGGGGGGGGCGTCAGGGCCGGCCTCACGCGTCCGGCTCGGACAGCCAGTTGAATGATTTCTCCACGTCGACGGACTTGGTGGTGTCGAAATTGTCGGTCAAAGTCACCCGGACGGTGTAGCTGCCCGGCTCCAGGCCCCTGATGCCCAGGGTGAAGCAGACGATGAACTGGGTGTAGAAGGAGCGCAGCCCGCTCATGTTGAAGGGCCCCAGGTTCTGCTTGCCGCCCACCACCTGGCCCTGGGCGTTGACGATGTTGACGGAGGCGATCAGCGAGAAGCTGTAGGTGCCGTCCTCCCCCCGGACCTGGGTGTAGCCGAAGGGCTCGCAGTAGAGGATCATGGGCTCGTCGCCCGGAAACTCCTCGCCGATCTTGGGGTTGTACATCCCGAAGTCGGTGGCCTGCTCGGTGACGAAGGCCACGTTGCGGACCCCCAGGGGCGAGGCGTTCCAAAGGGCCTGCTGGGCGTCGGAGATGGCGTTGAGAGCGGTGATGTTGTCCCCCGAGCTGTAGGCGTTCTGGGCCAGGGTCAGGGCGCTCAGAACGTCGGGCGGGGCGGGCTGCTCCTGGGCGGACAGGCGGGCCGGGGCCAGGAGGCAGGCCAGGACCAGGGCGGCCGGAAGCAAAAATCTGACGGGCATGCTGCAATCCCTTCTCGCTCGTAATTTTCCGGCCCGCGGGCAAACCCCCGTGAAAACCGGGAGGCACGTCCGCCGGGCGGACGGCCGTCCGACGGGGCTCCTGTCGAGAGGGTCGATGGCGGCCGACGGCTCATTCTAGCACAGTTTGCAAAAAAACGAGCCATGTTTGAGGCGCCCCGGCCCCCCGGACGCGGACGGGACCCGGCGGCGTCCCGGAGCCCGGGAGGCCGCCCGCCCTGCGAAACGGCCTTTGCCGCCGACTTATGGGGAGGGGACTGGAAGGGGCGGGAAAGGGGCGCGGAGGAGGCGCGGAAAAGCAGGAGCCGCAGGCGCGGCCATGACGCCCGGGAGGCGGGGACGAGGCGGGGCGGGGACGGCGACGACGCGTCCGACGCGCCCTCCCGCCTCCGACAGCCGGACCGGCCGTTATTTCTTGTTCAAAACTAATTGTAAATTTTTTTATGATGAATCCATGGCATATGTAGTATATGTATGCCATAAAGAGGATATTTAATTCTAGAAGCTATAAATTGAATATATAATTTATATAATATAATATAATATTTTTAATTGCTACTTTTTAAAAATGCGATCATACACAGGTAATTGAAGTTGACCACAGATATGATAAGTAAATTTTGTTGTGCGTCTATAGTCTGTAAATTCAGTCATTATTCATTTTTCATCATCTCTAGCAACACTTTGAACATATAAAATGTTATCTTTTATACATAAAATATCTCCAATAAATGTTTTTATGTCAAAGTAATAATCTGATTGCATTTTTCTGACCTGTAATTATATATAGCATCAGACACAATTTTTGTAAGCGTTCGCGGGGGCGGCCCGCGAGGATCCGGGGGCCCGTTTTAATCGCCGGCCCAATCCGTCGCCGGGCCCGGGCGACGGGGTCCGGCTCCAAATAATCGGCATGCGGCCTGCCAGGCGCCGCCGGCCGTCATGGGCCGGGCGCCAATTCGGCATGTTTGACGACTCGCCCGCCCCGGCCTTAGGGGACAAACCACCCTTCAACCGCCTCCGCGCCGCAAATTTGCGGGAGCCGCGGGGCCTCCCAAGGCCGGCTCGTCACAAACTAAGGCCCGGCCCGGCTCCCCGGGAGACGCCAGGCTTGCTCCCGGGCCATTACGGGCGGCCCG
>JAISET010000168.1 GCA_031264015.1 Deltaproteobacteria bacterium | reverse complement strand
AATTACCTATAAAAAAATTATAAAGAATACATTTAATAAAATTATCATATTCATTCTTTGAGATATGTACTTTATTCAATAATAAATCAGTACATTTTAAGAACCCAGGGCCGCCAGATTCTTGGTATTTTAATATTTTGTTGATATTAAGGGCCTGACAAAAATCTTCCTGGTGGGTTCTTTGCCAAATTTTGTTTTCATCGAGAAAACGGTCGTATCTGGCCACCACAAAGACAGGGTATTTTTCCAAGAACAGTATCTTTGAGTCCGGGACCGGCAGGCCTGCTTGTCTCGCCAGGTCAAGACAAAAAGCCTCGTTAAGAGTCGCGTTAGGGAATCTGGTTGACGGGGGCTTGATGATATGGGAGGTGGCGGCGGAAGAGAATTCATCGGGAATTAGTATTTTGTCATCCTTAAGACACACAGGCAGTTTGTTTTGGGCTCCCGCCAGGGACGTTTTTGCGTTGGTGGCCAGAATTAAGTTAATCTGCTTATGTTTTGGCTTGGACATATTTTCCAAGACGGCTTGAGTCACGTCCTTATAAGTGATTTCATCCGCCCGGGGCGGGTTGGCAGGATCGAAAACAGACAGGGCTCCGGCTGTCTCATGGCCGTAATGCTTTAAAAAAGAAAAAAGATCTCCTTTGGAGAGCCTTCTAAAAGTACTAAAATCAGAAAGCGACTCTCCTTCCGGAGTTAGGTTGCCGAAGAAATTCCTGGTCGAATTTGAGTCGCGGCAGTTTTGCCGGAGGGGCAGGGACAAAGAAATCGCGGGGAGTTGGTTTGACAGCCAGTCCTCGTCATACTTAAACATGATGGAGTCGGTGTTTGCTTCCTGTCGAAGCGTGCCGACTAATTTTTTGTTCCAAACGACATGCAAATATTTTGCGGCCGGCATTTTAAAATTCCCGCCGGGGAAAAACCCGGCCAATCAGGCGGCAAGTCGGCCTGGGGACGTCTTTCGGCCGGTTGTTTCCAGTCGGACGACGGTCCGCGGGCGCCGTGTTATTTCAGAAATACGTTTGTCAAGCCAGTTCGGAACTCAGTTTCTTTACTTGTCGGTTGCCGAGCGATCCGCATGCGGCGGGAGCGGCGTCCTTCTTTCTTTGGCGGCGAACCGCGGAGGCGAAGAAATTTCAGCGCGGTGACAACGACGGCGTGGAATGGATAAAAATTAAATAAAAAAATGAGGTTTTTATTAAAATTATTATTCGCCGGGGGATAAAAAACGGCCCCGGCTTGCTTGGCTCCGGGGCCGTCATGAAAAAAAACAGGCTGCCCGGGCTACCAGCGGGCCCTCATGTGATGGAGGATGGAGACTTTGATCTCCTCGGCCTCGGCGAAGATCAGGGCCCTCTCGGCCTTGACCTTGTCGACGAAGGACTGGTCCTTGAGGCTGGGCAGGTTGATGTCCACCGAGAGCATGGCGGCGCGGATGGCGGACTCCAGGACGATGGCGGCCACGCCGCAGTCGCTGATGGCCCCCTTGTTGCCGAAGGGGGCCAGCTTGCCGGCCTCCTTGATCAGCTCGAGACACTTGCGGCAGACGTTAAGGGGGGCCAGGGTGGCCTTCTGGCCGGCCGCCTGGATGGCCTCGGCCCGGGCCTTCTTCTGCTCGTCGGTGTCCTTGGGCAGCTTGAAGGTGGCCATGTAGGCGTCGAAGGCCTCGATGTCGCCTATGGTCATGGCCTTGAGGTCCTCGATGCCGTCCATGAAGGCCTTCAGAATGGCGTCGTTTTGCTCCTGATATTCCTCGTAGCCCTTCTTGCCCTTGGTCAGGCTGGCGACCATGGCGCCCATGGAGGCTCCCAGGGTGGCCACCACGGCGGAGACGTTGCCCCCGCCCGGCACGTGGGCGCTGGACGCGGCCACTTTCAGGAACTCGTTGATGGTCATGTCGTAGACGGGGGGGATGTGATGGGACATAGTCGGCCTCTCGTTCTTCTTGAAGGTGGCCGGGGCCCCCCGCCCCGGCCCCGGGAGGGGGGCCGGGCTCCGGGGGGGCGCCCCGGTCGGTCAGGCCAGGCCCTGCAGGCCGATGGCTTTGAGGAGGTTGCTCATGATGATGCTGGTGGTCAGGGAGCCCACGCCGCCGGGCACCGGGGTCAGGAAGGCCACGACCTCGGCCGCGCCCTCGCCGACGTCCCCGACGATGCCGTCGCCGACCTGGTTGATGCCGGCGTCGATGACGATCTGGCCCGGGGAGAGCATGTCGGCCCTGACCAGGCCGGGGCTGCCGGCGGCGGCCACGACGATCTCGGCGGCCTTGGTGATGGAGCCGATGTCGACGGTCTTGGTGTGGCAGACGGTGATGGTGGCGTCGCGCTTAATGAGCAGGCTGGCCAGGGGCCTGCCGACCGTGTCGCCCCTGCCGACCAGGGCCACCCTCTTGCCCTTGAGCTCGACGCCGCTGCGCTGGATGAGCTCGATGCAGGAGAGCGGGGTGGCCGGGACCAGGGCCAGGTGCTCCTGCCCGCCGAGCAGGTACCCGCGGTTGACCGGATGGACCCCGTCGACGTCCTTCTTGGGGTCGAGGCGGTTCATGACCAGCTCCTTGCGAATGTGCTTCGGCAGGGGCAGCTCGACCAGGATGCCGTGCACCTTGGGGTCGGCGTTGAGCTGGTCCACGAGCGCCAGAAGATCCTCCTCCTTGACGTCGTCCGGGCGGATGTGGACCTCGACCTTGACCCCGACCTTTTCCCCGACTTTTCCCTTGGCCTGGGCGTAGACCCTGGAGGCCTCGTCGCCGCCGGCCAGGATGACAGCCAGCTTGGGCTCTATGCCCTTGGCGGCCAGTTCTTTGGCCTTGGCCGCGAGCTCCTCGCGGATCACGTTGGCCACGGGAAGACCCTTGATGATTGTTGCCGTCATTTTCGCTCCTTACGCGGTTGTCACAAGATGAAAGTGGCCCGGCCCCCGGCGGGGCGGGCGTGCGGCCGGCGCGGCGGGCCGCCCCGGCCGGGCTTGCCCCCGGAAAAAAACGGGCCCCGGGGAGCCCGGTTCCGGGCTCGCCGAAATTGTCAAAATTAGCCGACAAAAACGTCTTTATGGTAACATGAGGCGGGTCCCGGGGTTTTTCCCCCGCCGGCGGGGGTGTTTTCCGGGCCGCCCCCTCCCGGCAAAGTCCGACCCCGGCCGACTCCGACTGAACAAAGCTCAGGGCTCCGATTTTTTTGACACTTTACCATGATCCGTTATTTTTGCCAAACAATATCTTTTCTCCTCTTGTCGTCGGCGTTTCTGACGGGCTGCCTGGCCGCCGGCCCCGCCCGTCCCCCGGCCGGGGACTACCCTCCCGACGGGGCGCTGAGGGACCTGGTCTGGGGCCTGGCCGGCTGGCTGGAGCCCGTCCCCCCGTCCGGGGCCCCCTCCGACGGGCTGCGCTGGCGGGCGGTCCCGCTGCCTCCAAATCCCCCCGCCTCCCCCCCGCGCCCCTCCTCGTTCCGGGAGATGCTCCCGGAGGTCTCCGACCGCCGGACCATGCGCCCCGACAACCTGGCCGCCCCCGCCGACAGGGGCCCCCTCCCGAGGCCGGGGCGCCCCTCCGGCGTC
>JAISET010000167.1 GCA_031264015.1 Deltaproteobacteria bacterium | reverse complement strand
TCTGTCCGTCGGACCGAGCATTTGCCTCCGGCTTCTTTCAGCGCCCGCCTCACGACGGACACCTTGCCCTTGACTAGCGGTTCTCACTGACATGTCCGCAATGGATTTTCACCATCTAGTTATCGCCCATGCCGGGCACACTAAAAACGCCCTCCTGGCCGCGTGGCCGGGAGGGCGCGATGATCAGTTATTTTGAGGGCGGCCGGCCGCCTGGCGGGAGCCGGCCGCCTGGGCGTCTACTCGTCGGCCGGGGTCTTCTTGGGAGTCCGCCTGACGGCGGGCTTCCTGACGGCGGGCTTCCTGACGGCGGCCTTCCTGGCGGCGGCCTTCCTGGCGGCGGCCTTCTCGACGGCCTTGGCCTTCTTGGCGGCCTTGGCCTTCTTGGCGGCGGCCTTCTCGGCGGCCTTCTCGACGGCCTTCTCGACGGCCTTCTCGACGGCCTTGGCCTTCCTGGCCTTGGCCCTCTCGACGGCCTTGGCCTTCTTGGCGGCGGCCTTCTCGACGGCCTTCTCGACGGCCTTTGCCTTCTTGACGGCGGCCTTGGTGACGGCCTTGGCCGTGAGGCTCTTCTGGACCGACCTGGTGATGGGGTCCAGGGCGGAGGCCAGCTCCTTGGCCTTCTCGGGCCTGAGCTGCCTGACCTGCTTGGAGCCCAGGCCGGACTTGCGGGGCTTGTGGGAGGTGGCCTGGGAGCGGGCCACCTGGTCCTTTGTCTTGCGCCTGCCCGGGGGGCGCCCGCGCCTGGGGGCGTCGGACTCCAAGGAGGCCTTGATCCTGGCCTTGGCCGGGGCCTCCTCCTTCCTGGCCGCCTTGGCGGCGATGGAGGCCTGGGCCGAGGCCAGCCTGGCCACCGGCACCCGGTGCGGGGAGCAGGAGACGTAGTCGAAGCCCAGCGAGAAGCAGAACTTGACCGAGTCGGGGTCTCCGCCGTGCTCGCCGCAGATGCCCACCTTGAGCTTGCGGCTGGCCTTGCGGCCCTTGGCGACGCCGATCTCGACCAGCTGCCCCATGCCCTCGACGTCGATGGAAACGAAGGGGTCCTTTGACCAGACGTAGTTCTCGAGGTACTGCGGCAGGAACATGCCGGAGTCGTCGCGGGAGAGCCCGAAGGTCGTCTGGGTCAGGTCGTTGGTGCCGAAGGAGAAGAACTGCGCCCCGGCCGCGACGACCTTGTCGGCCACCAGGGCCGCGCGGGGCAGCTCGATCATGGTCCCGACCAGGTAGTCGACCTTGTTCCTGGCCTTGGCCAGGACCTCGGCGGCCACCTCCTCGACGATGGTCTTCTGCAGGGCGAACTCCTTCTCGTTGCCGATCAGGGGGATCATGATCTCGGGCAGCACGACCGCGCCCTCGTTGGCCGCCCTGACCGCCGCCTCGAAGATGGCGCGCGCCTGCATGGCGGTGATCTCGGGGAAGAGGATGCCCAGGCGGCAGCCCCTGAGACCCAGCATGGGGTTCTGCTCGCGCAGAAGATCGACCCTCTCGCGGATGAACTCGGCCGTCAGACCCAGCTTCCTGGCCAGCTCGTCGATCTCCTTGTCGGTGTGCGGCAGGAACTCGTGCAGGGGCGGGTCCAGGGTCCTGATGGTCACCGGCAGCCCGTCCATGGCCTTGAAGATCCCGTAGAAGTCGTCGCGCTGCATGGGCAGGATGCTGAGCAGGGCCTTCTTCCTGGACTCGAGATCCTTGGCCAGGATCATGGCCCGGAAGTGGTCGATGCGGTCGGCCTGGAAGAACATGTGCTCGGTGCGGCAGAGGCCTATGCCCTCGGCCCCGTGCCTGAGGGCCACCCGGGCGTCCTCGGGCGTGTCGGCGTTGGTGCGGACTTTCATCTTCTTGGCGGCCTCGACCCAGCCCATGAAAGTGTGGTAGTCCTCGCCCAGGACCACCGCCTTGGTGGGCAGGGCGCCCTTCAGGACCGTCCCGGCGGAGCCGTTGAGGGAGATCCAGTCGCCCGCCTTGACGACCTCGCCCCTGGCGGTGGAGAATTGGTTCCTGGCGTAGTCCACGGTGATGCCGGCGCCGGCGATGCAGGGCCTGCCCATGCCCCTGGCCACCACGGCCGCGTGGCTGGTCATGCCGCCCCTGGACGTCAGGATGCCCTGGGCCGCGTGCATGCCCTTGATGTCCTCGGGGCTGGTCTCCTGCCTGACCAGGATGACCTTCTTGCCGTCCTTGACCTGGGCCTCGGCCTCGGCGGCGGAGAAGTAGGCCTGGCCCACGGCGGCGCCCGGCGAGGCCGGGAGGCCCTTGGCCAGGACCGCGGCCTCCCTGACCTTCTTGTCGGCCGAGTCGAAAGTCGGCAGGAGGGCCTGCTCGAGGTGCGCCGGCTCGAAGCGGGCGATGGCCTGCTGCTTGGTGATCAGCCTCTCGGCCACCATGTCCACGGCGATCCTGATGGCGGCGGTCCCGGTGCGCTTGCCGTTGCGGCACTGGAGCATGTAGAGCCTGCCCTGCTGGATGGTGAACTCGATGTCCTGCATGTCGCCGTAGTGGGCCTCGAGCTTGCGGCGGATGTCGTCGAGCTGGGCGTAGATCTCGGGCATCTCGTCCTCGAGGGTGGTGGTCACGCCCTTGGGGAGCTCCTTGCTGCGGTTGATGGGGCTGGGGGTCCTGATGCCGGCCACGACGTCCTCGCCCTGGGCGTTGACCAGATACTCGCCGTAGAAATAAGGCTCGCCGGTGGAGGGGTCCCTGGAGAAGGCCACGCCGGTGGCCGAGTCGTCGCCCATGTTGCCGAAAACCATGGCCTGGACGTTGACGGCCGTGCCCCAGTCCTCGGGGATGCCGTTGAGCTGCCTGTAGCTTTTGGCCCGGTCGATCATCCAGGAGTCGAAGACGGCCCCGATGGCCCCCCAGAGCTGGTCCATGGGCTCCTCGGGGAAGGGCTTCTTGAAGACGTCCCGGACGAGCTTCTTGTAGGTTTGCACCAGGCCCTTGAGGTCCTCGGTGGTCAGCTCGGTGTCGTTCTGGTAGCCCTTGGAGGACTTGAGCTCGTCGAGGATCTTATGGAAGGGGTCGTGCTTGACGTCCATGGCCTCCTTGATGCCCATGACCACGTCCCCGTACATGGCCACGAAGCGCCGGTAGGAGTCGTAGGCGAAGCGGGGGTTGCCGGTCTTGGCGACCAGGCCGGCCAGGGTGTGGTCGTTGAGGCCGATGTTGAGGACCGTGTCCATCATCCCCGGCATGGAGACCCTGGCCCCCGAGCGGCAGGAGACGAGCAGGGGGTTGTCGTTGGAGCCGAATTTGGCCCCCATCGTCCTCTCCACCGAGGCCAGGGCGTTCTCCACGTCCTGCTTGAGCCCCGGCGGAAACTGCTTGCCGCTGGCGTAGAAGGCCGTGCAGACCTCGGTCGTGATGGTGAACCCGGCCGGGACGGACAGGCCGAGCTTGGCCATTTCCGCCAGGTTGGCGCCCTTGCCGCCCAGGAGATTTCTCATCCCCCCGTTGCCGTCGGTTTTGGGACCGCCAAAAGAATATACCAATTTTGAAGCCATATGACTTAACCCCCGAATATTGGTGGCGCTGTTGAAAGCCGCGGCCTTTGTCACAGTCGCAAGGCCAGAGGCGAAAAATTATCGGCGGAGGATAAAAATTTCCGGGCCGAAAGTCCGGGAAACTTGAAAAACGGTTGGAAAACGTATGTTTTTTTCGTCTGTGTGCTCAGTGAAAGTATATTCTGAATCGTCCCCGGTTGTAAACAACAAAGCGTCAATTTTATAGGCCCCGGGACTATTTTGTCAGAAATTTTCGACCGGCCCCCCGTCCGCGGCGCCCCGCCGGGCGATTTGGCCGACCGACCTGGGGGAGGGGAATTTCCTCCGGACAGGAGCCCCCGGCCGGCCCCCGGAAAAAATAAAAGACTGTCTCGGGGCGGCGAAACCAGGAATATTATCCGGGACTTGTCCGCCGGATGACGATATTGTTTCACGAAATCTTGACAAGGTCAAAAACCGGCCGCGGCCTCCCGGCGGGATCCCCCCAAAAGAGGCCCCGGAAGCCCGTCCCCGGAAAAACCGTCCCCGCGGCCGACGGGCGGCGGGACGGAAAAAATAGTCCGAAACGGGCGCCCGGAGGCCCCGGCGGGCGGTCCGGACAAATGAGTAACTACGGTTAAGAAACCCGCCTTATTTATTAGACAAATTAAGGCGTTATTTAAGGGTCTGCTAAAAGATATAAAAACGGACAAACGGACGGGCCGGACGATTTTGACGACGAAAAAAAATGCGCGGGGAGCGTGTCCGGGCCTAAGCGGCCTTGGAGGCTATGATAATTGTACCCGCCCCGACCGAATATCTCAAGCGCGGCCCGGCGCCCGACAACCCGCCCCGAGACCGCGTGAGGACGGGCGCGACAGGTTCCCCGCCGCCGATCCGTCGAGGGGACTTTTACTTCCTTTGGTGGATTTTTCATTACCTCTGACAATTCACACTATGGACGCGGCCCCCCGTTTATCTCCGCGACCGCCGCCGTCATCGCTCAAGGCCCCGCCGCCCGGCCCGTTTATTTCCCCTGGCGACCGTCATTATCGCCCGGGGCCCCGACGGCCCGCCCGTTTGTTTCCCCTGGCGACCGTCATTATCGCCCGGGGCCCCGACGGCCCGCCCGTTTGTTTCCCCTGGCGACCCTCATTATCGCCCGGGGCCCCGACGACCCGCCCGTTTGTTTCCCCTGGCGGCCGTCATTATCGCCCGGGGCCCCGACGGCCCGCCCGTTTGTTTCCCCTGGCGGCCGTCATTATCGCTCCGGGCCCCCTCCCCGTTAATTTCCGCCGGCGGCCGTCGTCATCGTTCGGGCCCGGCCCGTTTATTTCCGCGGCCGACGTCGTCGCCGCCGGGGGCCCCGGCCGCCCCGCCCTCGGAAACCGGCCGCCGGGCCCGTCTAATTGCCCGGCGGGAACAAATGGGGTATCATTATCTGGAAAACGGCCCCGCGGCTGGCCTGGATGACATGTTAAAGTTTTTTGTCCGCGACCGGCGGCCGCCGGCGCCGGGGAGACCGCCGGCGTCCGGCTAGTTTGACCGTCCGCCGCCGTCGTCCGGCTAATTTGACTGCCGGCCGCCTCCTTTCCATCGCCGCCGGCGCCGGCCTGGCCGACGTCGTTTTCTTCCCGTCCGTCTTTTCCTTTCATCCGCCACTTTCAAATCGGACGCCCCGCGCGATGGCCGTCCGCCGCGAGCAAACATGAACGTCGTCTCCCAAGCGGAAACACTGGGCGGAACCCTGGCCGCCAGCGCCGGGCGGATGCTGGACCACCTCAAGGCCGGCCTGGGCCTGAGCGCCAACACGGTGCAGGCCTACGCCCGGGACCTGGCCCAGTTCATCCTGTACCTCGACGGGCTCGGGGTGACGGAGCCGGGGGGGATCAAAAAGTCCCACGTCGAGGACTTTCTGACGAAGGCGGCCGGGGAGGGCAAAAAGACGTCCACCAGGGCGAGGCTCCTGTCGTCCGCGCGCCGCTGGCTGGACTTTCTGGCGGAGGAAAAGATCATCGCCGCGAGCCCGGCCGTCGACGTGGACTCGCCGAAGCTGGCGCGGCCCCTGCCCAAGGCCCTGACGGCGGCCCAGATGCGCGCCCTGGTGGGGGCCCCGGACGCCGGCACCCCGGCGGGGCTCCGGGACCGGGCCATGATGGAGCTCATGTACGCCTGCGGGCTGCGGGTCTCCGAGATGGTGACGATTAAGATTCGGGAGGTTCATCTTGACGAGAGGTTCGTCAGGGTCAGGGGCAAGGGCGGCAGGGACAGGGTCGTGCCCGCCAGCCTGTCGGCGGTGGAGCTGCTCCGCAAGTGGCTGCCGGTCCGGGAGACCCTGAGGGGCCCGGCGAGCTCGGACTTTCTCTTCGTCGGCGACGACGGGGCCCCGCTCTCGAGGTTCGCCTTCTACAACTCCGTCGGGCGCGCGGCGCGGCTGGCCGGGCTGCCCCCGGTCTCCCCGCACGTCATCCGGCACTCCTTCGCCACCCACCTGGTCCGGGGCGGGGCGGACCTGATGGCCGTCTCCGCCATGATGGGCCACTCCTCGGCGGACACCACGGAGCAGTATCTGAAGGTCGACGACGGCAGGCTCCGGGAGGTCTTCCGCCGCTGCCACCCCCGGGCCGAGGAATAGCGTGTCCCAGCCGGAAAGAAGAAAAAGGATCCGGGCCGGGACGGTCGTCACCACCCACCTCAACCCCGACTTCGACGCCGTGGCCTCCATGGTGGCGGCCACCAAGCTCTACCCCGGGGCCGTCATGCTCTTCCCGGGCGGCCAGGGCAGGAACCTGCGCGGCTTCTTCATCCAGAGCCTCATCTACCACCTCGACGTGGCCCGGCCGCGGGAGCTCGAGTACGAGGCCGTCCGGCGCCTGGTGGTGGTGGACACGCGGCAGAGGGACCGGCTGGGGGCGGCGACGCCGTGCCTCGGGAACCCCGGCCTGGACGTCCACCTCTACGACCACCACCCCGACAGCCCGACGGACCTCAGGGGAAGCCTGGAGATCGTCGACCAGGTGGGCGCCAACTCCACCCTGATGACCGAGATACTCCTGGCCAAGGGCCTGGCCCCGACCCCCGACGTGGCCACCATGCTGACCCTGGGCCTCTACGAGGACACGGGGGGGCTGACCTTCAACTCGACCACGCCCCGGGACATGATGGCCGGGGCGGCTCTGCTGGCCAGGGGGGCCGACCTCTCCGTCGTCTCGCACTTCACCTCCCGGGAGCTGACCCCGGAGCAGCTGGGGCTTTTGAACGAGCTGATCATGTCCGCCGAGACCCGCGAGGCCCGGGGCCGCGGCCTGGTGGTGGCCATGGCCCGCCGGGAGACCCACGTGGAGGACGTGGCGGTGCTGGCCCACAAGATGGTGGACATCCTGGGCTGCGACCTGCTGTTCGTCCTGGTCGAGATGGAGAACATGGTCCAGCTGGTGGCGCGCTCCAGGCTGCGGGACTTCGACGTGGGCGAGGTCGCCCTGGCCCTGGGGGGCGGGGGGCACGCCTACGCGGCTGCCGCCTCGGTCAGGGGCAAGCACCTCCACGAGGTCAGGGCGGAGCTGGAGGCGGCCCTGGCCGAGACGGTCGGGAGGCTGTACAGCGCCGGGGGCATCATGGTGCGGCCGCCCATCTCCATCATCGAGGACCGGCCGGTCAGCGACGCCCTGGACATGATGACCCGCTACAGTCTCAACGTTCTGCTGGTCGAGGATTTGGGCGGCTCCGGGATCACCGGCATCGTCACCGACCACATCGTCCACAAGGCCGTCTACCACGGGCTGGGCGACTACGCCGTCCGGCAGGTCATGCTGACCGAGTTCGAGACCCTGGGCGAGGAGGGCTCCTTCGCCGAGATCAAGAGGATCATCGTCGACCAGGGGCAGAGGATCCTGCCGGTTCTGGACGACTCCGGCCGCGCCCTGGGCGTCATCACCAGGACGGATCTTCTGCGCCTGATGAGCTCGGAGGTCTCGGGGGGCCTGGAGGAGACCAGGCAGAGGGCCGGCGGGGCGCCCTACGAGAGAAATCTTCTGGGCGTCATGGAGGACAGGCTCCCGGGGCCGAGGCTGGCCCTTCTGCGCAAGCTGGGCTCGCTGGCCGCCGGGCTGGGGGTGTCCCTCTACGCGGTCGGGGGGTCGGTCCGGGACCTCATCATGCTCAAGCCCGTGGGGGACCTGGACCTCTCGGCCGCGGGCGACATGAACGCCCTCCTGGAGGCCATCCGCGCCAGCCTGGACGTGGCCAAGATCCGCCGCCACCCCAGGTTCCAGACGGCCGCCGTCGTCCTGGCCAACGGCTGGAAGCTCGACCTCTCCAGCTCCCGGGTGGAGTACTACGAGCGGCCCGGGGCCCTGCCGGTGGTCAGCCAGGCCTCGATCCAGCTGGACCTGCAGCGCCGTGACTTCACCATCAACGCCCTGGCCCTGTCTTTGAACTCCGACGACTTCGGCCGCCTCTTCGACTTCTACCGGGGCTTCCAGGACATCAAGGAGGGCCTGATCAGGGTCCTGCACTCCCTGTCCATCATCGAGGACCCCACCAGGGCCTACCGGGCGGCCAGGTTCGCCGCCCGCCTGGGATTTAAGATCAGCAAGATGACCCAGGGCCTGATCGAGAACGCCGTCAGGGGCGGCTTCGTCAGCAAGACGCAGCCCCGGAGGCTTCTGGCCGAGATGCGCCGCGTCTTCGAGGAGCCCGAGGTGGTCAAGGCCCTGGAGATCCTGGACGGCCTGGGCCTGCTGGCCTGCGTGCACCCGGAGCTGAGGCTCACCCCGCACCTGAGGGACGTCTTCAGGGAGGCCGTCAAGGTGCGCGACTGGTGCGGCCTGACCCTGGGCCGGGAGGCGGGCCCGGTCTGGCTGACCTTCCTGCTGGTGCTGACCGAGCCCCTGGCCCAGAAGGACCTCGAGACCCTTTTGGAAAACCTGGACTCCGGCCGCAAGGAGGCCCTGGCCCTGGCGGCCGAGCGCCCCAGGCTGGGCCGGATATTAAGCCGCCACAAAAAACGCCCCGGCGTCGCCGACCCCCGGCCCAGCGAGATCGACGCCCTCCTCTCCCCTCTGAGCCTCCCGGCCATTTTGTATCTGATGGCCAAGGCCGCGGGGGAGATCCTCGACCGGGCCGGCGCCGCCTATCTGGCCGTCTACCGCAGGGTCTCGCCCATCTGCGGCGGCGACGACCTGCTGGCCCTGGGCCTCAGGCCCGGGCCCGCCGTCCAGGCCGCCCTCTCCGCCTTGCGCGCTGCCCGCCTCGACGGCGAGGTCTCCACCATCGAGGACGAGCGGGCCTTCGTGCGCCGCCTGATGGAAAAGGACCCGGCCCCGGAGGACCCGGCCGCCGGGGAGCGTCCCTCGGAAGACCCGGCCCCGGAGGACTAGGCCCCGGAACCGCCGGGACTCTCGGAAACTATTGAGGACCCGGAGGCCGGCGGGGCGGAGGCGGCCGGCGGGGAGTTTTTTCCGGCTTCCGATTGGTCGTTAAATTTAAAAAAAATTTAAAACTCTTTTGAGTTCGATTAAATTCAATTTTAATCGACCGCGGAAGACCGGCTTGGCGGGCTCCCTGAAAATTCTCTTTTTCGGGACGGGATAATTTTGCCCGAAAGCCGGGGACGGCGCCCGCGGCGGCGACGCCGGCGAGCCGGATAAAAAGCCGGAGGAGGCGGTCCCGCGGGGGCGGCCTCTTCCGGCCGGACGCGTCATGATCCCTGAAATTGTCGGAGCGCGGCTGTTAAAAAACAAAAGCCGCGTTCTTTTAACCTCCGGCCCTGGACCTTAAAAACTGGAGACCTTGTTGCGGCCGCTCTGCTTGGAGAGGTAGAGGGCCCGGTCCGCCCTGGCCAGCACCGAGGTCACGGTGTCGCCGGGGCAGGCCTCGGTCACGCCCACGGAGATGGTGATGCGGATTGTTTTCAGGCTGTTGCGGCTGAGCTTGAACTCGACCACCTCCACCTGGTGCCGGAACTTCTCGGCGATCCTGATGGAGTCCATCAGCTTGGCCTCGGGCAAAAGGATGATGAACTCGTCGCCGCCATAGCGGAAGACGAAGTCGTCGCTGCGCAGGCACTCCTTGATGATGCGGCCCACATGGGTCAGGATGCTGTCGCCGGCCAGGTGGCCGTAATTGTTGTTGACCTCCCGGAAGAAGTCGATGTCGAATATGATCAGGCTGAAGGTGGCCAGCCTGCCCTTGTCGTGGTTCTCGATGGTCAGGCCCATCTGCTCGTCGTAGGCCCGGCGATTGTAAACCTTGGTCAGAGGGTCCCTGAGGGAGACGCTCCTGATGGTCTCGAGCTCCAAAAGGGTCTTGTGGCTCTGGCTGACGAAAGAGTCGTAGTCGCGGCGGACCTTGTCCAGGCGGCTGGTCAGGGCCTCCTTCTCCTTGCTGAGGGCGTCGAGCATCTGGGCGTCCTCGTCCTCCTTGAGCTTGACGGCGAGCAGGAGCCCCTCGATGCGCTCGGAGACGAAGTTGATCAGGTCGTCGGTCTGGCCCCCCAGCAGGAGCCCCCGGCAGCCCTCCTTGAGCTCCCCCAGGCCCGAGGTCAGCTCGTTGGTGAAGCTGCGCTCCCTCCGGTCGTAGTTGGCGATGTCGTTGTCAAGAAACTTGGCGTATTCCCGCTCGGTGAAGATGAGCATGCGCAGGATGGAGTTGAGGCGGTGGGTAATTTTAGTTATTTCCTGACCGTAATCATTTAAAAAAGTCAGACATAAGTCAACTAAAATAGGCAATATATTTTCTAAAGACGAATTGTTATCAATTAACCCTTTGATGGCGTCGCTCAGGGTCAGATACCTCTCGTTTTTAAACTCCTTGAGCTTGTCGACCAGGTTGCGGACGGCCCCCTTGAGGTCCTCGTAATCCTTGCCGCCGCCCTCCCCCGGCTCCGGGGCCGCGACCATGACCGGGGCCGGGCCGCCGATCTGCCGGCCGATCTCCCTGGCCGCCTGCTCGAACAGGGCCAGGCTGTCCAGATCCGTCCCCAGCTTGGACTCCAGGCCGGACAGGGCCGTCGCCAGGTCGTTGTTGTAGCCCCGCCTGGTCAGAAGGAGGACGGTCGACTTGACCACCAGCCTGACCGCCTGGATCAGGTCGATCTTCTCCAGCTCCAAAACCCGCAGCAGACGCTCGGAGTCCAGATATTTGCGCCTGTAGTCGTCGCCGCTCTGGGGGGTCTCTAAAACTTCCATTTTTCCTCGCTCCGTCAAAAAGCGACAAGGGGGGGGCCGCATGAGGGCCGCGGCCCGCCCGGGCGGGGCCGGCTGTTTTTCCGGCGCCCGGCGCCGCCGACAGTCCCGCGGTCCCCCGGATTATATTCGTCTTCGAGGGTTCAAAAAGCACAAGCAAAAAAACATATCTGACTGAAAGAAAACCGCTTTGGTCC
>JAISET010000165.1 GCA_031264015.1 Deltaproteobacteria bacterium | reverse complement strand
ACGCCCAGGCGAGGGACCTGCAGTACGTGCCCCTGCCCGCCGCCCTCAAGGACGACGTCAGGGGGTATTGGCAGGCGGCCGCCAAGTAAGCCGACTTGGCGGGAATTGTCCCGCCCCTGGCTTTGAGGCCGGGCCCCGGGCGAGGGCTTCCGGGCCGAATGGGAGGCGCGGGATTTGAGTCGCGACTTGTGGCTCAAAGATAAAGAAAAGCGACAAGAATAATAATTTTTCACTCCTTTTATCGCTCATGGCTTTTTAGACGGATTGTTTTGACTCAAACAGTCATCTCTTTAGTGGAAATTCTTCACTGGAATGAAACCGGGGTTTAAAACTGCGGGTCCTCCTTGGCGGGGCGCCCGCAGTTTTTTTTGCGGGGGGCGTTTTGGCCGCGAGCTATGGTCCGTTCGTTAAGTCCGGGATTTTGGGGATAAATTTTGGCCGCGGGGCAAGTTTTGAATTTTAGGCGTGTCTTTTGCCATCCGTTAAGTCCTGGATTATAGGTATAAATTTTGAAGCTGTCTGGAACGCGTCCGCGGCCCGGCGGTCCGAGCATGCGGCTCGGGACGGTCGGCGACGAGCGCCCGCGACAGGGGAGGGGGTTGAACAAGGACCGGGGAGCGGGGAGCCGGGAATAAAGATAGGGGAAAGGGGAAAGGGGAAAGGGGAAAGGGGAAAGGTCCGGGAGGAAAGCCAGTCGACGCGCCCGTAGTGGCGGCCGGGGGAGGGTGGGGCGGGGAGGGAAAAGTCCTCGACCCGAGCGCCTTATGCGGGGCGTCGCATAAGGGCGCCGGGGGAGGCCCGGCCCGGACCGCCATGGGCGGCGCCGGGCCAGTTTTGGTCGCGTCCGGGCCCGGTCGGGACCGGACGCGCGATTTCAGTCGGAGATGTCGTCGAAGGTGACGACCTCGCGCCAGGAGACCACGCCGCCGCTCTGAGTGTCCTTTTGGGGGAGCTTCAGGGTGTCGACTTTTCCGTCGCTGTTGACGATCTCGAACTGGGCCATTTTGGAGTCGTTGGTCCCGACCACCACGTAGACGGAGGCGGCGCTCTTGCCCTGGACCTCCGAGATGTGGCCGCTGACGACGCCCTCAATGTCGGTTCCCTCCTTGAAGCTGCGCTGGGCGAACATGTTGATCTCGTTGAAACCTGACGACCCGAACTCCGGCCTGGGCAGCCCGGTGAAGGTGTCAAGCAGGTAGCCGTAGCTTCGCCCGGTGCTGCCGCAGACGGCGGAAAGCGGCAGGAAGGAGCTGAAGGACATGACGGACAGATTGTTGCCGTACGGGGCCACGGCGATCTGGTCCACGATCATCTCGGCGCTGAGGCCGGACCACCAGTCGGTGTCCTCGTACTCCTCGGCGCCGGGGTTGTTGATCTCGTCGCCGTTGCTGTAGTTCTCCGAATCCGTCTTCAAGGCCCGCTTGTAGCCCATGTGATTATGCGCTATGCGCCAGGCCAGGTCGTCGTAGGACTGGACGGTGTCGTTCCCGTCCTTGAGGTCGCCGAACTGGAGGGTGGTGTCGGTTTCCTCCGTGATGGCGCGGATTTTCGCGGAGTTCTCGTAGACCACCACGTTGGAGACGTCGTACAGGCTGGCGTCGCTGACCGTGCCGAAGGTGAGTTTGCCGTCGGAGCCCACGGGCTCCTTGATCCCGTACAGGTAGTTGACGTGGTTGAGCCTGCACTCCTTGAGCTTGCTGGTTCCGTCGCAAATTTTGCTGTCCTCCAAGGACCAGAACCTGCCGGATCCGAAGATCACCCAGAGGTTGCCCTCGGCGTCGTAGGTGGTGTTGACAGCGGCCGATATCGGGCGCTTGGCGTTATAGAACACTTTGAAGTTGTTGGCCCAGTCCTGAACCGGGATGCCGGCGCCCGCCGGCGTGACCATGTTCAGGCGCCAGACGCCGCCCTTGTCCATGAAGCCGGAGTTGTCGTAGCCCGACTCGTCGCAATTGTCCGACGTCTCGCACAGCAGCCCGTTGTCGGGGGCCGACTGGTTGAGGCTGAAGTAGGCGACGGGGTTGGTCCAGGACACGCCCTGTTCTGTTCTGTTGGCCGAGAAGGGCCTCAGCACCTGGAACTGGCTGATGAAACTGTTGGGCACGCCCGAGTTGACGGTGTAGACGCCGGACGACGGACCCCTGATGGCGTCGAAGGCGAAGAATCTGGCCGACTGGTTGCTGTGGCCGTTGTAGGCGATGGCCCCGTCGAAGCCGGCGGGCACCGTCACGTTTCTGACCGCGTCGTAGTTGTCGTAGGTCGGGCCGCTGCCCACGATGGCGAACCAATTGTCGTCGCCGCCGGCGTCGTTTCTGACCACCGTCGGTCTGGAGACGACCAGGCCCATCTGAGGATGCGAGAATCTCCAGAGTATCTTCGGAGGCTGGTCGGTGTCGGTGACGTCAAGGGCGAAGACCTCTGAATAGGAGTACTGGTTGTTGCCCATCTCGATGGCCCGTCCGCCGAAGCGCAGCGAGCCGAGCACCAGGGTCCTCCATTCCTCGCCGTCCTTGACCTCGACGACCGTGGGAGTCAGGTCGAGGTAGTAGCTGTGGCCGTATTCGGCCAGGGCCAGCCACTGCAGGTGCGGCAGGATGGCCTGGGGTATGAAGGCCCACATCTCCCTGCCCATGGCTCCGGACTCCCCCTCCATGTCGTCGTAGCCGTTAAGGCCCTCCGAGTAGGAGATGTGCCTGCCCATGTTGACGGCGTGCAGCATCCCGTCGTTGGCGCCGACCAGGGCCAGGTTGCGGCGCTTGGAAAAGGCGTTCCTGTGCTCCGCGTAGGAGACGTCGCCGTACAGGTTGTCGTAATTGGAGAACGGCGCCCCCAGGATGATCGGCTGGGAGTTGATGACGTCCCCCAGGCGGCAGGTGATCGTTCTGTTGGCGTCGTCCGGCCACGGGGACTTGGCCTTTCTCGAGCGCAGGCTCGGGTCGTCCTTGCCCATGACGAACTCTATGAGCTTTTTGGCCTGGGCCTCGGTGGGCTGCAGGAGGTATTTGGCCAGCTGGGCGGCCCTGTCTGGTTTGAAGAGGTTGGCCGTGCCCAAAAAGCCGGTCGGCAGGTTCTCGGTCAGCCCGTCCTGGTGGAAATAGATCATCCGCTGGTTGTTGCCGGGGGAGATGGCCCCCCTCGGGGTTATGATGGTGCTGTCGTCCGCTTTGGAGAGGTTCTGGCTGAGGTTCCAGACGGTTTTTATATGGGCCAGGGAGACCAGCTCCTCCCGCGTGGTGTCGGGTATGTTGGAGGCGATGACCGGATAGCGCCTGGCCAGGGTCTTGATGTCGAAGGTGTCGCGCAGGTTGTTGCACTCGTCGTCGTCGACGGGGCAGCCGACAAAGACGACGATCTTGTCCGCGTCGAGGTCAAGCTTGCCGTTGCCGTTGGTGTCCTCGCGCATGTTGCCCCAGAGGTCGATGAACAGGGCGTAAGTGCCGCCCAGCCAGCTGACTTTCGGGTCGTTTTCGTGCTGGGCCCCCGCGGGCTTGTAGGAGGACTGGTAGTAGGTGCGGACGGTGATGCCGCCGCCGAGGACCGAGTTGACCGAGGCGGAGGTCGCCGTGCCCACGTTGACCCTGGCCATGATGAGCCTGAAGGCCTCGACCAGCTTTGGTTTCAGCTCGGTCAGGTTGTTGGCGTAAAAATAGTTGTCGGGTATGCCGTCGCCGTCGGGCTCGGGGTAGATGTCCCACTCGGCTTTGAGGTCCGGCTTCCCGTTCTCGTTGAGGTCCCTAAACCCGCCGTATTTGGCCGCCAGCCAGAGCGGGTCGGGCAGATAGTTGGGCTTGGTGGTCGGCTCGCTGTCCGGGAACCTGAAGAACCTGGTGGAGGTCAGCGGCAGCCTGGCGCTCCCGCAGTCGGGTATGGCGCTCCCGTGGGGGGTCTGGTCGGTGTCGGAGAGGTACCCCGGCATCTTCAGGCCGGAGGTGAAGGTGCCCTCGATGAAAGTGAGCGGGCTGTCCTCGGCGGCGAGGAAGTTCATGGGCTCGGTGAACCTGGCCCTGCCGGCTCGATAGCAGTTGGGAGGGGTGTTGAGGGGATGGGCGATGCCCATCAGCCCGAACTCCTCGCCCGTGGTTTGTTTGGCCCCGACACCTTCGTTGACGACTTTCTGGCTGCTGCCGCCCATGTAGTTGTGCTCGTTCTGTATTTCGATGTAGGTTCCCTCGGCGTCCCCCAGCGACCTGGCAGGGTCGCCCTGGGCGTGCGAGTAGTTGACCCCGCCGTGCATGTAGTAGCCGATGTTGATGGACATGCTTCTGTCGGACAGGTCGATGTCCTCGTAGAGGGAGTACATGAAGACGACCACTCCCACGGCCTTGTCTATGTCGCCGGGTTCCTGGATTCTTTTATAGATTCTGCCCGGCGCGCCGATCTGGCCGTAGACGTCCATGACGTCCGAGTAGCCCACCTCGACGAAGGGCCGGTCGATGAACATGGACTTCGACTCGTCGAGGACATAATCCCAGCGGTCCGGGTCGTCGTTGAAGCCGCTGGCGATGGTGCCGCCGGAGGTGACGGTGTAAACGTTGGCGCCCCCGGTGATGGGCCTCATCGAGTCGGTCCTGGTGGAGCATTCGTCAGGGGAAGTATAGCTGCACTTGCCCGACGCGGATTTATAAAAAATCCTGCGGGAATACTCCTGCATGAGGGTCGGGTCGGGATACCAGTCGTTGGCGATGATGGTTTTCGCCCGCAGATAATACGCGGGCAGCTGGGCCCAGTGCTGGGGCCTGTTGACCGCCTCGTCATAATTCCTGGGTCTTTCGATGCCAAAAATGTAATTGGGTCTGCCGGCGTGGTCCCAGTTTTTGTAGACCCATTCGCGGTGCCTCTTGAAAGGCGCCGCGGCGTAGCGGCCGTCCTGGAAGTTCTGCAGTATGGCGTTGGCCAGTTTTCTTTCGTTGCCGCCGCCGCAGCCGGATATTTTGGCCCGATAGTTGGAGTACTTGCAGGTGTGGTCGAAGACTCTCCCGGGGCTGTACAAGGAGGCGTACCTGGGGTCGTTGTAATATTTGGGCTGGTTGAAAAACTGAACGGTGACCTTTCTGGCCTCCGAGCTGGTGGGGTCGCCGTCCTCGCCCGCGTTTATGTTGTCGTAACGGTAGGTGTAATACAGGTCCGTGGGGTTGGCGGGGTCGTAGCAGCTTTCGGTCGTCTGTACGCACTCTCTGACCAGGTCGAAATAATAGCGCACGGGGGCGTCGACCTGATAGTCGGGACCGGCCGCCTCGGGCCTGCCGTTGTAGCCGGCGTAGACCGCCCCGCTGTAGAGGCGCCCGTCCTTGTCGGCGCGCCATTGGATGACGTTGACGGCCGTGGGTCCGAGGAAGGTGATGCCGGACGGCGCCAGAGTCCCGTCCTTGCAGAATCTGGAGTCGAACTCGTTCTTGCCGCAGGGCTTCGTGACGCTCATGGCGATGGGGCTGATGCTGATGACCTTGCCCCTGGCCTCGAGGTTGATCTGCGGGAAAATAGTCGGCAGGGCCACGACATAGGTTTGGACCTGGTTTCCGGCGTAGTCGAAGCCGTGGGTGTTGCCGTAATAGGCCGCCGCGGCCACGGCATAGGTGCCGTACTCCTGGGGGGCTCCCGGGCACAGGCCCCTGACGTCGGCCAGGTTGTTGAGGACCTTGGGCGCGCACAGGTTGCTGTCGCCGGGGCCGGCCTCCTGCCTGGACACGCCGCCCTCCAACGTGGCGCCGGCGCCGTGGTTGACGTTGGCGATATAGTAGCTCTTTCCGCCCAGGTTTTCCTGGGTGGTTATGTCGGCCAGGATCGAGTTCATGTTGAAGGCCTGGCTCGTCCGGGTGGTGGTCGACCTCAGGTTTAAAACCGGCGGGGAGGTGGCGCCCTCCGACTGGCCGTGCGGGGTGCCCGGCAGCAGGTCGCCGTCGTGGCTGGTCTTGGTGGAGCTCAGAAGCAGGATCACCGGGTTGAGGCAGTCGCCCTCGTTGGCGAACAGCGGGGACTGCCACTGAGTTCCGGACGTCATTCCCAGTCTGGGAAGATTGGGCGTGCTGTAGTCAGGCTGGGTGATGTCCTCCACGTTTTGGAGAAAGTCCGGCCAATAATTGTAGCCCGACTGCGAGGAGTGGGCGAAATATAGAAGGGAGGCGTAAAACATCTCGCCGATCGGGTTGCCGAAGGCGCTGGGCTTGGGGTCCGCCCAGCCTCTGCGTTTTTTTTGTGCGTCGGTGTCTACTTTGGACCGATCTTCGCCCAGCAGGGGGCTCAGCCTGGGATAGGTCACCTGGACTATGGCGTCCAGCATCTTGAAAATGTTGTTCGCGCTGGTCCCGACGAACCTGCCGTGCTCGTCGATCTGATTTTTAATCGACTTGACGTTCTGCCTTAAGATGCCGCCGTCCCAGCGGTTCTGGTCGTTGAAGACCCCGGTGAGCAGTCCGAACAGGGCCTGGTCGAGCTCGGTGTAGCTTTGCAGGATGCCCACCGGCTTGTAATAGCTGCCGTACTGCTGGCAGTAGTCGCCGGCTTCCAGCAGGTCTTTCTCGGCGACGTTCGCCTCCTTGGACGGCTTCGCCCAGGTCCCCGTCCTCGCCGTGTTGATCCTCGCGTAGAAGTTGAAAACCTCTTTTCTGGACAACTTTCGGCAGGCCTCGACGACGACCTCCCAGTCGTTGGTCTTGTTGTTCTCGGCCCAGGTGTTGAGCATGTAGATCAGCGGGGTCGTCTGGTTGCGGTATTTGGACAGCTGGTATCCCGAGAACGAGCGGAAACCCTCGTGGTTGGTGACCTCCTCCCTCTGCCGCATGAACCACAGGACGTCGATGATGCCGAGCCTGTTTTGAAACCGTCCGTAGCTGTTGAGCCTTCTGTACCTCGGCTTGATAAGCTCGTTGCTGGAGTGGAGCATGCGCTGGGGGTCGACGGGCAGGTGGTCGAACGCATAGTAATATTTCATCCCCTCGCTGTAGTCGATCCAGTAGAAAGGGGTGAAGTCGTCGTAGGTCCAGACGCTGGCGTTCTCGGGTATCCACTCCACGGTGAGCATGGTCTCCCCGATGTTGTCCAGGACGCGCTTGCCGCCGTAGAGAACCTGGCGGACGACGTCTATGCGGGAGCTGGTCATGAAGTTGAGCCAGTTTCCCGTCCACATTCTCGCCTCAGCGTGGACCGCGCCGCTCGTCTTGTTTTTGCCGTGGTTGTCGAGGTCCTCGCCGACCGAGACGGTGTGGGAGGCCGGGCAGATGCCGGCGGCCGCCCTGGGCGCCGGGAAGTACTCCCGTCCGACGTTGTTGCCGTCGAAGCCGTATTTGATGGCCGAGTGCAGACGGTTGGCGTCGGGGTATTGTCCGGCGGCGTCCGGCTTGCCCGGGACGGTTGGGCCCAGGCGGGTGAAGCGGCCTCTTTTCTTGGGGTTGTAGACCGCTTCGTAAACTTTGGCTTTCTCCAAGGCGGAGTCCGAGAGCAGGCTGGGGTCGGAGTCGCTGATGATATAGGTGTAGCAGGAGTACGGGTCGAAGATGCCCGTGTAGACCGTGGCCGGATTGAAGCCGAAGTCCATGCGGCCGTCGTTGTCGACGTCCGTGGGCGCGGCGTAGGCCGGGGCGAACATGTCCATGTCCTTGCTGAGCACTATCAGGATGGCCGGCTTGCTGGACCCCTCCATGAGCGGGGGGTTGCTGAAATAGTCGTTGGCCACCGGGGCCACGGCCCAGGCTTGGCTGACCGCCAGCGAAATTGTCCAGGCTGAGGCCAAAATACAAGAAATGATTCTATGCATTGCGATCACCTTCATATTGAAAAATGAACTAAATATAGATTTTTTAAACTATAGTAAGTATAATAGACGTAAAAATTAATTAAAGCATCGCATTTATAATTGTGAAAATAGTAAATATCTATATTATTGATATATAATATAGAATTTGATATGACATCCTGCGACCACCTACAAAACTAAAAAAATCGTCATTTTTAAGTCGGCAAACCCAAAATGAGGGCGGGTGGTTGAATTTGCCGTCATTACTTTTAAATATACTGTTATGCATTTTAAAACTCTTACCATAATTTAATAACTTTTAAGTTGTATCTCACTATATATAAGTTGTGTCTCCATGTATAAGTAGTTTGTTCTTAATGTCTCTGCCCGCAAACCGATCGTCAGCCGAAAGGGGCAAGAGAAAAACCGGTGACGTGAAGTGCCAGGATAATTAAATTTTGGTCAAAAGCTCAAGGCATATAATTTAGTAAATATGTTGGCGTGATTTCTATAAGTACGTTTATTTATATCCATAAACTGATTATATGTAATTTAATTATGCAATTTCATAATTAGTTAAAAATAATACGTCTATTAAGTAAAACAAAATAAGTATATAGTTTAGACTTAAATTGTGTAGCCGTAAGTGAAATATCAGAGAAAACAGGCAGTATATTTCTGGCTATAACATTATAAATGCTACATAAAGACATGGATAAAAATTTTACTATGAAGCCAATAATAATCATTTGAGTTGCCTTACATAGTAAAAAGTTCAATTTAATAAACTTTGATAAAATAATGCATATGAAAGATAAAAATGTCAAAGGTCGCATGTCTAAAATATTCGCTTTCAGCTTTTGAAACCCTGACAAACGAAGATTCGGCTAGCAGATTTTAATGATCCGCCGCTTTTTTCCCGCTGCCATCCTGCCATGATTTTGTCGGCTTGGCGGCTGGCGACGCCCGGCCCGGTCGGGACCGGGGCTTGTTTTGGTGCCGCCGACTCTCCCCCTACTATAATTATCGATAAATTATGGGGAAAAGCAAGGAATTCCAGCCTTGGCGAAGGTTGGAGGCCAGCCTTTTGTTACATGCTAGAATCGTGCCAAACCTCGGACGGCGCCACCCGGCCAGCCCGTCCTCGCCCCCGGGCGCCCCCCGGCCTCCGAGGCCGACCGCCGGGGAGCGACGCTCGGCGGCCCCCCGGGGCCGGGCCCCCGTTTTCGGCGTCAAAATTTGTGTTGGCTTGACGGGCGATCTTTGGTATCATTGAAAATTAAACTCAGGGAGGCGACTTGGCTTGTTTTTTCCCGCCGCGGCCCGGGCCGGTCGTCTTGAGACCGGTTTTGGGATTTCGGCCGGGCGGGGCCTTCCGCGGCCGATTATTCGCCCGCGCCCCCGCCCCGGATCGAAAAGACGCCGTCTTTTTTTTGCTATTTTTCGTCAAACTATCAACCAAGCCGGCCGTCAGAGGTCTGATTTCGCTATTCAAGCGCGACGACCTATTAACAAGCGACCATAAAGCCAGCTGTTTATGGCGCCGATAGTCACAGGAGTTTTCCATGTCCAGCAAATTGGTCTTTAATCTTTTGGCCTGCGCAGTCTTCCTGACCCTGGCCTTCCTGGGGCTGCCCTCGGAGGCTCCGGCCCAAGGCGACTCCCAGCAGTTCATCACCATAGGCACCGGGGGCCTGACCGGGGTCTACTACCCGGCCGGCGGCGCCGTCTGCCGTCTGGTGGAGAAGGGCCGCAGGGACAAGCAGCACAACATCCGCTGCACCGTCGAGTCGACCGGGGCCTCGGTCTTCAACGTCAACACCATCCGCTCCGACCCCGACCATGTCTATCTCGGCATCGTCCAGTCCGACGTGCAGTACCAGGCCTACAACGGCGAGGGCCAGTTTGCCGACGCCGGCCCCGACCCCGACCTGCGCGTCCTCTTCAGCCTGCAGTCCGAGGCCTTCACCCTGGTGGCCAGGCAGGACGCCGGCATCAACTCCTTTGACGACCTCCCCGGCAAGAGGATGAACCTGGGCGACCCCGGCTCCGGCAACCGCAACACCCTGGAGCTGCTGATGGCCGAGTACGGCTGGACCCCCTCCACCTACAAGCTGGCCACCGACCTGAAGCCCACCGAGATGGCCGGGGCGCTCTGCGACAACAAAATTGACGCCTACGTTTACGTCATCGGGCATCCCAACGGATCAATCACCGAGGCCAGCACCACCTGCGACGCCCACGTGGTCCCCGTGGCCGGCCCCAAGGTCGACGCCTTCAAGGAAAAATATCCCTTCTATCCCACCGCCGTCATTCCCGCCGGCATGTACCGCGGCACGGACTCCGACGTCGTCACCTTCGGCCCCCGGGCGACCCTGATGGTCCACTCCGAGCTGCCCGAGGAGGTCGCCTACCAGGTGACCAAGGCCATCTTCACCAACCTCGACGAGTTTAAGACCCTGCATCCGGCCCTGTCCGGGCTCACCCCCGAGAACATGCTGGAGGGCAACTCCGTCCCCTTCCATCCCGGCGCCCTGCGTTATTTCGAGGAGGCCGGCCTCAAGGTCGAGTAGGCGTGTTTCCGTCATAGTCGGTTTGGACGGGGGGAGGGAGACTCTCTCCTCCCGCCAGCCTTGCTTTTTCTGTCTTTCTTTTCGTATCTTTTCCTTCCTTTGGAACTGTGAAAAGTAAATCAAATAAGCTTTCATCATTTATTATCCATAAAAATACAATATTTTCTTAATTTTTCTAGGAAAAAATTTTAATTTGAAAAATTTATATTATTTTGCTATTATTATCCCGGTAAAGTTCAAACTGTCCTGAAATAAATTTTGTTTTTATTTTCTTTGCTATGGAGAATGTGGATAATTTCTTCCAGAAGCGCGAGGAACATCTTGGTGGATTTGTTATGAGTTTGCAAAACACAGTGGATAATTCCGACGTTCTCAAGGAGATGTTGGAGAGGGACACCGGGAGACGGAAGCCTGCCGGGATTCCCCGGGCGGTCCTGATTGTCGTCCCCATCGCCTGGTCCCTTTTCCAGTTGTGGATCACCTCCCCGCTGCCCTACACCCTGGGCGTCGGGGTCCTGAACGACACGGCGGCGAGATCCCTCCACCTGGCCTTCGCCATTTTTCTGGCTTTCCTGGGGTTTCCGATGTTCAAAAGCAGCCCCAGGGACCGCATCCCGCTGCAGGATTGGTTTTTCGCCCTGGTGGCCGCCTTCTGCGCCTGCTATCTCTACATCTTTCAGGACCAGCTGGCCAGGCGTCCCGGCCTGCCGACCACCCTGGACGTCGCCGTGGCCGTCGTCGGCATGCTCCTGCTGTTGGAGGCCACCCGCCGCGTCATGGGGCTCCCCATGACCTGCGTGGCCGTGATGTTCCTGATCTACGTCTTTTTCGGCAGACATTTCCCGGAGCTCATCTCGCACAGGGGGGCCTCCCTCCCCAGGGCGGCCTCGCAGTACTGGCTGACCCAGGAGGGGGTCTTCGGCGTCCCGCTGGGGGTCTCGGCGAGCTTCGTCTTTCTCTACGTCCTCTTCGGGGCCATGCTCGAGGGGGCGGGGGCGGGGAACTATCTGACGGCGCTCTCCTTCGCCCTCCTGGGGCAGCTGAGGGGCGGCCCGGCCAAGGCGGCGGTGGTGGCCTCGGGGCTGCACGGGCTCATCTCCGGCTCGTCCATCGCCAACGTGCTGACCTGCGGGCCGGTGACCATCATGCTGATGAAGAAGGTGGGCTTCTCCGCGGAGAAGGCCGGGGCCGTGGAGGTGGCCGCGGGCTCCAACGGGCAGATCATGCCCCCCGTCATGGGGGCGGCGGCCTTTTTGATGGCCGAGTACATCAACATGCCGTACTCCCAGATCATCAAGCACGCCTTCATCCCCGCCATTCTGGCCTACATGTCGCTTCTCTACATCGTCCATCTGGAGGCCTGCAAGATGGGGATGAAGGCGGCGTCCAGGCCCCACCGGCCGATTCTCATGCGCCTGGTCCGGGCCGGCCTGACCCTCTCGGGCTCCGTCATCCTGGTCGCGCTGATCTATTATTTTCTGGCCTGGATCCCCACGGTCTTCAAGGACTATTCCTTCCTGGTCTTCGGCCTGTTCCTGATCGCGGGCTACGCCGCCCTTCTGGTCGTCTCCCTGCGCATGCCCGAGCTGCCGGAGAAGGACTACGAGAGCCTGCTGCACGTGGAGTCGGCGGGCCCGATTGTTTTTTCCGGGCTCTATTTTCTCATGCCCACGGCCACCCTGGTCTGGGGGCTGATGGTCATGGAGATGTCGCCGGGGCTGGCGGCTTATTACGCCTGCCTTCTGATGATTTTTATCCTGCTCACCCAGAAGCCCTTCGTGGCCTGGCGCAGAAAGACGCCGGTCATGCCGGCCGTCAAGTTCGGGGTCTCCAGGCTGCTCTCCAGCATGGTCGCCGGCGCCAAGAACATGATCGGCATCGGCCTGGCCACCGCCAGCGCCGGCATCGTGGTCGGGAGCGTCAGCCTCACCGGCGTGGGCCAGGTCCTGGCCTCGGTGGTGGAAATTATTTCCGGCGGCTATCTGCCCGTGGTTCTGATCATGACGGCCATGCTCTCGATCCTGCTCGGCATGGGGCTGCCGACCACCGCCAACTATATAATCGTCTCCACCCTCCTCGCCCCGGTCATTTACAACATTTCCGCGGCCCACGGCCTGGGCATCCCCATCCTGGCCGTGCACCTCTTCTGCCTCTATTTCGGGGTCATGGCCGACGCAACCCCGCCGGTGGCCCTGGCCGCCTTCGCCGCCTCGGGCATATCGGGGGGCGACCCGTTCAAGACGGGGGTCCAGGGGTTTTTCTACGAGCTGAGGACGGCGGTGCTGCCTTTCGTCTTCCTCTACAACCAGGAGATACTGCTTCTAAACATCCAGAACGTCTTCCATTTCATCTGGATCCTGGGGACCTCGATCCTCGCCTGCCTGGCCTTCGCCAGCGCCACCCAGCGCTTCATGCTGGTCAAGACCCGCTGGTGGGAGGTCATTGTGCTGATTCTGGCCATGATCTTCCTCTTCAGGCCCGACATAGCCCAGAACCGTCTTTTCAACCAGTATTCCGAGATGCCTCCGGCCCGGGTCATGGAGACCATCGAGGAGCTGCCCGAGGGCGCCTCCATGCGCCTGCACGTCGTCACCACCTTCGAGGACGACGGCCGCCTGGTCGACCAGGTGGTGGTGCTCCCCTTCACCGGGAAGACGGCCGAGGAGCGCCTGGCCTCGGCGGGCGCCTACCTGGCCTGGGAGGACGACAAACTGGTCGTGGACGACGTCGCCTACAACAGCCGCCTCGAGAAGCTGGGCGTCAACATGGACGACCCCACCGTGGTCCTGGGGACGGAGATCGTCAACGAGAGCCGCCCGCCCAAGTGGATTTTCAGCATCCCCGGCCTCGTCCTGCTGGCCGTCGTCTATTTGTCCCAGAGGCGCCGCAGCCGCGAGGAGCGTTCCTCCTGCCCGTCCGGAGCCAAGGGCGGCGCGGCCGCCGGGGCTTCCCCGGCCTGAGGCGCGGTCGGTTCCGGTTTCCGCTTTTCAAGACGCTGATCGGAGTCTCCCGACCCTGAGAGGAAAGGTTTTTTAGCTCCATGGGGCTGGAAGGCGCTGATTTTTTGGGGTCGGCGGGCATTTTGGATCTTGTTTTGCATTAATATTCGGGAGGACGGGCGCTTCGGGAAAAATTTCAATTTTCGCTTGATTTTTGTTCCCGGCTGCGTTAATATATCGAACTCTTGTCGGGCGGTTAACTCAGCGGCTAGAGTGCCATCCTCACACGGTGGAAGTCGGAGGTTCGAATCCTCTACCGCCCACCATTGTCTGGCGGTTGTGATCGTCTTGGAGTTAGTGCCGAAGTGGTGGAAATGGTAGACACGCCATCTTGAGGGGGTGGTGGGCTTTGCTCGTGCCGGTTCGATTCCGGCCTTCGGCACCAA
>JAISET010000028.1 GCA_031264015.1 Deltaproteobacteria bacterium | reverse complement strand
AGAGATTTAGTAAGAGCCTCTGGATTAAAAGTTTCAGATGTTAATGACAAATTTATGACAGGAAATTTTTGACTAAAATCGTACTTCGTTTCTTTGCCGATCCACAGATCCTTGAAAAGACCTTGAGGTGGCCCGTCAGGATCTGGCGGACCGCTAAATAGAGCCTCAAAGGTACTTAAAAGGAGAGATTTTCCAAACCTTCTTGGCCTAGAAAGGAAATAGGCACTTTCTGTATTAACCAGATTATAAACATATTTTGTTTTGTCGGCATATACAAAATCACCCTTAATAAGCTTTTCAAATGTTTGAATCCCTATCGGAAGTTTCTTCATATTATGCTTCCCCGCCTAGCCCTAGGCATTAAAGTTCAAATAGGTTCCTCTGGCCTTGTGACAATTATCGCACATCCATTCTAAATTTCAAATTGACGTGATACTTGGTGACGGCCTTTACTTGAGGGGACCAACTGAATCGTAATAACTCTGACCATTTTGCCAGATTAAATATATATTTGTAACATCTTGAATTTTTAGAAAAATACTAGTAATAGCTTTATTTTTTGTAACCGTTCAGGTCACTATTTCATATGACCCCTGCTCTAAATCCGGGGTGCCCAGATTATACCAGGTCTGTGGCCGCACAGCGAAAATGTCCTGCCTAGGCGCGCGGCCAAAATGTCCTTCGGGAGTAGTTTGCCAGGCGCGGGGGGAGGGGCGGGGTGCCCCCCACCGCTCCCCCCGCGCCTGGCGCAGAAATTGCTTTGACGGCTTTGGTTGTCAACGCGCTACTTTTTATCTTATTTAAAACAAAATCTCTAGAAGATCTTGGAGTTGAGGTGGGTCTCCTTGAAACGAATGTGAATGGACCCGTCGATCCGCCTCTCGACGATGACCCTGCTCCGCTTCAACCCCGGGAGGCTGCCGCCGGGCAGGATCTGATGGCAGACGTTCTCGCCCCGCGCCGTGAAGTCGTCGCGGACGACGCTGGCGACCCGGACGCTGAGGATCGCGGCCAGGTCTAAAGCCCCGGCGGGCCGGTGAAGATCCGCGTCGCTGACCGGCTTGACAGCGCGATTCCTGTTCCAGTGAGGGACGTTCTTGGTCTTCAGGAAAGCGTCGCCGGACTTGATGTCCGCGACCCCATGAACCCTCATGAGCCTGACCAGTCTGTCCCGGGCGGTTTTGAAGCTCCGCTCGACCCGCCCTTGGCCTGCGGCGAACCGGCGAGGATGATCCTGCCCCCCAGCTCGCCAAGGGCCCTCTGGATCAGGGTCTCAAACTCCTTCTTGTCGGCCTCGGAAACGGCCCTGTCGCGGTCGCCAGAGCGCCCGTCGGACTTGGGCGGGTGGGGTTGGCCCTGAAGTGGCTCGCCCGGTCCGCGCAGGCGGCGGGGGGGAGCCCATGGAACTCGAACCAATTCTTCAGGCAGTCCATGTCGGCCAGGGCGCGGTCGGCGTCGCGGAACTTGGCGAAGGCGATGCCGGCGGCGTCGTCAATGATGCGCGGCAGGCGCGCCTTCGGCCTGTCCTCCCCGAACCAATGGCGGATCGAGGCGTCCGTCCGCGCCATAGCCGTAAGGGAATCAGCGGGCCGGATATTTATGGAGGAGTCATCATCGGAAGTTTTCATCCGCCCGGCGCGTCGGACGATTTCTCCGCGCGCCTTTTTGCAGTTGTCCGGCGCCTCCCCGGCCTGCCGCAAGTCCTCCGACACCTAGGCCGTCTGTGTCGCGGACAGCCTCTTGTCGGGGGCGCCGGCTTAAGAGACTCCGTCGACGCTCCGGCTCGTTAAGGGCGGCGATCCGGCGGGAGGCGCGCTCGCGTCCGGCTCCTGTTCCCCGGGCGGGCCCGGCGGCTTAACTGTCCGCGGCCGCCAGGTTGGAAAGGGCCACCTCGACCAGCATCTCCGGCTTCAGGCCGTCCCTGGGGGAGACCACCCGGGACTGGTGGAAGATGAAGCTGGAGTGGCCCACCCTGGTGGGTATGGGCCAGTCGCCCAGACGTTTTTGGAAGGAGAGGATGGCGGCGTCCAGGGCCTGGGCGTCGGCCTGGGGCACGGCCAGGGCGAAGAGCCCGTAGGAGATGTGGCCCAGCTCCCACTCCTGGCGCGAGTTTTCCAGCAAGTTCTCCGAGAGCCCCCTGAGGAGCTTGGCCGTCTCCTTCTGACCGTGGGCCAGGGCGAAGCGGCCGAGACCCGAGACGGAGAGGATGCTTAAGACGGTGTTGTCGGGCTTGTTGGCCTCGATGAACTGGCCCAGGCGCTCGATGAAATAGGTCCGGTGGGGGAGGTTGCTCTGGGAGTCCAGGCGGTTCAGTTCCATGACCCAGTAGGTCAGCTTGTCCGTCTGGTAGTGGGAGGTCAGGCGGACAACCAGGTGGTCCAGGAACTCCAGCTGGGCGTCGTCGATGACCTGCCCCGCCTTGCCGACCAAAAGCAGCGCCCCCCGGAGCCTCCCGTTGTAGACCAGGGGCCAGCCGTAGAGCGACGTGGCTTTTTTCAGGGGCTCGCCGGGATGGAAGACGAAGGAGAGGTCGTCGACGTCCTTGATGGAGGTGATGGCCAGGGGCTGGAGCTTGGTGTGGACGTAGCCGGCCAGGCCCGAGGACATGGGCTGGCGCAGCTCCAGGCCGTGGGGGAAGGGGAGGCCGGCGATGAAGACGAAATGCCGGGGGTCGCCGTTGATGACCTCGGTTAAAAAGGCCCAGGAGAAGCCGGTGTATTCCAGGACGAGCTTCAGGATCTCCTGCGGCCAGGGCGGGCGGCCGTCCTCCAGGGAGAGGGCCTTCTCGAGGCGGGCGCACAGCTCCAGCTGCGTGGCCGAGCCCAGGTTCTGGTCCTTGCCCGGGGCCGGCAGGGGCGCCGGAGGCCGCTTGTTGAGCTTGTTCAGGAGCTTGTCGAAGCCCTGGCCCATCTGCTTCAGCAGGCCGGAGTCGGAGCCGGCCGGGGTTTTGGTCTTTTTTGCGCTCAAGACCCAAGTCTCCTGGGGGCCCCGCGCCCCTCGTCGGAATAGGGGGCGTCCGGGCCCGGTGGGGTTGACGGTCTTCGTCCCGGGTGAAAGGCGCGCCGAAGGCAATGAAAGGCGGAAAGATCCCTGAAAAAATAGGCCTCATGCTACCGCGGTCAAAGAATTTCTCTATCCAGAATAGTATAAGGTTGAATATGGGAAAAGTAAAGCTTGGCGGTGCCTAAAAAAAAAGGGGGCGAGACCGCCCCCCTTCGGGTTATTCCTCGACCTCGGGGGCGTCGCTGACCACCTTGACCTTGAAGGAGCCGGTCACGTCGGGGTGCAGCCGGATGGTGATCTCGAAGTCGCCCAGGGTCTTGATGGGCTCGGCGAGGCGCAGCTTCTTGCGGTCGAGCTCGAAGCCCTGGGCCTCGGCGGCCGAGACGATGTCCTGGGGGGTGACGGCGCCGTAGAGCTTGCCCTTCTCCCCGGCCTTGCGGGCCATGGTGAGCACCAGGGTCTGCAGGCTGCTCTTCTGCTCCAGGGCCAGCTCTTTGGCCTGCTTGGCGCGGTTCTCGAACTCCTCGCGCTTTTTGGCCAGGGCCTTGAGGTTGCCCGCCGTGGCCGCCAGGGCCTGGCCGGTGGGCAGCAGGTAGTTGCGGGCGTGCCCGGGGGCCACGTTGAGCACCTGGCCCGCCAGGCCGAGGTTGGCGATGTCCTTGGTTAAAATGATTTCCATCTGGTCCGGCCCTCCTAGTACTGGCTGGACGGCACCATGGCCGTGTACGGCAGCAGGGCCATGTAGCGGGCTCTCAGGATGGTCTTCGTCAGGAGCCTCTGGTGCTTGGCGCAGTTGCCGCTGATCCGCCGGGGGACTATCTTGCCCCTCTCGGTGATGAAGGGCTTGAGGGACTTGATGTCCTTGTAGTCGACGGAGTTGATGTGGTCGGCGCAGAAGCGGCACACTTTCCGGCGGTGGTATGGTTTCTTCTTGCCGCGCACGCGGCGGGGGTTCTTGTCGTCGGAACCGCTGTGGTCAGCCATGGGGGCTCTCCTTTCAATCTGCCGCTTCGGCGGGATTGTCCGCGTCGTCGACGGGCGCGTCGTCTTGGGGGGCGCCGACTAGGGGCAGGTCGCCCTCCTCGGGCTGCTCCTGGGGCTGCTCCTGGGGCTGCTCCTGGGACTGCTCCCTGGACTGTTCCTGGGACTGTTCCTGGGCCGCCCTGGCGGCCTCCTCGCGGGCCTCGGCCGCCTGGGCCTGTTCCTTCTCGCGGCGGGAGGCCTCGTTGGCCAGGTTCTCCAAAGCCGCCTGGTAGCGCTCCTCGGAGAAGTTCTTGTCCGTGGACAGGGTCAGGAACTTGAAGACCTTCTCGTCGAGCTTCAAGTTGCGCTCCAGCTCCGTGGACAGGTTGGCCTGGCCGCGGTAGTCGAAGAGGACGTAGTGGCCGTAGAGCTCCTTGTTGACGGGGTAGGCCAGCTTCTGCCTGCCCCTGTCCTCGAAGCGGACCACCTGTCCGGCGCCCTTGGCGATAATGTCCTCGTACTTGGTCTTCATGACGGCTTGCTGTTCGGCGTTCACGTGGGGGGAGAGCAGGATGAGTGTCTCATACCTACGAAAATACATTGGTCACTCCTCATGGACCTGGGGCCCCCTCGGATCCTCATGACGGCCGGGCTCGGCCAAAGGCTTGCGGGGGCGAGAGTGGCCGCCCGAAAGGACGGCGTGTTTCGTCGCCGGCCCCGCTCGGGAGGCGGCGACGGCCGGCCCCTGGTCCCCCGGCGGGGGCGGGCCGACTGCAGTCGGTAATAAGAACATATTCCCCCCGGAAAATCAAGATCTTTTTTCGGGGCGCCGGCCGCCTCCCCGGACGTTGTTGACGACGGTCCGAGAGAATCGTTTTGGATGCTTTGGATGGAACGTGACGTCCAAATGCCTGTGAAAGGCCGGCGTCGTCGGACGGGCCCCGCCCGAAACGGGGGGCGGCGGCGGCCGGGGCGATCGGGGGGGCCGGGGGGGACCGGCGGGGTGTCGGAGCGGGAACGGCCGGGCCCGAGGCGGGTCCGAGGGAGGCGGGGAGCGGGCGCCGGGCGGGCCCGGGGCGGGTTTCGAGCGGGCCCGGAACGGCGGCTCCGACAGGGCGGCGCCTCCCTTCCGGGAGCCGGGCTATTTGAACTTGATGTCGCAGAACCGGGCCGCCCGGGCCTTGATGGAGACCTCCGCGGGCAGCCTCTCCATGCTGCTGGCCCCGTAGAAGCCCTGGATGTCCCGGCATTTCCGCAGGACGTAGGCGGCGTCGGGCGGCTGGGCGATGGGCCCGCCGTGGCAGAGCATGATGACGTCCTTGCGGACCGAGCGGGCGGCCTCGGTGATCTCGTCGACCAGGGCCACGGACTCGTCGAGGCTCTTGGCCGTCTTGGCCCCGATGGTCCCGGCGGTGGTCAGGCCCATGTGGGCGACCAGGATGCCGGCCCCGGCCTTGGCCATGGCCATGGCGTCCTCGGCGCTGAAGACGTACGGGGTGGTCAGCAAGTCCATCTTGCTGGCCCGCTCGATGGCCTCGATCTCGAGACCGTAGCCCATGCCCGTCTCCTCGAGGTTGGCGCGGAAGACGCCGTCGACGAGGCCCGCCGTGGGGAAGTTCTGGACGCCGGCGAAGCCCTCGGCTTTGAGGCGGCTCGGAAACATGTCCCAGTTGGTGAAGGGGTCGGTGCCGTTGATCCCGGCCAGGACGGGGACCTTTTTGACCACCGGGAGGACCTCCCGGGCCAGCTCGAGGACGATGTCGTTGGCGTTCCCGTAGGCCAGCAGGCCCGCGAGGGACCACCGGCCCGCCATGCGGTAGCGGCCGGAATTGTAGATGACGACCAGGTCGATGCCCCCGGCCTCCCCGCTCTTGGCCGAGATGCCGGGCCCGGACCGGGCGGCTGTCTCAGGACTGGTCCACCGTCAGCGCGACCAGCCTGCCCAGGCGCTCGGCGGCCTCGGCGAGGATCGGCCCGGCCCCGGCCATGGCCTCCTCGAGGGTCAGGGGGCCGGGGAGCATGGGCATGAGGCCGGCGATGTCTTTTTGGTACATTTTCTCGTAACCCTCCCCCAGGCCTCCCGCCAGGCAGACGGTGGGCGCCCCCAGCCGCCGTCCCAGGGCGGCCACCCCCACCGGGGCCTTGCCCCAGACGGTCTGGCCGTCGCTGCGGCCCTCGCCGGTGACGATCAGATTGGCGCCTTCGGCCTTCTCCAGGAACCCGCCCTCGGTCAGGACCACCTCGACCCCGGGCTTGAACTCGCAGTCGGTGAAAAGCTTGAAGGCCGCCCCCAGGCCGCCAGCCGCCCCCGCCCCCGGGCTCTCGAGGACGTCGCGGCCGACCAGGGCCCCCGCCAGGGCGGCGAAGTGCCTGAGGCAGTCGTCCAGGACGGGGACCTGGTCCGGGGCGGCCCCCTTCTGAGGCCCGAAGACGGCCGAGGCCCCGTCGGGGCCCGCCAGGGGGTTCTGGACGTCGGAGGCCACCAGCACGGGCATGGCGGCGAATTCCGGCGGCAGGCCGGAGGCGTCTATCCTGGCCACTTTTTTCAACATGGCCGGGATCGCCTCGACCGGGTTTCCGTCCCGGTCGAACAGCCTGAGGCCCAGGGCCGCGAGCATGCCGACCCCGCAGTCGTTGGTGGCGCTGCCCCCGAGGCCGACGATCAGCTTCTCGGCCCCGGCGGCCAGGGCCTGCCTGATCTGCAGCCCGAGCCCGTAGGTGCTGGCCCGGAGGGGGTCGAGCTCCTGTTTGGAGAGCCTGGTCAGCCCGCTGGCGGCGGCCGTCTCCACCACGGCCGTCCTGGTGCCCCCCAAAAATCCGTATTCGGCCCTGATGGGGCGGCCCAGGGGGTCGACGGTCTCCCCCGTCACAGGCCTCCCGTTGGTCAGGGCCATCATGGTGTCCACGGTGCCCTCGCCGCCGTCGGCGACGGGAAAGAGGACGATCTCGGCCCGGGGCCAGACGCGGGCCAGTCCCTCGCCTATGCGCCGGGCGGCCTCGAGGGCGGAGAGACTGCCTTTGAAGGAGTCGGGGGCGACGACTATTTTCACGCGGCACCTCAAAATATGGAGGACGGGCGGGCCGGAGGCGCGGTTTTGGCGTCTCCGGGACCCGGCTCGCCATGTGAAGGCGGAACGGGGCCATCATACGTCGCCGCGTCCGCTGGGTAAAGTTCGGGACGGGGTTTTCGGGATTCCCGCGGGAGGCTCGAAGGGGCTCCGGACGGCCGGGACGTCTCGTCAAGTGAAACGTCAATAAGTTTCGGCGCGGGCGCCGGCCTCCTGGAGGATGTTTGAATCAGGCGTCCCCTGTTTTTACCGTCCGGGGACATGTCGGGACCGACGACGGGGCGTTTTTCGAATTTATCGTTCGAGCCCGTTGTTTTCAGCCCTTCAAACAGGGAGGACCCGTTTCTGAAAATTGCCCCGATGGCGTTTAAAACCATGGGCTGGCCAGACGGCGGGGTCTCGGGGAGAGAATTTGCCTCCTGGGAAGAAAATTTGCCCGACGAGGCCGGTTTATCGCCCCGAAAGCCTCCTGGCCAGCTCCACGGCCTCGGCGGCGTCGGCGGAGTAGCCGTCGGCCCCGATGTCGGAGGCGAATTTGGCGGTGATGGGGGCGCCGCCGACCATGACCTTGACCTGGTCCCTGAGGCCGGCCTCGGCCAGGGACTCCAGGACGCGGCTCATGGCGGGCATGGTCGTGGTCAGGAGGGCCGACAAACCCAAAAGGTCCGGCTTGCGGGTCTTGATGGTCTTGATGAAGGTCTCGTCGGCGACGTTGATGCCCAGGTCCACCACCTGGAAGCCCGCGCCCCTGAGCATGGTGGCCACCATGTTTTTGCCGATGTCGTGGAGGTCGCCGAAGACGGTCCCCAGGACGACGGTCTTCCGCCCGGCCTTCTCCCCGGAGCTCCCCAGATGCGGCTCCAGGGCCTCCACCGCCAGGTTCATGGCCCTGGCCGAGAGGAGGACCTCGGGGATGAAGACGGTCCCGGCCTTGAACAGGGGGCCGATGATGTCCATGGCGGCGATCAGGGCCAGTTTCATGATGTCCCGGGCCTCGAGCCCCCGCTTCAACAGGCTCCCCACCTCGGCCGCGATGGCCTCGTCGTCCCCGTCCAGCACCATCTGCCTGGCCTTGGCGTAGGGGTCGGAGGGGCGCGCGCCGGGCCCCGCGCCCGCCGCGGCCGGGCGCGGGGCCTCGGAAACCGCCTCCGGGTCCACGAAGACCGTTCCCGAAAGCGGCAGCCGGGACTCCTTGCGCACCCGGTCGCCTATCCTTCTCAATCGGTCCCAGCTGGCCAGGGGCGGGGTGGTGTCGGCGACGCCCACGATGATCTTGTCGCCGGGGACCAGCTCCCGGAACATGACGTCGAGGTAGTCCTCGAAGTCGGCGTCGCTTGTCAGCTCGGTCAGGAGGATGTTGGAGGGGATGCCGCCGAATATCGTCAGCCGGTCCCGCCACCTGCGGTAGTACTCGGTGATTTTGACCTTGGTCATGGGGAACGGGCAGACGGCCTCGGCCACCTGGAAGCCGGAGTCGGGCAGGAGGTCCATCAGGCCGCGGTTCTCGCCGTCGCAGTGGCAGACGCAGATCTGGTTGTTGGCCTTGAAGGCCGGGCCCACTTTCCGCAGCCAGGGCTGGATCTCCTTTTGGAAGTACCTCGGGTAGGTGATCATGTCGTCGAAGTTGGCCCCCCAGAGGACCACCCTGGCCGGGGAGTTCAGGACGGCCTGGAAGACCTTCTCGTAGTAGGCCGAGAGGCCCTCCGCCAGCCGGCGCATGGGACCCTCGTGGTCGTTGTAGTGGAAGTAGAAGTCCGTGGCGTCCAAAAACTCCTTCTGAACGTGGTGCACGGGGGAGGCGGCCAGGGAGGCGAAGGCCGCCTCGACGCCGTTGGCCCCCACCTCGTTTTTGACCCATTCCGAGTATTCCTCGTAGTTGGGGGTGACGACCAGGTTCTCAAATATGTGGGCGACCACCTCGTAGTCGGCCGGGGTCTTCAGGACGTGCTCGTCGATCCAGGTGATGGAGGCCCCGGAGGCCCGCATCTCGTCGGTGTACATGGTCCTGGTCCTGACGGTGCCTTTGCTCGTCCGGTAGCGCTGGGTGACGTAGTCCCCGTCCTCCTCGGCCTCGAAGACGACGTCCGGCCCCAGGGCCACCTTGTAGGGCTGCTCGGGCAGGTTGTAGAGGCCCAGGGAGCGCCAGGGCTGCTGGCCCCGCCGCAGAAACTTGGGGACCAGGTGGTGGCTGCCCCAGCCCTCGGCCGCGCAGATCTGGGGGATGTCCCGGCCCTCGTGCTCTTTGGGCATGGTCCCGGCCCTGAGGTTGGCGTTGTGCCAGAGGTCTATGCGGGGGACGTACGGCCAGAGGTCGACCATCTCGCCTCCGGCGGCGGCCAGAATTCTTTCGCGCATCTCCATAATCTGACTCCGTGTCGGCCCCGGCCCGGGCGTCTCGGGCCGCGGACGGCTTCCCCGGGCCCGCCTCGGGCGCCCGGCTTCGGGAAAAATTCCGCGGGTTGGAAAAAATGTTGAGGACGGCCCGCCCTTCCCGACGGGTCTGGTTTTCCCGGCAAAAGGGCGGGCCCGCCGGCCGGGACCGGCCGTTTTTCCGGCGGGCCCGAACGTCCCGGCCAGGGAGGGGGCCCGCCGGTCGGGACCGGCCTTTTTTCGGGCGTCGTCGGTCGTTCCGGCGGGCCCGGTCGGTCCGCGGCTCAGCCGGCCGGTCCGGCGGCCGGGCGGCCGGTCAGTTCGGCCAGCCAGTCGTTAAAATGCTTGAAATAACCGTTCGGCAGAAGCGGGAGGGCCTGGGGCTTGGCCAGGCGCTCCAGGGTCGTGTCGCTGGCGGCCTCGAAGTATAATCTCGGGCTGACGGCCAGATGCTCCAGGTCCTTGGTGTTGGCGATCCAGGCCATCCTCAGGTCGGCGGGCGAGCAGGGCCCCACGGTGGCCAGGGCGCCCTCCAGGGCCGAGAGGGCCGTGGGCCGCACCAGGGGGCAGCGCCCCTTCTCGGGGGAGACGGCCACGGTGCAGTTGAGGTCCGTCATCGCGGGGTCTATGGCGTCGTAAAGCTCGCGGGTTATATAGTCGTTGAGGCCCAGCCCGATGGCGTTGCCCCCGCCCTTGCGGCTGATGCGGAAGGTGACCAGCCTGGTGATCTTGGGGCTCTCGGGCTCGAGCTCGTAAATGTTCATGATCCTGCCGACCACCTTGGTGTCGAGGCCCGCCCCGGAGATGTCCTTGCCCATCTCGTCGACCAAAAGGACGTCCAGGGCGTCCCAGGGGAGTTTGGGCTTGGTCTTCTGGCTCAGGGTCAGCAGCTCCGGCTCCCTGCGCTCGATTTCCGCCGTCGGCACCACCTCCAGGCGGCTCAGAATGTTCCGCTCGTCCTCGACCAAGGCCACCCCGCAGAGCACCGGGGCCTTCTGGAAAATGACCCTGGCCATGTTGACGATGGTCTTGTAGTAGGTGTGCCTGACGGCGGCCTGGTGCATCATGGTGGCCCCCTGGACCCGGCCTATGCCCACCACGGCCATCTTCATGAGCCCCGACTCGACCGGCCCGATAAACTCCGAGTGCTCCTTGACCCGGCCCACTAGAACAACGTGGTCGGCGTCGCCCGGGAGGGCCTGGCCGTCCACGCTCAGGGGCAGGTAGCCGAAGACCTCGCCGATGACCGTGGGCTTGTAGTCGGTCAGGATCCTGGCCCCCAGGGTCTTCTCGGTCTGCCCCAGATGCCTGAGGACGTCCGCCTGGCCCTCGGGGGTGCCCCCGCCGTGGCTGCCCATGGCCGGGAGGATCAGGGGCTCGGCGCCCAGGCCCTTGATCAGCTTGACCACGGCCCGGACCACCTCCAGCATGCTCTCGATGCCGCGGCTGCCGCTGGTGACGACCACCTTCTGGCCGGGCTTGATCTTCTCGGCGAGGTTGGTCCTTTGGAACTCGGAGGCCAGGGTCGCCGGGATGTCCGGGCGGCTGCTGGGCGGGAATATCTGCCTGACCAGGCCAAGTTTTAGGTCTGATGGGTCCATGGCGCGTCTCCTTTGGCTGCGAGAGTGGAAAAGTTGAAAAAGTTTAAATTTGTCCCTGTCGAGTTTTCGGGGTGTGAAAACAGTTCCGCCTCGGAGGTTTTGTCGTCGGCGTCGACGACGTTCTGCCCGATGTCGCCGACGTCATGCCGGTGTCTGAAAAGACGATGTTTTTATGGTCTTCTGACTATGCCCGCGGCCCGCCTCATTTGTCGGGTGATGTGATTTTTGTCGACGGGTCCGGCCCCGCGGCCGCCCCGGCCGCCCCGGCTTGAAGATCAGTCGGGTCTGAAAATCAGTCGGGTCTGAAAATCAACGCCCGCCGTAGGCCCCCTCGGCCAGGCCGGTCTCCCGCAAGGCCTGGTAGTTGGCGAACTGGGCCCAGTCGGGGACCGAGTTGCCGGAGCCGAGCATGAAGCCGCCGCCCGGGGCCACCTCGGCGATCAGTTTGCGGACGTAGGCGCGCACCTCGTCGGGGGTGCCGTCCTGGAGCATGTCGTTGGGCACGTTGCCGACGATGCAGAGCCTGCCCTCGACTTTCTTTTTGATCCGGGCGATGTCGTTGCAGGTGGGGTCCACCGGCTGGACGACGTCGAGGCCGAGGTCGATGAGGGAGGGCAGCAGGGCGTCGAGCTTCCCGTCGGTGTGCAGGAAGAAGAGCCTGCCCGCCTCCCGGCAGCGCCTGGCGATTTCCTTGTACCAGGGGAAGACGTGCTTCTCGAGGTGTCTGACGCTGACGATGGGCCCGCTGTTGTAGGCCAGGTCGTCCACCACCCAGATGCCGCCCACGTGGGGCATGGCCAGGATGGTGTCCAGGGCCGAGAACTGGATCCTGGCCACCTGCTCGAAGACCGCGTTCAAAAGGGGGGTGTCCTTGACCAGGGCCATGGCGAAATTGTTGAAACCCATGAGCATCCAGGTGAGGGTGAAAATTTTCCCGGAGACGCCGACGGCCTTCATGCCGGGGGGCAGCAGCGGGGCGACTTTTTCCAATTTGGAAAAATCCAGCCTGGCCAGCTCCTCCCAGGGGAAGGCCTCGAACTGGGCCATGTCGTGGATGAAGCTCGAGACCTCGAGGTTCCACTTCTTGTCGTCCCCGGCCTCGGCGCCCTTGGTGTTGGGGTCGTCCGAGGCGGCCATTTTCTTGAGTATCTTGGAGACGTGGGAGTTTTCGGTGACCTTGCCCGGCTCCATCATGCCGATGTTCAGCGGGATGTAGTCGTAGCCGGCCCCCGACCAAAAGTCGACCTGCCCCCGGAGGTCGTCCGGGCCCACGGGCCTGCCCAAAAACTGGCTCTGGATCTCGTAGGCGACGAGGACCTCCGAGAGAGGCACGCGGTCGGGCTCGCCGAAGCGGACGGCCTTGACCACCCTGTTCCAATCAGGCTGCGGTTTCATGGTTAAAATCCCTCCCTGACGGCGGCCACTATGGCCTTGAGGTTGGCTATGGGGGTGGTGAGCGGCACGGCGCACTCCGGGCCCACCAGGTTGAGGCCCGCCTTGACCGCGGCTCTCGCCGCCTCATGGACCACCTCCGGGGCGGACCCCAGCAGGACCTCAGGGTTGTTGATGTTCCCGATCAGAGAAATTTTCCCGTCGACTTTTTCCAGGGCCTCGGCCGCGTCGTTGGCGCTCTCGAAATGGTAGGCGTCCACCCCGCTCCGGGCGAACAGCTCCATCCTGTCCATGGTCCTCCCGCAGACGTGCAGGATGACCGGCCCGTTGATCTGCGGGAACATCTGCCGGTGGACGGGCAGCAGGAGGTCCCGGTAGTGGTAGGGCCCCACCAGGTTGCCGGTGGCGTGGTCGGCCACCGTCACCACGTCCGCCCCGGCTCTGAACTGGGCGTTGGCGAAGGCTATGGTGACCGGGGCCAGGGACTCGACCATGCGCCGCACCAGGTCGTGCTTCCTGCGCCCCACGGCCATCAGGAACCGCTGCGTCCCCACCATGTGGTAGGAGAGGGTCCAGGGCCCCATGACCTTGCCGATGATGGTGGCCTTGCCCCCGACCTCTTTTCTGAGAATCTCCAGCGCCCTTAAAACCACGGCCAGGGAGGGCTTCTCCAGGATGTTCTCGGGGATCTTGACCTCACCGAAGTCGGCGTAGGGGAAGGTCTTGCCGTCGGGCATCATGGTGGGGGAGCCCCAGTCCATCTCCACGTCGAAGGCGGCCGACTCCTGGTGGACGGAGTATTGGGGCATGACGGAGTCGAAGCCGATAAGCTCGTGCCCGGCCAGGGCCAGGCGGGCCATGGCGGCCGGGTCGAGGTGCGCCTGGGGAAACCAGGACTCGGCCGCGGCCATCAGCTCCTCGCAGGCGACGGACGTCGGGTTGACCGCCGCGGGCCTGTCCCCCCGGCGCCCTCCGTAAATGTACGACATGACGAGGTTGTGCGGAGTGGTTTTCATGATTATTTGTCCCGAAAGATTATGTTGCGTCAATAATGGCAAAAGAAAAAATGTGGATGTTCTGGAAAAATTCCAGAGAAAAGGGAATTAAAATATGA
>JAISET010000272.1 GCA_031264015.1 Deltaproteobacteria bacterium | reverse complement strand
CGGGGCCTTTTGGCGCCGCCCCCGGTCCCGTCGCCGCCGCCCGGCCGGGGGCGGCGAGGGGTTTTTATTGCAGCCCGGCCAGGTAGGCCTTGAGGCCGTCGCAGATCCCGTCGGTGATCAGCTCCAGGTACTTGTCCTGGGCGAGCTTCTCGGCGTCGTTTTTGTTGGTGATGAAGCCCATCTCCACCAGGACCGAGGGGACGTCGACGTTGGCCAGGACGACGAAGGCCGCCTCCTTGACGCCCAGGTCCCGCACCTTGTGTTTCTGGCGGACGCTGGCCAGGGCGCCCCCGTGGACGGCCCTGGCCAGGACACGGGACTCGGCCGTCTTGGTGTTGCGGGCTATTTTTTTCAGGACGTCCTCCATCTCGCTCATGGTCTTGCCCGAGGAGGCGTTCTCCCGGGCGGCCACGGCCATGGCCGTGGGGTCGGAGGTGAAGTTTAAGACGTAGCTCTCGAAGCCCTCCACCTTGGCCAGGTCGTTGGCGTTGACGTGCAGCGAGACAAAGAGGTCCGCCTTCTTCTCCCTGGCCGTCCGGGTGCGCCTGTCCAGGGTCACGAAGACGTCGGAGTCCCGGGTCAGGACAACCTCGAGCCCGAGCCTCTCCCGGATCTTTTTGGCCAGCATCCGGGCCGCCTTCAGCGTGATGTCCTTTTCCTTGAGGCCGTGGCCGGCCGCGCCCCCGTCCTTGCCGCCGTGCCCGGCGTCCACGGCCACCCGCCTGATCCCGAGGCCCAGCTGCCTGGCCATGGAGTCGGCGGGCCCCCTGGCCGGAGGCGGGGCGGGCTTCGCGCGGCTTTGGGCCGGGGCGGCCTGCTCCCTGGGCCCGGGGGGATCCTCGGCCTCCACCGGCGGCAGCTCGGAGGCCTCCCTGGCCACTCTTATGATCATCCTGGGCGGGTTGTCGAGGAACACCGGCGTGTAGGGATGGGCCGCGGGCAGGTCGGCCACCATCCTGACCGTCTCGTCGTCCAGCTGGCTCGCCTTCAGGACCTGGACCAGCGGGCTCACCTTCTCGACCCCGAGCCTCCCCCCCCGGGCGAGCCTCGTCTCCCGAAAGTCCACGTAGATCCTAAACCGTCCGGAGCCCTCCGAGGGCGGCAGCATGTTGTACACGTAGGGCGTCACCCGGTCCAGGTAGGCCGTGATCTCCGTGTAGGGACCCAGGTCGTCCAAATAAAGCGCTGCCAGCTGCGCCCGGCCGTCGGCCCTGGGCGCCGGCATCTCGGGCGGGTCGCGTCTTTTGGGCGGCGCGGCCGGGACGGACTTGCTGGCCGCCGGACCCGCCGGGGCGGCCGCACTTCCTGACCGCGCGCCGGGGGGGTTTGGTCCGGGGGCCCCGGGGGAGTTTTGTCCCCCGGGACTGTCGGCCGCGGCCCGCCGGGAGCCGGCCCCCTGACGGCCGGCCAGCTCGTCCATCAGGGCCCTGGCCTCCCGGGCCTCCTCGGGCGCCCGGTAGTTGAGCTCCACCTTCATGAGCTCCCTGTAGGCCTCCTCGGGGCTGCCCTGGGCGGCCAGGGCCCTCCCGAGCACCACCAGGGCGGCGGGGGCCTCCGGGCAGCGGGAGCAGCCCTTGAGGGACCGGCGGGCCAAAGAGACGGCCGTTCGCAGGTCCGGCTTTTGGGAAAATTTCCGCCAGGAGCGCCAGGCCAGGTCGGCCGCGTGGTAGCGCCCCCGCGCCGCGGGCTCCGGTCTGGGCTGGACGTCGGCCGCATGCTCGAACTCCCTGATCAGGGCCAGCCACTCGCTTCTCCTGGAGCCGCCGGAGGGGTTTTGGAAGAATTTTTCCCTGGCCGCCAGGGCCCTGGCCAGCTCCCCGTCGGCCAAAAGAGCGCCGCTTCCAAAAATCTCCGCCAGCGCGAGCATCAGGGCCAGCAACAGGGGGACGGCCAGGGCCCGCAGGAGGGGCGGGGCGCCGGGAGGCGTCGGGGCGGAAAATTTATTTAAACCGGCCGGATCGGAATTTTGAGGAAAACCGGCGGGGGCGGCGGCTGATCTGCCGGCGGGGCGGGGGCCGCGAGGAGCGGGGCCGCCGGGCTGAAAAGCCCCCGTCCCCCCGCCGGGGGCGAAAGGCGGCGTCCCTCCCGGTCCGGGGGGGGGCGGCGGGGCGGGGCTCAAGAGAGGACCTCCCTGGCCCTGTTCTTGAGGTCGACCAGCAGGTTCAGGGCGGCCACGGGGGTCAGCTCGGTGACGTTGATCTGGCTGATTTCCCGGGCCAGCGAGGCCGGGGCGTCCTGGGAGAGGTTCCCGCGGTCGAAGAGGCTCCCTCTCAGGTGCTCGGCCCTGACCAGGCCGGGGGAGATTTTGCCGAGGTCGGCCAGCACCTGGCGGGCCCTTCTGACCACGGCGGGGGGGACGCCGGCCAGGGCGGCCACGTCGAGGCCGTAGCTGCGGCTGACCCCGCCGGGCGTCAGCTTGCGCAAAAAGATCACCGTCCCGCCCCAGCGTTTGGCCGAGACGTTGAAGTTGCGGGCGCAGGCCTTGTGGCGGGGGAGCTCGGTCAGCTCGTGGTAGTGGGTGGCGAACAAGGTCGGCGCCCCCCGCCCCCCCAGGTCGTGGAGGCACTCGGCCACGGCCCAGGCGATGGCCACCCCGTCGTAGGTGGACGTCCCCCGGCCGACCTCGTCGAGAACCACCAGGCTTCTGTGGGTGGCGTTGGTCAGTATCCTGGCCGTCTCGGTCATCTCGACCATGAAGGTGGAGCGGCCCCCGGCCAGGTCGTCGGAGGCCCCCACCCTGGTGAAGACCTGGTCGCGCATGGAGAGGGTCGCCCGCTCGGCCGGGACGAAGGAGCCCATCTGGTTGAGGATGACGATGAGGGCGGTCTGCCTTAGAACGGTGGACTTCCCGGCCATGTTGGGGCCGGTGATGACCAGAAGCCTCTCCGAGGGCGAGAGCCTCGTGTCGTTGGCCACGAACGTCTCCCCCGGCGGCAGGAAGCGCTCCACCACCGGGTGGCGGCCTCCGGTGATGTCGATGAGATCCGCCGCGGTCAGGGTCGGCCGCGTCCAGCCCCGGCTCTCGGCGGCGGCGGCCAGCGAGCACAGGGAGTCCGCCTCGGCCAGTATGGCGGCCAGGTTTTTGAGGCCCGGCGTCTCTTTGGCCACAGTCGTCTTCAGGTGGCCGACGATGCGCTCCTCGAGCTTTTCCCGCCTCTCGCCCGCGGACAGGATTCTCTCCTCCCAGAGCTTCAGCTCCTCCGTCACGAACCTCTCCCCGTTGGCGACGGTCTGCTTGCGCGTCCAGTCGGCGGGGACGTTGCGGAGGTTGGTCTTGGTCACCTCCAGGTAGTACCCGAAGACCCGGTTGAAGCCGATCTTGAGGCTGGCTATCCCCGTGCGCGCCCTCTCCTTGGCCTCCAGGGAGGCGATCTCCCCCCGGCCCCCGCTCTCGAGGTTTCTCAGCTCGTCCAAAGCCGGGCTGACCCCGGGCCTGACCAGTCCCGAGGGCCCCCCTCCCGCCGGCTGGTCGTCCGCCAAGGTCGCGCGCACGCGCCGGAAAAGGGCCGCCAGGGGGTCGAGCTTTGCTCCCAGGGCGACGAGGGACGGGCTTTCGGCCCGCAGAAGAGCCTCCTTGACGACCGGGGCCAGCTCGAGGGCGCGTCTGACGACAATCAGGTCCCTGACGAGCCCCCGGCCCAGGGCCAGCCTGCCCAGGGAGCGCTCCAGGTCCCCGCAGCGGGCCAGGGCCCGGGTCAGGTCCTGGCGCGAGAGAGTGTTGCCGGCCAGCTCCCCCACCGCCTCGTGGCGCGCCGCCACCGTCTCCAGCCTGATGAGCGGCCGGGCCAGCCAGTCCCTGAGCATGCGGGCCCCCATCGGCGTGACCGTGTGGTCTATCTGGGACAAAAGGGTCGTTTTCTCCCCGCCGTCGCGCAGGGGTTTGAAGAGCTCGAGATTTCTGACGGCCGCCTCGTCCAGGTGCAGAAAGTCGCGCTCCCACAAAAACCTCGGCTGCGAGAGATGCCTGATCCCCCGGCCCCTGGTCACGTTCCCCAGATACCGCAAGGCCGCCCCCGCCGCCCCCTGCAGAAGAGGCCAGCCCTCCAGGGGAGGCGCCTCCCCGACGACGCGGGCCCCCGCGGCGACGCCCCCGGAGAGAGCGCGGGAGCGGGCGGGGAAAACGGAGGCGGAGGAGGAAGAAGAGGCGGCGGAAGAAGAGGCGGAAGAGGCGGAAGAGGCGGAAGAGTCGGAAGAGTCGGAAGAGTCGGAAGAGTCGGAAGAGTCGGAAGAGGCGGAAGAGGCGGAAGAGTCGGAAGAGGCGGAAGAGGCGGAAGAGGCGGAAGAGTCGGAAGAGTCGGCGGAGACGGAGGAAGAAAAAGTGGCGGAAGAGACGGCGGAGACGGAACGGTCGCCGCGGCCCGCCGGGAAGGCCAGGGCCAGCTCCCTCTCCCCCGCCGCCGGGTCGAAGTCGCCCGCCGGCACAAAAGTCACCAGCGCGTCCAGGGACCGCGCCAGATCCAGCATCTCCCTGGAAATCAGCGCCTCCTCGGGCCAGGGCCCCTCCCGCCCGGCCGCGGGGCCCCCGGCGCCCGGGGCGGGGTCGTCCCGTCCGGGGCCCCCGCCGTCGTGGCCCGCGTCCGGCCAGGCGTCGCCGGAGGCGTCCCGGCCGGGGGGGGCGTCCCCGCCGTAAAAATTAAGGTCGGCCAGGGTGGCGCGCCCGGGGGAGTCGGCGGCGGCGTTGGCGGCCGCGCCGGCGGCCGTCTCGGGAGGTTCTTTGGCGGCGGCCGGTGCCGGGGGGGCGTTCGTCCCGTCCCGGCCGGCCCCCCCCTCGAATTCGGAGGGAGCGTCCCGCCCGCCCGCGGGTCCCCCCGGGTTTTTCAGGCCGGTCCCGGGGAGCAAAATCTCGGCGGGCTCCAGGTTTCTCAGGGCCGTCTGGAAGGCTTGGAAGCCGGTGAAGTGCCCGACGGCGAAGTCCCCGGTGGAGATGTCCACGGCGGCCAGGACGTGCTCGTCGTCGCGGCGCATGGCGGCGGCGAGATACCTCGGCAGGGCCGGGTTCTGGCCCTCGGCGGACAGGACCGTGGCCGGGGTGACCAGGCGGGCCAGGCGTCTCTCGGCCGGACCCCCGCCCGGGCCGGGGGCGCCGCTCTGGTCGCAGACGGCCACCTTGTGGCCCAGGGCCACCAGGCGGTTGATGTAGCCCTCGACGCTCTGCAGGGGGACGCCGCAGAGGGGCACGGGCTTGTCGGCCAGCCTTTGCCGGGAGGTCAGAGCCAGGTCCAGCAGAGGCGCGGCCAGCAGGGCGTCCTCGAAGAAAAGCTCGTAGAAGTCCCCCATCTGGAAAAAGAGCACGCAGCCCGGGCACTCCCGCTTGGCCTCGAAGTACTGCCTCAGGGCCGGGGTCAGCGAGACTTTGGGACCGGCTCCGGCTCCGGCGGCCGCGCGCCCCCCGCGGGAGGCGGCTTTGGGGGGGCGCTCCGTCAACGGAAAAACTCCAGCAGCTTCCGGTAGGTCTCCCGGATGTGCTCCGGGACGACCCTGGTCTCCCCCAGGACGGTCATGTAGTTGGTGTCCCCGTTGTAGCGGGGGGTGACGTGCACGTGCAGGTGGTCGGCGATGCCCGCCCCGGCCACCCGGCCCTGGTTGATCCCGATGTTGTATCCGTCGGGGCGCTGGGCCTTGTCCAGTATTTCGGTGACTCTCGCCGCCATGTCGGCCAGGGCCGCCCTCTCCCCAGGGGCCGCCTCGGCCAGGGTGGCCACGTGCCTTCTGGGGGCCACCATCAGGTGGGCGTTGTTGTAGGGGTAGCGGTTCATGATGACCAGGACGTCCTGGTCCGCGTGCAGGACCAGGCGCTCCTCAAGCGGCCCCAGGTGATTTTCGGGCAGGCAGAAGACGCAGCCGTTGAATTTTGGCTCCGTCCCGAGGATGTAGTCCATGCGCCACGGGGCCCAGAGTGTCTCTACCACGAAGCCACCTCGCTTGTTGCGGCGCCGTTTCCCCGAGCGGAAAGTCCCCGGACGGGAATCCTCTCCCTGACTCCGAAGCAAAGAGAAATATGGGGATCCCGCGGGGGGCGGGCGCCGTCCGGGAGCCGGGGGGGGGCCCGCCCCGCCCTCCCGCAGGTTAAACGATGCCGACATACTATCATATGGACGGTTAAGTGTATAGACGCGCCGCGTCGGCCTTATGGCGAAAGCGTCAAAATTTTACAAAGACTTCGTCAAAAACCTCAGAATCCTTACAAGACCCTCCCTGCCTGCCCGCTCTTTGGGGCTTGCCGGAGGAGACGCGTCCCCTTCAGGCAGCTTATCCTCGCCGCGCGACTCCGGCGGAGGCCCGGTTGTCGCCCGGCCTGGCCGCGGGGCCTTTTTCGGAGGGGTCCGGGGAGGGTCGCGGCCTCCCCTTCCCGGGCGGCAGTCAATATGAAAATGAAACAAATTTTTAAATCGCGATAATATGAAAGTCGGGATAAGTTTGATGAGAGGAAAT
>JAISET010000194.1 GCA_031264015.1 Deltaproteobacteria bacterium | reverse complement strand
AAAGTTTACAACGTCGCCAGTCACGCTGCCTGAGAGGCGCCCATGACCACGGAATTCGTCATCGACTTCGGCCGCCGCGCCATGGAGCTGATCCTGCTCCTCTCGCTGCCCATGCTGCTGGTGGGCCTGGCCATCGGCCTTTTGGTCAGCATCTTCCAGGCCACGACCCAGATCCAGGAGATGACCCTGCAGTTCATCCCCAAGATCGTCTGCATCACCCTGGTCCTGGTGGTGGCGGGTCCCTGGCTGCTGGCCAACCTGATGGACTACACCATGCAGATTCTGGAGAACTTTCCCGACTGGGTCAGGTCGGCCGAGGGGCTGGTCGTCCAGGGGGTGGAGCCGGCGGCCCTTTGAGCCGTCCGGATTTTTTCTCCGCCTGTCTTTGAGAGGTCGGCTTGGGAGCTCCGATAATCAACGCGGACGAGTTCGCCGCCTTTGTTCTCGTCCTGCTTCGTTTTTCCATGATCGTGGCCTTCGCCCCGGTCATCGGGAGCCCCAACGTGTTCACCGAGGCCAAGGTGGCCATCGCCCTGACCATGACCTTCGTGGTCGCCCCGACGGTGGCCTACACGGCCGAGCTGATGCCCATGACCTGGTTCGGCTTCGCCTGGCTGGCCGTCGGCGAGCTTCTGACCGGGCTGGTCATGGCCTTCATGGTGCGGCTGATCCTGGAGACGGCCAACATGGCCGGCGAGTATCTGAGCTTCCAGATGAGCATGACCATGGTCAACCTCCTGGACCCCCAGACCGGCGCCCAGGTGCCCGTGGTCTCCCGGCTGGTCTACATCGTCTTCATTCTGATCTTTCTGTACGCCAACGGCCACTTGATCGTCATCAAGGCCCTGGTGGACAGCTTCCAGGTGGCCCCGGTCGGGGTCGTGGCCTTCTGGCGGCCGGAGACATTCTCCGAGGTCCTTTCGGCCGTCGGCCGCATGTACGTGCTGGCCGTCAAGATCGCCGCCCCCGTCGTGGGCGTCCTCTTCTGCGCCAAGGTCTCCTTCGGCATCGTGGCCAAGACCGTCCCGCAGATGCAGGTCCTCTTCGTGGGCATGCCCCTGTACATCCTGGCCGGCCTGGCCCTGACGGGCTTCTCCATGGACTTCTGGCCCAGGCTGGTCGGGCAGGCCCTTTTCGAGGTCCAGGTGGCCCTGGGGAGACTTTTGGAGCTGCTCGCGCCGTTCTGACGGGCGGCGACGGAAAATTGACGGGCGGAGGTATATAATGGAGGCCTGCCCGTCCGGGGACGCGGCTGCGCGTCGGGAAAAACAAGGCGGCGGGAAGAAACTGAAGAAATTGAAGAAATAGAAGAAATAGAAGAAATAGAAGAAATTGAAGAAATTGAAGAAATTGAAGAAATAGAAGAAATAGAAGAAGCCGAGGAAACGGACGAAACAAAAGCGGCGCGGGGAAACGGAAGACCAATTTTTAAAAACAAACGCGGACGCCAACACAAAGAGGAAGAAGACTCATGAGCGAGGAATCCGGAGAAAAAACTGAAGAGGCGACCGGGCACAAGCTCAGCCAGGCCAGAGAGAAGGGGCAGGTCCCCAAGAGCATGGAGGTCACGGCCTCCCTCGTGCTGCTGTCCGCCTGCCTGGTCCTGGTGGTCCTGGGGCCGGCGGGCTGGCGCAGGACCGTGGGCGTCTTCCAGTATTTCTTTCTGCGGTTCAACGAGTTTCAGACCAGCCCCGAGAACGTCCTGTCCATGGGCCGGATGGTCCTGACGGAGTGCCTGATCATCGTCCTGCCGGTGGCCCTGGTGGTCCTCGTCACCTCGGTGGCCGTCAACCTCTACCAGCTGGGCGGCTTCATGGTGGTGGCCGACAGCGTCGTCCCCAAGCTGGACAAGCTCAACTTCATCACGGGCATGGGGAGGTTTTTCAAGGTCAAGACCGTGGTCGAGTGCCTGAAAAGCATCTTCAAGATGTCCATCATCTTCTACATGGGCTATCTGGTCGTCCGCGACCATATAGACGACTTCGTCCTGATGGTGGACATGCCCGTCGTCACCATCGGCCTGCTGGTCTTGAAGATTTCCCTGGAGATCTTCATCAAGACATGCCTTTTGCTCCTCGTGCTGGCCGTCCTCGACTACGGCTACCAGCGCTGGCAGTTCATGCAGGACATGCGCATGACCAAGCAGGAGGTCAAGGACGAGTACAAGCAGATCGAGGGCGACCCGATCGTCAAAAACCGCATCCGCCAGGCCCAGCGGGAGGCCAGCAAAAAGCGGCAGCTAAACGACGTGCCCCGGGCCGACGTGGTCATCGCCAACCCCACCCACTTCGCCGTGGCGCTTTTATATGACAAGAGCAAGGCCCCGGCCCCGGTGGTGCTGGCCAAGGGGCAGGACTTCATGGCTTTGAGAATCAAGGACATCGCCCGGGAGAACAAGGTGCCCATAGTCGAGAACAAGCCGCTGGCCCAGGCCCTCTACAAGGCCGTGGAGGTGGGCCAGACCATTCCCGCGGAATTTTACAAGGCAGTGGCCGAGGTCTTGAGCTACATTTACAAGGTCAAGGGACGGAGAGCCAATGGCTGACACGGTTTGGGGACGGCTAAGCGAGCGCGTCTCCGGCAAGGGCAGCGGAAACATGATCATCGGCCTGGGGGTGGTGGGCATTCTCATGGTGTTTCTGTTTCCTCTGCCCACCAAGGCCCTGGACCTGTTCCTGACCTTCAACGTGGCCATCAGCGTCATCGTCCTGCTGACGGCCATGTACACGCTCAAGCCCCTGGACTTCAGCGTCTTCCCGTCGCTTTTGCTGATCCTGACCCTCTGCCGCCTGGCGCTGAACATCGCCTCCACCAGGCTGATCCTGTTAAACGGCTCCGTCGGCACGGCGGCGGCCGGGGAGGTCATCCAGGCCTTCGGCAACTTCGTGGTCGGCGGCAACTACGTGGTCGGCGTCATCATTTTCGCCATCCTGGTGGTCATCAACTTCATGGTCATCACCAAGGGCTCCGGCCGCATCGCCGAGGTGGCCGCCCGCTTCACCCTTGACGCCATGCCCGGCAAGCAGATGGCCATCGACGCCGACCTGGCCGCGGGTCTCATCCAGGAGGCCGAGGCCAAGGGCCGCCGGGAGGTCATCGCCAGGGAGGCCGACTTCTACGGGGCCATGGACGGCGCCTCCAAGTTTGTCAGGGGCGACGCCATCGCCGGCATCATCATCACTTTGATCAACATCGTCGGCGGCTTCGTCATCGGCGTCCTCCAGGAGGGCATGAGCCCGGAGGTGGCCGCCTCCACCTACACCATCATGACCGTTGGCGACGGCCTGGTCAGCCAGCTGCCCGCCCTGATGGTCTCCACCGCCGCGGGCATCATCGTCAGCCGGGCGGGCTCCGAGGCGACCATGTCCTCGGAGCTTGTGGCCCAGTTCACTTTCAAGCCCGAGGCCCTGGCCCTCTCCGGCGGCGTCATCTTCTTTCTGGGCCTTCTGCCCGGCCTCCCGACCATCGCTTTTTGTCTGACCGGCGTCGTCGTCCTGTCCGCGTCCTTCGCCGTCTACCGCAGGCGCCGCCTGGACCGCGCGGCCATGGAGGGCGGCTCCAGACGGCCTATCGGGCCCGCGGGAGGACCGGCGTCCGCCCCCGGCCCGCCCGGAACGGCCCCCGCCCCCGGCTCGCCCGGGACGCCCCCCGCCCCCGGCGCCAAGGCCCCGGCCGTCCCGGAGAGGATGGAGGCCCTTCTGCCCCTGGACGTCCTGGAACTGGAGGTGGGCTACGGGCTCATCCCCCTGGTGGACGACGAGCAGGGCGGCGAGCTGATGGACCGCATCCGCTCCATCCGCCGCCAGTTCGCCCTGGAGTCGGGCTTCATCGTGCCCCTGATGCACGTGCGCGACAACCTGCAGCTGCGCCCGGGGGAGTACGCCATCCTCATCAAGGGCGACGAGGTGGCCCGGGCCGAGATGCTCATCGGGCACCAGCTGGCCATGGACCCCGGCGACGCCCGCAAGACCGTGCCGGGCATCCCCACCCAGGAGCCGGCTTTCGGCCTGAACGCCCTGTGGATCTCCGAGGACCACCGCGACGAGGCCCAGCACGCCGGCTGGACCGTGGTGGACCTGGCCTCGGTCATGGCCACGCACCTGACCGAGGTCGTCCGCAACCACGCCGACGAGCTCATCTCCCGCCAGGACGTCCAGAAGCTCATCGACGGCGTGGCCCAGACCAACGACAAGGTGGTGGAGGAGCTGGTCCCGAATCTGTTGTCTTTGGGGCAGATTCAGAAAGTTTTGCAGAACCTGCTCAAGGAGCGCGTCTCCATCAGGGACATGCCCTCCATTCTGGAGGACCTGGCCGACCACGCCCAGCTGACCCGGGACACGGATCTTCTGACCGAGTTCGTCCGCCAGAAGCTCGCCCGCGGCATCATCCGCAACTACGTGGTGCCCAGCGGGGAGCTGCCTCTGATGACCATCGGCCAGGACATCGAGGAGACCTTGTCGCGCTCCATCAACGAGACCGAGCGCGGGGCCTACCTGGCCCTGGACCCCGACACGGGCCAGCGCATTCTCACGGCCGTCTCCAACGCCGTCACCCAGCTGACCAGCCAGAACTTCCAGCCGGTGGTCCTCTGCTCGCCCATGGTCAGACGCCACCTGCGCAAGCTGACGGAGCGCTTTCTGACCAACCTGGTGGTCATCAGCCACTCGGAGCTCACCAACAACATCAGACTGAAAATTTTGGGCGAGGTGACCTTCAGCTATGCGGATTAAGCGCTTCACCGGCCCCGACCTGCCCGCGGTCGCGGCCCAGATCAAGGACGAGTTCGGCCCGGACGCCGTCGTCCTCTCTCAGAGGGCGGCGGTCGACGAGGCCACGGGCGCGCCCCTGGTCGAGGTCACCGCCGGCGCCCGCGACGAGGACGTCCCCGACCCCGGCCGGGCCCGGAGCCCCAAGGCGTCCGCCGCCCGCGGCTCCGGCGGCGGGCCCGCGGGCCCCGGCGCCAAGGCCGCCTCCGCCAAGGCCTCCGCCGTCAAATCCGCGGACTCCGACGACCTCGGCGACCCCGGCCCCCCGGCGCTGGGCTCCTGGGTCGACGACCCGGGCGCCGCCCCCCCCTCCGCCCAGGACTCGCCCTTCGCCGCGGCCCTGGACGACGAGAGCGCCAGGAGTCTGGCCTCCGTGGCCTCCCTCGATTCTTCTTCCTCCGCTTCCTCCTCCTCTTCCGGCGGAGTTTTCAGCGGGGGCGGGGCCTCCGCCAAAACGTCCCCCCGTCCCGCGGGCGGCGTCTCCGTCTCCAGGCAGGCGGGCCCGCAGGCCAGGCCGGGGGGGGAGGGCCCGACCAAGATCAGCGTCCGCTCCCGGGAGCTGAAGCCCGTGCCCGCCGACGAGGCCGGGACGGGCCCGGCCGGCGCCGGGGTGGTCAGGCTGAGGACCCATGATTTCGAACCGTTCGCCCCCGCCGCCCCCGTCCCCCGAGGAAGGCAGCCGTCGGCCGGAGCCGCCGGGCCCTCCTCCGGGCCCGCCGGCCCGGCGTCCGGACGGGCGGGTTCGGCGTCCGGATCCGCCCCCGCCAAAGAGGGGCGCGCGGGGGCGTCGTCGTCGGGGGCGTCGTCGGCGGCCCCGTCCCCGCCTGGGGCGTCGTCGGCGGCCCGGCCCCCGAAAGCCCCCGCCCCGGCCGCGGGACCGGAGCGGGCCGGGGGCCCGGTTTCCGGCGACGACGACGCCGGGGAAGTCGCCCCCGGGCGGGCGCGGGGAAAAAAGTCCGCCGACGCCGGCCAGGCCTACGGGGCCGCCGCCTACCGGAGGGTCCAGTCCAGTCCGCCCGCGGCGGCGGGGGAGTTCGGGCTGGAGATGGAGGTGGCCAGGCTGAGGGAGTTCATGGGGGAGCAGGTGGGGGAGCTCAGGACGCTCTTTCTGGACCTGGCCCACCGGCAGAACCTGCTGGAGAAATGGCGCGAGAGGCCCGATGTGGTGGGGCTGTACAGGAGGCTTCTGGACACCGGGCTCTCCCCCGGGTGGGCCAGGGACTTCACCGAGAAGTCCGCCGAGGCCCGGGACGCCTGGGGCGGCGAGCTTTCGGACCACCTGCGCAAGACTTTGCGGCCGAGACTGCGCTGCCTCTCGGGCGAGCAGGCCCTGCCGCGGCTGGTCGCGGTCACCGGGCCCTCCGGCTCCGGCAAGACCACCTCCCTGGTGCGTCTGGCCGTCCACTGCCAGAAAAAGGGCCGCAGGGTCTCCGTCATCACTTTGGACACTTTGAAGCTCGGGGCCGTGGAGCAGCTCTCCCAGTACGCCCGCATCCTGGGCCTGGGGCTGCGGGCCTGCCAGAACAAGACGGAGTTTCTGGAGACCATCGACCTCTTCCAGGGGTCGGACTTGATCCTGGTGGACACCAACACCCGCGACTTCGCCGGCAGGCGCGCGGGCGACGACCTCTCGGCCGCCCTCCTGGAGGCCGGGGCCAAAAGGCTCCTGGTCCTGCCCGCGGGCCTGAAGATCGAGGACCTCGAGGCCCTCTACGAGAGGCTGGCCGGGCCGACGCTTTTGGGCCTGGTTCTCACCAAGCTCGACGAGACCCGCGGCCTGGGCAACGTCATGGGCTTTCTGGCCGGACTGGGCCCCCCGCTGGCCTTTTTCTGCACCGGCCCCAGGACGCCGGAGGACTTCCTGCCCGCCGACGCCGAGCGCCTGCTCGACTACTGGCTGGGCGCCCCGCCCCCGGGCCATTCCGGGGGCATTATTTGAGCCTTTCTAGAAAAACATGGACGAGGGCCGCGGGACTCCCCCGGGCCGCGGACAGGGCCGCCGTCCCCGGGCGTCTAAAAATATTCGCGGGCGAAAGCGGCGGCCAGGGCGTTCCTTGCGGCAGTCGGACGCCCCCCGCGCCGGCGGGAAAATTAAGGCGGGAGAATTAAATTGACTTTTTTGTTAACAAAAGGCCCGTTTTGGGTTAAAATAGGTGTCGGGGACCCGGGGGCGGACGGCGGCGAGAACGCTTTTTTCGCCCCGGGTTTCGTTTCAACCAGCGCCAGCGAGGGCCGGGCCGGCCGTCGCGGGCGGGCAGCGAGTCGCCAATGAGTGCATCGTCAGAAGACAAGTCGGCCGCCAAACCCGGCCAGCAGGGACAGGCGCCCAAGCCGGCCCGGCCGGACCAGGCCGCCAAACCGGGCCAGCCCCGCAGGATCGGCAGCCCCGGCGTCCCGCCGGCCGCCAGGACGGGCGCCGTCTACCAGGGGGAGCCGCCGGCGGCCAGCCCCGTCGCGGCCAGCCACGTCCGTCCGAGGGCCTCGGTCCAGGCGGCGGGCCAGGCGGCCCCGGCCCCGAGCCCGGTCCAGGGCAGGCCCGTCAGGGTCATCACCGTCTCCTCGGGCAAGGGGGGCGTCGGCAAGAGCAACATCACCCTGGCCCTGTCGCTGGCCCTGGCCGGCCTCGGGCGCAAGGTGCTCATCTGGGACGCCGACCTGGGCCTGGCCAACACCGACGTCCTGCTGGGGATACGCACCAGGGCGACCATCCACGACTGGCTCAAGGGCGAGAAAAAGCTTGCCGAGATCATCGTCAAGGGGCCCAAGGGCATCAACATCCTGCCGGCCGCGAGCGGCATCCTGGAGCTCAACGAGATCAGCGAGACCCAGAAGGCCAGGCTGATCGCCGAGTTCGAGGAGTGGCAGGGGGAGCTGGACTTTCTTTTGATCGACACGGCGGCGGGCATCGGCCCCAACGTCATCTTTTTTAATCTGATCGCCCAGGAGCACCTGGTCGTCCTCAACAACGAGCCCACCTCCATCACCGACTCCTACGCCCTGATCAAGGCCCTGAACACCAAGCACCGGCAGAGCGGCTTCTATCTTCTGCCCAACATGGTCTCCGGCCCCAGGGACGCCCGGGCGGTCTTCGAGCTGATGAGCAACGTGGCCGGGCAGTACCTGGCCCAGGTCTCCCTGGATCTGGCGGGCTACGTGCCCTACGACGAGAACGTCCCGGCCGCCGTGCGCCGCCAGCAGCCCTTCTACATCCTCTACCCCGACTGCGAGGCCTCGCGGCGGGTCACCGAGCTGGCCAAATACCTGATCGGCCGCGAGCCCCCCGCCTTCGGGTCGGGCGGCCTGGTCCTCTTTTTAAACAGGCTGGTCTCCATGGAACGGGCGGTGGACTGATGTCCGAGAGCCTGACCTACGGCCCGTCGGGCCCCGCCGCGCCCGCCCCCGACAAGCCGGGCTGGCGCAGCCTGTCCATGGCCGAGAAGACGGAGTACGTGGAGAAGTACGCCCCCCTGGTCCGCTACGTGGCCAACCGCCTGGCGGCCAGGCTGCCGGGCCACGTGGTCAAGGACGACCTGGTCTCCTCCGGGGTCCTGGGCCTCATCGACGCCGTGGACCGCTACGACGCCGAGCGGGGGCTTTTGTTCAAAACCTACGCCGAGATCCGCATCCGGGGCGCCATGCTCGACTACCTGCGGACCCTCGACTGGGTGCCCCGCTCCCTGCGCAAGAAAGTCAACGACCTCGAGAAGCTCTGGCGCGAGCTCGAGCAAAAGCTGGGCCACCCGCCCTCCGACGAGGAGTGCGCCGAGGCCATGGGCGTCAAAATCGAGGCCTATTTGAAGCTCCTCGACGAGGTCAACATCATCAACATCTTCGACCTCGACGCCTACAAGGACTTCACCCAGAACGACGGCGACAGCGCCAACATTTACGAGATCCTGGCCGACGAGAACGGGGTGGACGCCCTGGCGGCGCTGGGCCGGGCGGAGGCCAGCCGGGTCCTGGCCGAGGCCATCGAGGCCCTCCCGGAAAAAGAAAAGCAGGTCGTGGCCCTCTACTACCACGAGGAGCTGCAGATGCGGGAGATCGGCATGGTCATGGGCTACACGGAGTCCCGGATCAGCCAGCTGCACACCAAGGCCGTCATCCACCTGCGCTCCGCCTTGAACTCCTACTTCGAGGAGCTGGTCCGCGGGGGCCGCGTCGCCGTCAGGGAGAAGACCCGGGGCAGGACCGCCGCCAGGGTCAAAAGCCCGGCCAAAGAGAAGGCCGCCGCCAGGGACAAGGCCCCGGCCGGGGGGCAGGCCGTCGCCAGGGACAAGGCCCCGGCCAAAGACAAGGCGGCGGGCGGGCCCCCCGTCCCGCCCGCGGCCGCCGGCCGGGAGAGCAAGGAGCCGTAGTCGTCATTGTCGGCCGGCTCCGCGCGCTTGTCGTCGCGACGGCCGTCGTCATGACGGCCGGGCGGACGCCGGGCCGATGTTCCCGGGCGCGCCTAAACGAGGTCTCCGGCCTCGAGCCTTTGCCGCCGGACTTGTTCCGGGGCTGTTTTTTTCCCGGCGAATTTTGACCACCGTCGGGCCCCGACCTGACCTGGCGTCCCGCGCCGGGGGCGGTGCCCTCATCGAGGGGAGTTGTCCAGCAAGTGTCGAGCGACTCAGCCAGCAGGCCCCCCGCGGCTTCCGACGATTGGGACGATCTGCCCCTGGCCCCGGGGGACGACGACTGGGACGCCGCCGTCCCGCCCGAGGCTCCGGAGGTCGGGACGCCCGCCTCCCCCGACTCCCCGGACTCCCCCGCCTCCACCGACTCCACCGACTCCACCGACTCCCCCGACTCCCCCGACAGCTCCGACAGCTCCGACTCCCCCGACAGCTCCGAGGACCCTTTCAACGAGGCGGCTTTGGAGGACCTCCCCGAAGACATTCCCGAAATTCCCGAAATTTCCGAAATTTCCGAAATTCCCGAAGATATTCTCGAAGGCCTGCCCGAGGACGTCCCCGAAATTCCCGAAGACCCGCCGGACGGCCTCCCCGAGCCCGTCCGGGCCGGCGCCTCCGATTCTGACGGGCGGGGGGGGACGCCCGGGACCGACGCCGCCGCCAAGTCGTCGGTTCCGCCCGGGCTCATCCTCAAGGCCAGGCCCCCCAAAAAAGCCCGCGACCCCGACGCCGACACCCTGGACCTGCAGGAGCAGCCCGACGACGCCCCCGGGGGCGGCGACTCCGCCCGGCCCACCGACGACGGCGGTCCGGGCTCCCTGCTGGAGCCGGGGGACCATGAGGCCGCCGGGTTGGCGGGCGGCTCCGACGAGCCCGACGAGGTCGAGGCTGCGGCCGACGACGACGGCGGCGCTTCCGAGGATTCGTCCGGGGGCGGCCGGCCGGGGGAGGCGGGTTCCGCGGACGACGCCTCCGCGGTCGCGGGGGGCGCCGGGGAGGACTCCGGGGAGGGCGCGGCCGGCGGCGGCGACATTGACGACGTCCCGACAGGCGAAAGCGGGAAGCCGCTGGGCGGCGACTCCGGCGAGAGGGACGGCTCCCTGGCGGGCCGGGCCAGGCCGCCCGTCAAAAGCGACGAGACCGGCCAGGGGCGCGCGGACTTTTTGAAAAGCCTGATGGACGGCGACTCGGACGCCGTGCCTCAGAAGGTGGAGCTGGACCTCGACGGCATCTTCGACCAGGCCAAGAAGGAGGCCGAGAATCTCAGCCCCGACGCCACCCGCCATCCGGTGGAGGCCCCCAGGCCCGACGAGGTCAAGGAGGAGGAGCCGGCGGACGACATAGACGTCGCCCCCCTGAACGCCGGGGCCCAGTTTAAAAAGGTGGCCAGGGTCAAGATGTTCATCCTGCTGGGCACCCTGGCCGTGGTGGCGGTGGGCCTGTTGTTCGTGGTTTACAGCATCTTCATCAAAGGCAGGCAGGCGCCCCCGCCGCCCCCGCCGCCCATCGCCGCCGACCCCATCGACGCGCCCAGGGAGCTGACGCCCGGGGAGCGGCCCCTGGGCCCCTTCTTCCTGATCATGAACGAGGCCGAGCCCGCCAAGGTGCTGGAGATGCAGGTCATCCTCCACTACCGCGACGAGGTGGACGCCCCGCTGATCGAGGTCAACAAGGCCGAGATCTCCAACCAGATCTTCCTCTACGCCAAGGCCGAGGGCCAGGAGCTTTTGACCGACATGGACAAAAGGACGGCCTTCCAGGCGCGCATGCTGGAGGTGCTGAACGCCCTGCCGTCGCTAAGGTCCGACCCCCTGGACCCCAGGCTCACCTACTTGCAGATAAGCATGCTGAGGCTGCGCTGAGCGGACGGGGAGGCTCCGGCCGGCTGATTCCGGCCGGCTGATTTCGGAGCTGTTTCCGAAGGACTCCCGGACGGACGACAATATGGTGTTTTAGGGGCGGGGGACTTTTAAGGGAGGGGCCGGTCGGGGCGGCGAGGCGAGGCGGACGGACCGCGGCGACGACAAACCGACCGAACGACAAACCGACCGAACGACAAACTGGCGATTCAACCGACCAAAAACCGACAAACAGACAGGAAAAGGATTATGTGCTTCAGCTTCATCAGGCCCGACCCGACGAAAGCGACCGGAAGATTCGGGATGGTCCTGGCGGGACTGGTGGACCAGTTGCCCGAGTCCGGGAGAGGCCGTCTGGAGGTCTGCTCCAGGGACGCCTATCCCGGAAACCTGGCCATGGTCTCGCGCCGGACGAACAACAGTCTGCTCTCTGACTTCAAGGTCTTCGGCTACCCGGGGATCAAGACGCCCCGCCCGATCTACAACGCCAGAAGCGAGACGGCCGACAAGCTGGCCATCTGGAAGAGCTCCTTAAAAAACCGCCGCTGCGTCGTCCCCGCCTGCGGGTTTTACGAGTACGACGTGTTCAAGGCCCGCCATCTGTTCACGGCCAAAGAGCTCCCGATCATTCTGCTGGGGGCCGTCTACGCGCCGGGGACCGCTTCCGAGGAGTTCGGACATTTCGCCATCCTGACGGTCCCCGCCAGCGCCGGCGTCGCCGAGATTCACGACCGCATGCCGGTGATCATCCCGGAGGAGGACTTGCCCGCCTGGTTCGGCAGGGACTACAAGCCGCTGATGACCACCTCCAAACTGGAGCTTGTCCGCGAGCAGATTCCGTCCAGGACGGCCAGAAAGGAAAAGTCGTAGCCCCGCCACGCCTGCCAACTCGCTTCATCGCTTCCTCTTTTCCTTTCTTCTTCTCTTCCTCGCTTGCTCGCCAGATTGTCCGCCTTGCGGCCGCGCCGGCTCCTTGTCGACGAAGCGGTAGATGTTGGTGTTCATCCTGCCTTTGTGGTTGGACAAGACCACCACGCAGTCCCCGGACAGTTCCTTCGACTCCGACCATCCGTAGATCAGGAGGAAATGCTCTGCCCGCATCCCCAGGTAGCGGTCGCCGTCCTTGAGAACCGTTCTGATGCATTTCTGGTGGAACCACTCGAAAGGCTGGCGGCCGGGCCAGCCGACGCCGGGGCCGTCGAGGTGAGCCGGGACATGCTCGAGTTTTTCGGCGAGCTGCTCGTCCGAGGCGTCCAAAAAGAAATTCAGATGGGGCAGTTTGTTCGGGTCCTCATAACGGGCGTCCGGCTCTTTCAAGTCGCTCACGCGGGCCTCCTTTTTTTCGGCCTGGTCCGGGATGATTGTCCGGGGGGCGTCCGGGGCGCCGCCGGCCGGGGTGTGCGCCCTCACCGGTTGGGCGCCTCCGCCGGGGCGGGCTCGTCGAAGCGGCGGACGTCGGCCGTCGGCCCGCCCTTGTGGCTGGCCGGCCTTACCGCCTTGTCGTTTTTGTCGTTCTGGTCGCGCATGTCGGCCTCCCGCGGCCTGCCGCCCCAGTGACGGGATCGACGGCTGAAAATAATCGTCATTTCCAGCGTTCTCTTTCTCTTCCGGCGTCCTCTTTCTCTTCCCCCGTCGTCTTTTCGCGCCCCCGGATTTTAAACAATCTTCGGCTGAAAAGCCGGCCGTCCGGAGACGCGCCGGGGAAGCCGTCCGGAGACACTCCTTTGAAGCCGTCCGGTGACGCGCCGGGGAAGGTGAATATGGGAATGACGGCTGCCGGGCGGGGGGATTGGACAGGGAGAAAATTCTTATTCGAGGCGAGATTTAGACGCTCGCCTGACGCCGGCCTGACGCGGGCATGTCCGGCCGGCGGGGGGCGGCGGCGCCGGCGGGCGCGCCCGTCACATAAACTCCTTGAGGGTGGCGGCCAGGATGCCCACGTCGATGGGCTTGGAGAGATGGCCGTTCATGCCGCAGGCCAGGCAGCGCTCCCGCTCCTCGGCGAAGGCGTGCGCCGTCATGGCCACCACGGCCAGGCCGGCGTAGGCGGGGTTGGCGCGGATGCGGCGGGTGGCCTCGAAGCCGTCCATCACCGGCATCTGCAGGTCCATGAGGACCATGTCGAAAGGCAGGCCCAGGCTCTCCTCGGAGGCCTGCTCCAGCTTGTCGAGGGCCGCCTGCCCGTTTTCCGCCACCGTCACCTTGAGGCCCATCTTGGTCATGATGCCCTTGGCCACCAGGACGTTGACGTCGTTGTCCTCCACCAGAAGTATCCGCCGCCCCTCCAGCTCCGGGATGACGTTGATGTTCTGCCTGCCCTGGCGGGTCTTTTTGAGCTTGCCGGTCCTGGCCGGGGCCGGGGCGTCCGCCGCCGCGGGAGGCGAGGCGTCCCGGCCGTTGCCGGAGCCGGACGGGGCCGCCGCGGAAAAGTCGGCCGCTGAGACGCTGCCGGCCGCAGTCCTGACCATGACGTCGTCGACGGGGGCCTCGTCTGCGGCGCGCTCTTCGAACCCGGCCTCGCGCTCGGCCTGCTCGCGGGCCTGGTCGGGCAGGACCACCCGGGTCTCCTTAAAATTGTCGTCGAGGCCGAACTCGGCGGTGAAGCAGATCTTCGTGCCGACGCCCAGCTTGCTCTCCACCCAGATGCTCCCGCCCATCAGCTCGGCCAGGCGCTTGGTGATGGCCAGGCCCAGGCCGGTGCCACCGTATTTGCGGGTGATGCTGGTGTCGGCCTGGGTGAAGGCGGTGAAGAGCTTGGCCGTCTGCTCCTCGGACATGCCGATGCCGGTGTCGGCGACGTGGAAGGCGAGCTCCCTTCTCTCGTCGCGCGCGGCCGACTGGGCGACGCGGACGGTGATGGAGCCGGTCTTGGTGAACTTGAAGGCGTTGCCGACGATGTTGATGAAGATCTGGCCCAGGCGCAGGGGATCGCCCACCAGGTTGTCGGGGACCTTGCCCTCGGCCTCGAACAGCAGCTTGATGCCCGTCTTGCGGCTCTGCTCGGCGAACATGACCGCCACGTCGCTGAAGGATTTGGAGAGCGAGAAGGGGATCAGCTCCAGGGTCATCTTGCCGGCCTCGACCTTGGAGAAGTCCAGGATGTCGTTGATGATCCCCAGAAGGGCCTGGCCGCTTCTGTTGGCGTTCTCGGCGTACTCCGTCTGCTGGGAGTCGAGGGGCGTCTGCAGGAGGAGGCTGGTCAGCCCGATGACCGCGTTCATGGGGGTGCGGATCTCGTGGCTCATGTTGGCCAGAAACTCGCTCTTGGCCTTGCTGGCGGCCTTGGCGGCGTCCAGGGCCAGCGTCAGGGGCGTCACGTCGTTGAGGATGACCATGAAGCAGGTGACGTGGGCCGCGGCCCCGGCCTGGCCGGCGCCGGAGAGCCCGAGTCTTTTGAAACGGATGGTGAAGAAGCTCCTCTCGCCCTGCTTGTTGGCGAGGGAGATGTCCTCCCTGAACGTGTCGCCGGTCTGCCCGGCGGGCCCGAAGATGGTCTTGAGGCCCCGCGGCACCTTGGCCGGGTCGCCCGAGCCCGCCAGGGTCTCCAGAAGCCCCGGGTTGTTGAAGTCGAGGCCGTACTCGCCCAGCAGGGACTTCATGACCTTGTTGGCGTAGATGGCCGCCTTCCGGCCGTCGAAGATGGAGATGGCGTCGGGGATGGCGTCGAAGTGGCTGCAGATGACGTCCAGGGTGTCGTTGATGGCCGTGATGATGCTGTTGAAGTCGCCCTCGTGGGAGGCCGGGTTGGCCCTGGCGTTCAGCGCCCCGGCGGAGGCCGAGGTGGTCAGGAATCCGATGTCGTTGATGACGTTGGCGATGGAGCCGCTCATGATGGTGAAGGCGCGGCTCAGGGAGCCTATCTCGTCCCCGCGGATGGACAGGTCCCTTTTGGACTTGATGTCCTCCTCGAGGCCGAAGCGGCCCTGGGCCAGGTTGTTGGCGTTGCGGGTCAGGTCCTTCAAAGGCTTGATGACGATGTTTCCGAAGACGATGCGGAAGATGAAGGTGAAGACGACCAGGGCCAGCAGGGTGATCGAGAGGACGGTGACCCTGGCCTGGCTGACCTGGGCCATGAAGTCGCCCCGGGAGGCCAGGATGACCAGGGCCCACCTGGTGCCCCGGATCGGGGAGTAGCTCAGGTACATCTCGCCGTTGGGCGTGACGACGGGCTCGGAGCCGATCAGGCCCTTGGTGATGCGGCCCACCGCGGCCAGCGTCTCGGGGTTCTCGCCGACGATCTCGCTGAAGGGCTGGCGGCTGAAGACGCTCCCGGTGTGGAAGCTGCCGATGATGACGGCCTGGGAGTTGATGATGTAGGCGGTCCCGTTGGTGCCGATGTTCAAAGTGTTGACGATCTCGCCCAAAAGATCGTAGAAATAGCTGCCCACCAGGAACTGGGACGGCGGCTCGTTCTCCGGCACCTGGTTCCAGGTGTAGAGGGGCACCCCCATGACGATCTCGAGCCCGCTGTTGCTGACGGAGGTGTCCTCGATGACCAGGCTGCCGCCCATGCTCATGACGCCGAACAGCGGCCGGCCCGAGATGCTGACCGGGCACTCCTCGCTGCCGGTGATCAGGCGGCCCTCGGGGGAGTATAGGCCCAGCCAGGCCAGCTCCACCGAGTTCATGAACCCGTTCAGCGCCTCCTGCTTGGTGGCCGGCAGGGCGTTGGGGTTTCTGAGCATGGTGGTGCCCTTGACCACGTAGAAGCGTTCCACCATGGTGTGCAGGTTGGCCTCGACGCTCTGCGCCGCCGTCCTGGCCATGGGTCGCATGACGTCCAAAAGGATGTTCTCGGCCATGGTGGACATGAAGTTGATCATGACCCCGAACAGTCCCAGCGTCAGGATCACGACCACCAGGAGCGTCGTCAGGAGGAGCCTCGTCGAAATGCTCTTATATGTTATGTTCGGCAACTGGGGCACTTTCGGAACTCTTGCTGCTCGACGCCCGCGGCCGGGGAGGCCGGGGTATAGGGAGGAGGCGAAAAGGCTGTCGGAAAACTCGGGCGGGCCGTCCGGCCGCCAAAAACGGCCGGTCTTGCCAGCTTGCCGCCGGCCGGGAGGGGGCGCCGGAGACGCCGTTCCCAATCCAAAAGTTACACTATTTTTGCCGTCACGTCAAAAAGATCACCTAAAAATCCAGACATTTGCCGGGGCGCCCCGGCCCCGGGCGGCGGGGTTGATCAACCGCCCGTCCCGGCGGGCGGGAAGCCCGCCCGGGGGCGACTGGTCCGGCTCTCCCGCCCCGGTCGTTTGACGCCAAAGTATGGGCCGCGACGCCCCGGGACAATTTTTATCCCCGTCATGACCGGCGGCGAAGTCGCCCGGTTGTCGGCCGCCGCCTCAGATCTGGTTGGGGTGGGTGTTCTCCGGGAGGCCGACCTCGGCGATGTCGTGGATGCCGTTCCTGGAGTAGTCGATGGCCGCCCTGGCCAGAAGGACGAAGATCTGATGGCTGCGGCGGCCCCCCTCCAGGGCGCGCACCTTGGCGGGGTCCTGGAGGCTGATGAGAAAGGAGCAGTACTGCCGGGGGTAGTGGTTGGGGTTGAGCTGCCCCTTGACGTGGACGCGGCTCAGGTAGTCCATGTCCCAGCTGCGCAGAAGCCCGTTGTCGTTGACGGCGTTGAACTCGGCCGTGGTGATGATCCCGTTGTTGACGCAGATGGTCAGGTAGTCGCGCCAGCCCTCGGAGTCGTAGTCCTTGGCCATGGCGACGTAGTACCCGTCCATCAGCTCGTTGGTCCGCTGGTTGCAGCCGGCCGCCGGCAGGATGACGAGCAGGGCTATCAGGAGCGGCATGACCGCGGCTGTCGGGAACCTGACCAGGCTCGGCCGTTCCAAAACCAGACCCGTCGTCCGGCGATTATTTTGGCTAGAAGTCATAGTCGTCCATGTTCTCGACGGTGAACTCGGTTCTGGCGGGCAGCAGGATCACCCCGGAGTCGGGGCTGTTGGCCGCCGCGGGGTCCAGCACGGAGTTGGGCATGACCTCGACCAGGCCGATGTCCGGGACCTCGATGAGGCGCCCGGTCTGAATCTTGTTGCCGCCGGCCAGATAGTTGGTCAGAAAGCAGCTCAGGGCCGCCTGGACGCGGCAGTCCCACAGGCCCCATCTGGCCACGACCCCGTCGCGGGCGTAGTCCTTCATGGCGTTGGGGGAGGCGAAGCCGGTGATGGTCACGTCCCCGGCGCCGCGGCCCAGCTCCTTGGCCGCCTGGGCCTGGCCGGGCAGCGAGGTGGAGTCGTTGCAGATGACGACGTCGATGTCGGGGTGCTCGGTCAATATCTGTCTGCCCACCTCCACGGCCTTGACCGGGTCCTGCCGGCTGTAATAGTTGGAGGGGGCGACGTTCACCCACTGGGGGTAGTTGCGTCTGATGTAATCCTCCCCGGCCTTGTTCCAGGAGTTCTGGTCGCTGACCGAGGCCTGGGAGTAGTGCCAGGCGTATTTGATCTCCTCGGTGGTCGGGGACTTGCCCCTCTGCCTGAGACTCTTGGAGGCCATCTCCACCAGCATGGTGCCCAGCTGCTCGGGGGTGCCCTGGGACACCATCAGGGTTCTGGCGTCCGCCGAGACGTCGGAGTCCCAGGTGGTCACCGCCAGTCCCCGGGACATGGCCTCCTTGAGGACCTCGTCCAGGGCCCCGGCCTCCAGGGCCGAGATGGAGATTCCCTGCGCCCCGTCCCTGACGGCCTGGCGGACGATCTCCACCTGGTTCTGGACGTCGGCGGTGTCGCTGCCCCGGTACTCGACGATGAAGCCGTTTTTCTCGGCGAATTTCTGGGCCCCGTTGTTGGCCTCCTCGAAGAAGGCGTTGCCGGTCACCTTGGGGATCAGGACTATCCTGGCCGGCGTTTTTTCTTTCGGCGCGTCGTCGCAGGCGACTAGCAGCAGACACAGGGCCGCCGCCATAACGACGACCAGCGCCGGTCCGGGCCTCGGTCTGTCAAACCAGGTCATGCGTCCTCCAGGGGCCGGTGGATGAACGGCCGTTGCCCGGCCGGGCGGAAAAACAAAAATCGGCTGAAAGATCGACTAAAAGGGATCCGCGACAATGTCCGTCCAAATATGATCGCCCGGGCCCGGCCGCCCTCCCCGGGTGGGCCGTGGCCGGCGGCCTGGTAAAGTTAGGTGGCCTTCTAGTTTAATACAGCGCTAACATTAGCACATAAGAAAGCTAAAAACAACAAAAAACGGGACTTTCTTCCAGGGGCGATTCCGGCCCGCGGGTTGCTTTTGGCCGCGATTTTTACGCCAGCCTTTCCGGCGGCCAAAAGATCCGGGCCGTAAAACCGCCCGTCGGGCGGCCGGCGGAATCCGAGGCGAACAATCGGCCGGCGCCGGGGAACGGCTTTGTCATAATGAGCCCCAGGAGCCGCTGCTCGCAGGGAAACAGCTCAGGGTTGGCGTTTGGTTGTTGTCGGGAGTTAGTCAAAAGCATAAAATGGAGATTTTTGCGGGCGATTAAGCGGGATGACAGGTTATATTATGCGGGACAGGCGGTCTAAAATACTTATATTTTTTTATTATGCTGAGTTAGGTGTTTTTAATTGATTGGCATAGCAATAATTAATTTTAATTAATTAATTATTAATTTATAATAATTTTTATAATATTTAAATATTTTTATTCATAAATTTCATTTAATTTTAGCATCTATTTGATTAAAGTATACCTTCATTGTATATTAAATTCTGAATAAGGCAAATTTATGTATAATAAATCATCGCTATTGTTAGATTTAGTAAACAATAAAGAGGTAAGTCTATCTAATAAAAGAAGTTACGATCTATATTGATCGCCAGCAATGGCTCGCTTCAGCAACTGCTAGGTCCGAAGCTGAACGACGGGACTCGACGACTGAAAGCGCGGGTGGAGGATAAGGATGGTGCGGGCTATTTTAAAGTTTTACCCGGCTTGGAGGAGTTTCTCGGTCCTGGAACTTTCTTGCCTTGCCGGGGGCTCCGGTCGGCCCCGGCCTTCGAGGCGGCTTTTGGACCTTGTCACACAGCCTTCCGCGGGGCCGGGTTCTCATCAAAAATCACCTTGACGAGAGGGACGTTGCCGTAGACAGCCATCCCCAAGGAGATGACTGAACGGGCCATATGTCCCACAGTGTCGAGATAGCGTCTCTCGGTTATGTCGCGCAGGGCTCTTAGGCAGGCTTTAGTAAGGATGTCCTCGATTTTTTCTTCAGAGGGGAGCGACGCGTTTTCAGCGGGTTGAGAAAGAAGGGCGAGCGACTTGAAAATCTCTTTCTTTCTATCATCCGTGAGCTCCGGTTCAATCGTACTGGCCAGGATGAGGTTATATTCAGATTTTGTCAGGAAATTTAAAGCCATGTCGGCGAAAATGTCATTCTCGTCTCCGCCGGATGAATCAGCTCGTATTTTTATTAATGTAGTTCTATATTCAGATGTATCTAATCTTGCAATAACGGCTTCGGCCAGCGCCTTATTGGTGGCTGACAGGGGAAGAATACTAAGCGCCTCTTTAGCCATGGCGCCATTTTTATCCTCCAAACTGAGCTTATCCGGAGCGTAACAATATTTAAGCTCGATGATCAGGCTGACATCGTCGGACAGAAAGCAGTACAAATCAAGTCGGTTCGCATATCCGGGAATCTCGCTTAGAATTTTAAAATTCATGCCCACGAGGATCAACTGAACAAATTTATGGAATTCTTTCTCGTTCTTCGGCCTTTGATAATAAGAAATTTTGGTCAGAAAAAAATTAAACACCTCGCTGACTTTTTTGGCGTCTTTGGTGAGGAAGCCCTCAAGGAGCTCGGAACGCTTTGCCAAAGCAACGCCTTTATTTGGCTCCACGCCAAAGACGATGGAAAAACAGTCGCGGTAGTAGGAGGTGGACACCTCGGAATTGGGAAGCTTGAAAGAATAGGAGTCCATAATTACGCCCAGTCCGGTGGCCGGGTCCGGAATGGAGACGTTAGATATTTTATCCACAGTTAGATAGCCACTGTGAAAGAGAACCGGGGTGGTCTTGAGCCCGGTCAGTTCGGATTTTTTCAATTCGTCGGAAAGATACGAGTCTAGTTTGGGTTTGACGAAGTCATATGGATTGGACTTGATCATGGCGGTAAGGTGGCTTGGACGGCCGCTTTGGATCCAATAGTTGTCAAATTTATTATTACGAAAGAAAAACAGCATGGAATATGGGTTGAGGACCTTTGTCTGTCCGTCCCAGCTATAACCGTCATACCAATGATATATTTCCCGCTTCAGATCTTCCAGGCTGGCGGTCGGTTTCATTGTTCCGGCCTCCTTAAGCTTGGCCAGAGTCGTCTCCATCCTGTCGGCGAAAAGTAACTCGAACTCGTCCAAGGTGAAGCCGCAAATACCGGCGTACTCCGGGTTAAGGGAAATGTCGACAAGGTGGTTGGGGCCCGAGTCCATCGAAGTCAGGGCGTATCTGGTTATTCCGGTCACGAGAGTGAAGAGGATGTGTTTTGAAACTTTCATGTCCTTTAAAATGGCGAAAAAATTGTGCAAGATTTTGGCGTTGGCCTGGGCGACATCATAATTTTCCATATATGTGGTCACCGGGGCGTCATATTCGTCAATCAGGATAGCGATCTTGGAATTAGAGTTATGGCCAAGGGCTTTAATCAAGCCTGCGAAATAGAGGTTACATGTTGCGTCATTTATCTTCTGGTCGTCCAGTCCGGCCTCTATGGCAATTTCTCGAAGCTTTCCGAGGATACTCGCATTAAGAATTTCCTCGCCGGGCCCGTCCGACGACAAGGACAGAAAAAGCACCGGGTGCTTTGGAAATTTATAACCTAATTTTTCAATCGCCAGCCCTTGGAAAAGATGGTCTTTGCCGGCGAAAAGCTCGTGGAGGGTGCTGATTAGCAGAGTTTTGCCGAATCGGCGAGGCCGGGACAGAAAGTAATTTCTGTCATCGCTTTGGAGGAGACGATGGATATATGCGGTCTTGTCCGCATAGAGAAAGCCTTTATTTATGATTTCATCAAAAGACTGGTTCCCAGTTGGTAGTTTTTTCATCTTTCTCGCTCTCATGACACGCCCAAGCGTCGGAACCACATGGCCTGATGTCTGGCTTTTAAAAAGGCCGACAAGTAATGCCTAGGCATCTATTTTATTAATTTTGCACAGATCTGGATGCTTGTCAACCAACGGCCCGACGGTCCAGCAGTTCTAAATATGAATGATTGTTACGTCCCTATTTGACTTCCGGCCTTTTTCCACCCAATAAAGTCGACCGGCGGGGCCTGCTCAG
>JAISET010000141.1 GCA_031264015.1 Deltaproteobacteria bacterium | reverse complement strand
CAAGGTCAGACGCCGGAGTTTGTCAAGGCCGGATTATCTTCGGACGTCCGGTAAGCCGCCTAAACATCATGGATCCGCATCTGGACCTGGACCTCGGCCTGGGACTGGACCTCGGCCTAGTTTAACTCATCGGGCTGATTGATCTGCCCGCGGCCTCCTTTCTGACCGTCAGCCCCTCCAAACTGGGGGGGACCTGAATGGTTACCTTATTTAAGTAAAAGATAAAGTGACAGCGATCATTTTTGACAAAAAGAAAGATCTGTTTTAGACGCGATTGGTATGAGATGTTATTTGGCTTTAAAAAATAATATCAAAGTGGTCATAAAATTAGATTGCCGCCTATAATTATCTGGCTGCGGAATAAATTTGGCGTACAAACAACCAGGCGGCGGGGTGGAAACGGCTTAAAAAATTTTCCGGGCGGGGGGACAGGACGGAAATTCAACGGCGGCGGGAACTTAAGCGTCGGGCGGGCGCCTCCGGTTCCTCCCGGAATAAATTTTTTTTGACCGGCCGTTAAAAAAATGCTTGACAAGAATTTAGTTTATTGTTATTAAGAATCAATCGCTATTGCGTTCGGAATTTCCGAAGCCGTCCGGCCGCCCCACCGCGGCCGCAAGCGAGCCTGACTTCGATTATTGGGATTCCCAACCGGGAAAGCCGATGGTCCGAAAAAAGCAAGGTGTCGAAATGAAAGCCTCCCGCGCGGCCAAGCCGGCCGACCAGACCTCGAAAACGGGCGCCTCCCGCCCGCGTCCTCCTATTTTCGGCGCCAAATTCGCGCGCCTGTCAACCCCCATGTCCGACTGCCCCTCCCACAGAACCTCGCCGGGATCCAATTAAACCCGCCCGTCATCCGCGTCGGCGCGGGGATCATGTCCATAGTCCCCGCCCATAGTCACAGCCTATAAGTCATCAGACCGAGCCCCGAACGCCGGACAGGCGGGGAAACCCGTCGCCACCGATGTCGCCGCCGCCGTCTCCGGAATCAGGCCGGGGCCGGTAATTCTCGACGGCCGGTGTTTCGGGCTGGCGCCGGGGCGATATTGTCGCCCTGACGTCTTTTCCCCCGCGCCGGCGCGAGGGAGTTCCGACTTTTGGCGTCCGGCTTCGTCGACCTCTCAAATTTAAAGCCAGCTTGCAAAAAATAATATTGTTTTTCGGTCCGTCCGCGGTCCGGGGCGGTTGTCGCGCCCGGTTTCCGCCTCGTCCGAACCTGTCCGCGGTTTTTTGAGGACGGGTCCCCGCGGGCTGGTTTGTCAGCGGCGGCGGCGCATCTTGTCTCTCGGAGTCCGGAGTTAGGAGTTCGAAGTCCGGAGTGCGGAGTCCCCGTTGTTTGGGGGCGGGGCGGCGGCCGCCGGCAGGCCGGCTCCCGTTCAAATATATCGCGGCGGCCGGCCGAATAAAATTATTCGAAACGTTTTTGTCGGAAAGATAAAACGCCGCGCGCGGTTCAAAATTAGCGGCATGCCGCCCGGCGTCGGAAACAAACTCGCGGGCGGCGTCATAAAAAAACTTTTGTCGGGCGGGCGTTGGCGCGCCGCCAACCAACGCGCCGACCAAAGACTCGAGGAGGGCGGGGCCGGGCGGTTTTCGAAACGGCCGGGCCCGGCCGCCTCAAATAACCGGCCGCGGCCGCCCCGAAGGGACGGCGGGACGGCCAAGGAGAAAACCATGAGGCCTTGTTTGTTATTCCCGTCCCGCGGCTTCGGGCGGACGCCCGGGGGCGGCCTCGGGGGAAGGTGTCTCGGGACGTGCCTGGCAATGTTTCTGGGGCTTTTGTTCTGGGTCGGAACGGCGGCGGCCGCCGGCGAGAAAATGCCGGACGTCGGCCAGCCGTACGGCTGGTGGTACTCCCAGGGAGGATTCCAGCGCGGCGGGGGCGGCCCCGGAGGCAGGGGGGGCGGCGGGGGTGGCGGCGGCGGCGAGCGTCGGGGCGGCGGCGGAGGGGGAGGAAGGCCTCCGGACGCCGGCGGCGGAGGGGGGCGGCCCGGCGGCGGGCGGCCCCCCCTGGCCCTGATCCTGGGCGTCTCGGGGGCGGCGTCCCCGGAGCGGGCCCCGGTCGTCTACTACCGGCTGACGCCCAGGGGCGGGGAGGAGCCTCGGACCGTCCGCCAGGCCGCGGCCGTCAAAAACGAGGCCGGGCTCTGGCAGGTTTCCTTCGCTCCTCCGGCCGGCGGTTTCGCCGAGGTCTTCTCGAGCTTCGAGCTGGGCGGGACGACCATGCACGCCCAGATAAACGTCATGGTGTCGGGGGCCCCGGAGGACGCGCCGTCCGTCGACCCCGAGGCCTCCGTCCCGGCGGACTGGCCGAAAATAGTGCTGCCCGACGAGAACGGCATGCCCATGAGGGGGCTGATGATCGGGCAGAGCGTGGACTTTCTGGTGACCGGGGAGGGCGAGAGCGGCAAGTCGCTGGCGGTGGAGGAAAACGGCTACGGCCCCCCGGAGCCCCTGTCCCTGCTGGCCGACCGGCGGGGCTTCTCCTACACGGCCAACGAGGTCGAGACGGAGAAGACCGAGGGGACACCGGGCCGCCAGGTGGTCTTTCTGGTCGAGCGGGGCGGAAAGACGGTCACCTTCAGCCTCGGCGTCTCCTATCCCAGGGTCTCCCGGGCGGGGACGTCCAGGGGCCTGGCCCTGAGCGGCGGCGCCGGCGTCCTGACGGCCTGTCTGGTCGCGGCCTCGCGCCGCAAGTTTAAATTCAACTTGGTCTCCTAAGAGCGCCGTCGTCGGGGTTTGTCCGCATGTCCGTCTCCATCAGCAGCCTGCGCCTGGCCGTCCAGCACGTCTCTTTCGTCGTCCTGACCTTCGGCGGCCATTTCAACATTTTTCTCGGCTCGTCCCTCCCCTGCCTCTCCTGCCCGTTTGTCGGCAGCTGCGGGGGAGGGTGCTACCTGATGGCCTGGCAGAGGGCCATGAGCTGGCTTTTCCCTCCGCTGGTCGAGGCCCTGACGGGCGTCGGCTCCTGGGCCCGGGCCTGGTCGACCCTGAATTTTTTCCTCTCCGGGTTCGTCGTCTTCGCCCTTCTGGTCATAGTGCTGGGCAAGAGCTGGTGCGGCTGGGTCTGCCCCTTCGGGGTGGTCCAGGATTATCTGGCCAGGCTGCGGAGGCTGTTGGGGCTGCGGGAGGCGGAGATGTCGGAGAGGGTCAAGGCGGGCGTCTCGAACGTCAAGTATGTCCTGCTGGCCTATCTGACCCTGATGCCGGTCCTCTATTCCTTCGGCTGGCTGTCGAGGGACTTCGTCCTCTCTTTCTGCAACATCTGTCCGGCCAAGATCATCATGCCGCTCGCCACCCTCGACTACAACCGCCTGGGCCTGCCCGTCCTGAGCTCCAGCCCGCGCGCCGTCTTCGCCCTGATCCTCCTGGCGGTCACCGGGGGCATGGTCGCGGCCATGTTTTTCAAGGACAGGTTCTTCTGCCTGGTCTGCCCCATGCTGGCCATGATCAACATTTTCAGGCGCCTGCACCTTTTGCGGCTGGTCAAGGACGTCGGCTCCTGCCGCGGCTGCGGCTCCTGCCGCCGGACCTGCGCCATGGACAACCAGACAATCTACCGGGAGCGGGAGAGCGCCCGCCCCCACGACCCCGACTGCCTGGGCTGCTTCAGCTGCGCCGAGGGCTGCTCCACCGAGGGCTCCCTGGGCGTCAGGCTGGGGCCGCTCAATTTGTTCGGCTCGACGCCGGTCCATGCCATCGGCCGCCTGACTGGAGGGAAAAAATGACCGCCGCCGACCGGCGCGAAAAAACGGCGGCCCAGACGCGCGCCCAGACTGCCGCGGAGATCGCCAGGGCCGCCGACGAGCTGCGGGGGAGGCCCGGATATCCGGCGGGGCTCGACTATTTCCTCGACCTGCTGGCCTCCCCCGAGTCCGGGGTGGCCGCCAGGACGGGCAGGCCCGCCGCCGCCCTTCTGTGCCTGCAGGCCCCCCTGGAGCTCGTGCACGCCCACGGCCTCCAGCCCTACAAGATTTTTGGCGCCGGCCAGGCGGCCTCGAGGCTGGCCGCCCCGTCCCTGCCCGCGGTCATGTGCCCGTTGCTGCGCTCGGCGGCGGGGGCCGCCGCGTCGGCGGAGGCGGGCCCGGACTTCGCCGCCTGGATACTGCCCACCACCTGCGACTGGGCGGTCAAGTTCGCGGGCATGGCGGAGCTGTGCGGGTTTCAAATCAAGGCGCCGGTTCACAGGCTGGAGCTCCCGCATTTGAAGGACGCCGACGGCAGCCAGAACCGCTGGCGCGAGGAGGTCTACTCTCTGGCCTCTTTTTTAAAGAAGGTGACGGGCCTGAGGAAGTTTCCCCTGAGGGAGCTCAGACGCTCCATGGTCCTCTACCAGCGGGCCAACATGGCGCTGGCGGAGCTTTGCGGGCTCAAGCGCCGGGGCCTCGCCGCCCCGATTTACGCGCAGGTCATCTGCCACAGCTTTTTCCGGGACAAGGTGGAGACTTGGACCCGGAAAGTCGGGGAGGTCCTGCCCGGCTTGGAAAAGTCCGCCCGGGAAAACTCCCCGGGGAAGACGGCGGGGGTCTACCTGGCGGGCTCCCCCATCTTCTTTCCCAACCTGAAGATCTTCTCGCTGCTCGAGGAGGCCGGCCTCAACCCGGCCGTCGACGACCTGTGCTCCTCGGAGAGGCTTCTGCCCGGCGCCATCCCCTACGAGGACGGGACGGAGGCCTCCCTGTTGAAAGCCCTGGCCCAGCGCTACCACCAGGGCTGCGCCTGCCCGACCTTCGAGGACAACGACCGCAGGATCAACAACATTCTCGGCCCGGCTCAGAGAAAGCACGTCCGGGGCGTCGTCTACCACGTCCTCAAGGGCTGCCACCCCTTCGATTTGGAGAGCCTGGCCCTGGAGGGGCGGATCAAGGACGCGGGCCTCCGGTACCTGCGTCTGGAGACGGACTACGCCCCCGAGGACTCCAGGGCGATTCTGACCAGGCTCGAGGCTTTTAGAACCTCCCTCGGCTGAGGCCCGGCCCGGCCGCCCGGACGTTTGACATCTGGCCTTCGACGGTCTCGTCTGCCTTCCGGCGGCCGCCCCGGCCTTTCGACATTTCATCCTTTAGAGAAACGAGCGTGTTTGGTCATGACTTATCGCATCGGTTTGGATCTCGGCAGCACGGCCATCAAGATAGCCCTCGTCGGCGGAGGGGAGATCGCCTGGAGCCGCCTGGTGCCCACGGCGCCGGGGCAGGACGGCCTGGCCAGGGACCTGGTCGGGATGGCCCGCCGCGAGATGAGCCTCGGGGAGTCCCAGATCGCCTCCGTCACGGCCACGGGCTACGGGCAGAGGCTGGCCTCCCAGGCCGGGGGCAGGGTGGACGAGATCACGGCCAACGCCCTGGGCATGCACCGCCTGAGCGCGGGCCGCTGCCGGACGATCATCAACATCGGCGGCCAGGACGTCAAGGTCATCTGCCTCGACGAGGAGGGCCGCGTGGTCGACTTTAAGATGAACGACAAGTGCGCGGCCGGCACCGGCAGGTTTTTCGAGCAGGCGGCCCGGATCCTGGACACCCCGCTGGCCGATTTTTCCCGCCTGGCCGGGGAGGCCTCGGAGCCGGCGGAGCTGAACAGCACCTGCGTGGTCTTCGCCGAGACGGAGATGGTCTCTCTTTTGGCCGGGGGGGCGCCCAGGGAGAGCATCATCCTGGGCCTGCACCGGAGCGTGGCCCGCCGGGTGGGGCACATGCTGGACCGCCGGAGCATCCGCGACGACGTCTATCTGGACGGCGGGCCCGCCGTCAACCGCGCCCTGGTCGCCGCCGTGGAAAACGAGCTGATGACCGGCGTCTCCGTCCTTCCGCAGCCCTCCTTCACCGTGGCCTACGGGGCGGCGCTGGCGGCGGCCGACGGGGGAGGGCGTCCCGCCGGCGGAGGGGGGGCGTGATGTCCGGGTCGGGCGAAAAAAAAGGCGGCGGGGGGCGGACGGTCAGAAACATCGTCCTGCTTCTCCTGCTCCTCGGGTTGACTTTTTGGGGCGTCTCCCAGGTCTTCCTCCAGAAAAAGGCCGCCGTCAGCTATCTGACCGACACCGCCAGGCTGGGCCGGATCGTCAAGACGGTGGTCACCACGGGGGAGGTGGCCTCGACCCGGCTGGTCAGCGTCGGCGCCCAGGTCTCCGGCAAGATAGAGACCCTGCACCGCCAGGCGGGCGACCGGGTCAGCGAGGGCGACCTCATCGCCGAGATCGATTCGACCACCCAGCGCAACACCCTGGAGGCCGAGAGGGCCAGGCTGAAAACCTACGAGGCCCAGCTTCTCTCCAGGGAGACGGCCCTCAGGACGGCCCAGGCCAAATACGACCGGGAGACGAGGCTGAAGAAAGGCGAGGCCACCTCCACCGAAAACCTGGAGTCGGCCGAGCAGGCCCTGGCCCAGGCCCGGGCCTCCCTGGAGGAGACGAAGTCGATGATCCAGCAGTCCAGGACGGCCGTCAGCACGGCGGAGACCAACCTGGCCTACACCAGGATAACCTCCCCCCTGGACGGGACGGTGGTCTCGGTGCCGGTCAGGCAGGGGCAGACCGTCAACGCCAACCAGACGACGCCCACCATAGTCCAGATAGCCGACCTGAGCCAGATGGAGATCAAGATGCAGATATCCGAGGGCGACATCACCAAGGTCAGGCCCGGGCAGACGGTCGCCTACACGATACTTTCCGAGCCCGACAGAAGGTTCGAGGGGCTTTTGGAGTCCGTGGACCCGGGGCTCACCAGCGTCTCCGACGGCTCCTACAGCGGGTCGACCGACTCCGGCTCGGCCGTCTACTATTACGGCAAGGTCAGGGCCGACAATTCCGACGGCACGCTGCGCATCGGCATGACCACCCAGAACACCATCATCGTCAGCGAGGCCTCCGACGTGCTGATCGTCCCCACCGTGGCCGTCCGCGACATGGGTTCCGGGCCGGGGTCTCCCGAGGGCGGGCGCGCGGGCGGCGACCCCTCCCGGCGGGGCGGCCGCGGCGAGAGACCCGGGGGCCCAGGATCGCCGGACGGCGCCGGGAACCCGGCCGGACGCGGGGTCAGGCCGGAAGGCGCGCGTCCCGAGGGAACCAGGCCGGAAGGCGCGAGGCCCGGGGCGGGCCGGCCGGAAGGCGGCGGGGCGAGGCCGTCCGGAGGGGCGTCCGCGCCGGGGAGGACCCGCGCCTCGGTCCTGGTCATGGCGGAGGGGGCTCCCGTCGAGAGGGAGATCGTCGTCGGCCTGTCGGACAACATGAACACGGAGGTGGTCTCCGGCCTCGAGGAGGGCGAGGAGGTGGTGGTGGCCCAGATGACCGAGACGGAGATGGAGCAGAGCAGGACGGCGAGCCAGAGCATGGGCGGCCGCCCGCGGATGACCGGCGGCGGGATGCCCAGGTTTTAGACGTCATGAACATCATTGAAATAAAAAAACTCAACAAGTTTTTCGGCGAGGGCGACAGCCGGATCCACGTGCTCAGGGACATAGACCTGGACGTCGAGGGCGGCGACTTCGTGGCCATCATGGGCCAGTCCGGCTCCGGAAAGACCACCCTGATGAACGCCCTGGGCTGCCTGGACACGCCGACCTCCGGCTCCTATCTGCTGGCCGGGACCCCGACGGCCCGGCTGGGCTCCGACGACCTGGCCAGGCTCAGGGGGAGGATGCTGGGCTTCGTCTTCCAGCGCTACAACCTCCTGCCGACCCTCAGCGCCCTGGAGAACGTCGCCCTCCCCGCCGTCTACACCGGCGCCGGCCAGCGGGAGCGGCTGGCCAGGTCGGAGGAGCTTCTGAGGACGCTCCAGCTGGGCGACAAGCTCCGGAACCTCCCCCACCAGCTCTCGGGGGGCCAGCAGCAGAGGGTGAGCATCGCCCGCGCCCTGATGAACGGGGGGCAGATAATCCTGGCCGACGAGCCCAGCGGCGCCCTGGACTCCAAAAGCGGGGAGATGGTCATGGACATACTGGCCTCCCTCCATGATAAGGGCCACACGGTCGTCGTCGTCACCCACGACCGGGAGATAGCCTCGCGGGCCGACAGGATAGTCGAGCTCAAGGACGGGGTCGTCGTCTCCGACAAGAGGGGCGCCCCGGCGAGGACCGGGGCGGCGGGGCCGTCCGAGGAAAGAAAAACAAACCCCCTGGCTCGCTTCAAGGACCAGTTTGCGGAGGCCTTCAAGATGTCCCTGCAGGCCATCGGGGCGCACAAGCTGCGCTCGACGCTGACCATGCTGGGCATCATCATCGGCATCGCCTCGGTGGTCTCGGTGGTGGCCCTGGGCCGGGGCTCGCAGGAGAGGATCATGGCCAACATCAACTCCATGGGCACCAACACCATCACCATCCTGCCGGGGACGGGCTTCGGCGACCGCCGCAGCGGCCGGGTGCGGACGCTGACGGTGGAGGACTCCGAGATGCTCGCCAGGCAGCAGTACCTGGCCAACGCCGCCCCCAGCGTCTCCTCGAGCTCGGTGCTGGTCTACGCCAACAAGGCCCTGAACGCCTCGCTGACCGGGGTGGGGGAGCAGTACTTCGCCGTCAGGGGCATCTCCGTCGCCCGGGGCCGGGGGCTGACGGCGCTGGACGTCCGGGAGAACAACTCGGTGGCCGTGATCGACGAGAACACCCGCAGGGAGCTTTTCGGCGACTCCGAGGACCCGCTGGGGCGGGTGGTCATCTTCAGAAGGCAGCCGCTGACCATAGTCGGCGTGGCCCGGCCCCTGGACATGTCCTTCGGGCAGCAGAACAGCCTGAACCTCTGGGCTCCCCACACGACCGTCATGAACAAGATCACCGGGGAGAGGTTCATCAGCTCCGTCATCGTCAAGGTCAGCGACGCGGTCAACACCCAGGTGGCCGAGAAAAACATCGCGGCCCTGCTGACGGCGCGCCACAACGGACGCCAGGATTTTTACACCCAGAACACCGACACCATCCGCCAGACCATCGAGAGCACCACCGCCACCATGACCCTGCTCATCTCCTCCATCGCCCTGATCTCCCTTGTCGTCGGCGGAATCGGCGTCATGAACATCATGCTGGTCTCGGTCACCGAGCGGACGAGGGAGATCGGCGTGCGCATGGCCGTCGGGGCCAGGAGGTTCAACATTCTCGAGCAGTTTCTCATCGAGGCCGTCCTTTTGTGCGTCATCGGGGGCCTGGTCGGCGTCGCCCTGTCAGGGCTGGTCGGCCTGACGTTCAACAACCTGACCGGGGACTTTCATATGTCCTTCGCCGCCAGCTCCATCTTTCTGGCCCTCGGCTGCTCCAGCCTGATCGGGGTCGTCTTCGGCTATCTGCCCGCCCGCAGCGCCGCCAGGCTCAACCCCATCGACGCGCTGGCCTACGAATAGGAGTCGTTCATCTTGCAAGCGACGAAAAGCCAACCCCCGGCGGGCCGGGGCGGCGGGAAAAGCGGCGTCCGCCCCGGCGTCCCGCCCGCCCGCGGAAAAGGGATGTCCCTCCCCGGCCGGAGAAATCCTAAAAGGCCCGGCGGGCTTCGCCTTGTCCTGCCGGCCGTCCTGGCGCTGGCGCTGACGCTGGGCGGCTGCGCCAGGGTCTCCCTGCCCGACCGCGGCCTGGCCCAAAGGCTCGAGTACGACCGTCTGACGGCGGAGCGCTACCGGCTGGACCCCAGGTGGTGGCTGGGCTACGACGACCCCAGGCTCGCGGGGCTGGTGGAGACGGCGGAAAGAAACAACCTCGACCTGGCCAGGACGGCGCTGACGCTGAGCCGGGCCCTGGTCCAGCTGGGGCTCGCCAGAGTCGACCTGTATCCGGGCCTCTCGGGGGGCGGGTCGGCCTCGGTGCGCAAGGATTTGAAACACGGGGGCGACCCGGCCAGGAGCTTCTCGGTGAACGCCGGGATCAGCTACGAGGTGGACTTGTGGGGCAGAATAGCCGGCTCCGTCGCCGCCGCCGAGTGGGAGCGCGAGGCCTCTTACGAGGACCTCGAGGCGGCCAGGCTGGCCGTCGTCAACAACGTCATCGACCTGTATTACAACTTGGGCTACTTAAACGACACTCTGGCGGAAAACGAGCGGAACCTCCAAAATCTCCTGGCCGTGGAGAGGACGGTGCTCCTGAAATATCAAAGCGGCCAGGCGGACTCGGTGGAGCCGGTCCAGGCGGCGCAGTCCGTCCTCTCGGCCAGGGACAGCCTCATATCCACCAGGCGGCAGATCCTCGAGGCGCGCTCGGCCCTGAGGAACCTTCTGAACCTGCGTCCGGCCGACCCCCTCGACCTCGCGGACGTCAGCCTGAGGACGGTGGTCCCGCCGAAGCTGGACCTCGACGTCCCCCTCTCCGTGCTGGCCAACCGGCCGGACTTGAGGGCCGCCGAGTTCAGGCTGCACAAGGCCTTTCAGAACGCCAGGCTGGCCGACAGGGCCTGGTTCCCCTCGATAAGCCTCAGCTCGGCCATCTCGTCCAGCGCCGACGACCTGGGCATGGTCCTGGCCAGCCCGTCCGGCAGCGCCGGGCTGTCGATAAATTTGCCTTTTCTGAACTGGCCCACCCTCGTCAAGAACACCCGGCTGGCGGAGATCGAGTTCGAGACGGCCAGGCTGGGCTTCGAGTCGGCTCTGACCGCCGCCCTGAACGAGGTGGACGTCTACTACCGCAACTACGAGACGCTTCTACAGCTGCTGGAGCATTCCAGGCGCAAATACGACTATGCTTTGCGCATCAGCGACTACTATCGGGACAGGTACCGGGAGGGCGCCTCCGAGCTCAGCGACTGGCTGGGCGCCGTCAACTCGGCCAACTCCGCCCGTCTCTCGGAACTCAACGCCGTCTACCTGCTTATTTCGTCCGTCAACCAGACTTTCAAGGCCATGGCCGGCCGGTATCATGATTTGGGCGCGGACGCGGGTCTGGGCGGGGACGCCGGTTTGGTCGGTGACGAGGACTCGGAGGGGGAGGGCGGGCGTCCCCGGCCGGACATTTAGCGCCGTCCGGCCGTTATTTCCGGGCCGGATTGGTTCCTATGAAAGTGGTCAAACTTTCATCAGCCGGGGCGGGATCATCCCATGAAAGTTTTTTGCAGGCCGCCGGCAGGTCCGCCGACCCTGCCGCACCGGTCAAATTAGTTCGTCAATAAAAAAAAAGAAAAACTAATTTTTAAGCCGTTTTATTCGTTTCGGCCAGGACAGTTGCGCTAATTTGTCGACATTATATTTAATAAATATTTTGTGCGCAGTGGAAAGGCGCATGCACCTTGTGGGTTGAAATACCTACCCGGCAACTGGACTGCTCCAGCCGGTAGCAACCTAGAAAGTTATGGAGGCAACGAGATGGCTTAAGCTC
>JAISET010000120.1 GCA_031264015.1 Deltaproteobacteria bacterium | reverse complement strand
CGCGGTCCATGATTTTAAACGAGACGCCGGCGCCGAGCCCCTCCAAAAACGTCTCGCCCTCCTCCGGCAGCAGCCCCGAGACAATCAGGTGCCCGCGGCCGGCGAAGGCCCCGAGAGCCGTCAGATCCGTCAGCACGAAGAGGGGTATGTTGGCCATGACCAAGTCGGCGGGCTCCCCGGCCAGGTCCTGGGCCAGGCCCCGGCGCACGGAGACTCTGGCCTCCAGGCCGTTCAGGCGGACGTTGTGGCGGGCGGCGTCGACGGCCAGGTGGCTGTGGTCCACTCCCAGGACCCTGCGGGCGCCCAGGCGGGCGGCGGCCAGGGCCAGCACCCCCGTCCCGCACCCCAGGTCCAGGGCCGTCTCCGGCGTCGGGGCCGCCAGGGTCCCCGGGCGGTAGAGCCTCAGCAGGAACTCCAGGCAGGCCATGGTGGTGGGGTGCCCCCCGAACCCGAAGGCCAGCCCGGGGTCGATCAGCAAAGGCTCGGGCGCCCCCGGAGGCGAGGGACGGGGCGAGGGACGGGGGGAGGGGCGGGGGGAGGACAAGGACGAGGAGGCGCCGGCCGAGAAGACCTGCTCGAGGCGCAAAGGCCCCGCGGCGAGCGCCGGGCTCCCGGCCCCGTCCTGCCACTGGTCGTAGCGCAGCCTGTGCACCTGCCTGAGGCTCAGGTCCGGGCGGGACTCCAGAAACGGGCCGAGGTCGACGTCCCCCGAGAAGAAAAGAAAGGCGAAGTCGCCCTCCGCGTGGACGCCCGCGAGCCTGGGGGCCAGCTCGTCGGGGAGGGCGCGACGGCCCAGGACCTCCGGCCAGGTGATGGCGGCGGCCGCGTCGGACGCGCCCCCGGCCGAGTCCGCCCCCCGGGGATTTCCCGGGAGGGTCGAATTGACGGCGGGCGGCGGATTTTTTGGACCCCGGTTTTCGTCACCCAAATTTTCGCTCGCCAGGTCGCCTAACCGAGACTTTTTTGTCTCCGGCGTTGGATTGTCCAAACTTTTCCCGACCAAGCCGACCGTTTCGGAGCTTTTCGCGCCAGGGCGGTCGTCCGGGGAGTCCTCCCGCCCCGGATCCGCCTCCAGCAGAAAGTCCAGCGCCGTCGGGCTCAGGGCGCGCAGCTCGAAGATGGTCAGGGGGGTCTCGGGGTTCACTGGACGGTCATCCGGGGTTTTGGCCGGGTCCTTGGCCGGGGTTTCGGCCGGAGGCTTTGGCGGCGGCCTTTTCCGCCAGTCTCGCCTCCAGCCAGGCCAGGGGCGAGTCCGTCGCGGCGGGGGCGGCCTGGAAGCGCTCCCGGAGCTCGGGGGCGCCGTTGAGGGTGACGAAGGAGCTCCCGGCCCACTCCAGGAGCTCCAGGTCGTTGAAGTCGTTGCCGAGGGCCACGGCCCGGCCGGCCGGGACGTTCAGGATCCCGGCGAGCTCGGCGGCCGCGCTTCCCTTGTCCACCCCCGGGGGCAGGATTTCCAGCCACATGCTGCGGTCCCCGAAGGGGGAGGAGGAGACCAGGCAGGAGAGCCCCGGGCAGAGCTCCTCGAAGCGGGCCCTGACGGCGGGCATGTCCTCGGCGGGGGCGGGAATGAGAAACTCCGAGCGGGGGCCCGGGTCCCGCCCGGGCGCGTATCGGGAGGCGAACTCCCGGTAGGAGTCCAGCCTGGCCAGATAACCCTCGGTGGGCCGGTAACCCTCGGGGTCATGGAAGAGGTGGAAGTGGTCGTCGGGGGGCGGCTCGAAGGCGAAGAAGCCCCGCTTGATTTCCAGACAGGCGGCCAGGGCCCTGGCGTTGTCCCCGTCCGCGAATCTGCGCGACCTCAGAAGCGGGCCCGGCCCGCTCGCGGTCCAGGGGCACAGGCCCAGGCCGGAGGAGAAGACCAGGTGGTCGAAGGGCAGGTCCTCGGGGCAGTCCCTCCGCAGGGAGCGGAGCCCCCGGCCGGTGGCCACCACCCTGATCACGCCCCTGTCGCCCAGGCGCCGCAGGGCCTGCTTGTCGGCCTCGGAGATCTGACCCCCGGCGGGCAGCACCGTCCCGTCGAAGTCGAAGAAGACGACGGCGGCGTCCTCGGGCAGGCGGGGACTGTCCTCGGGGCGGGAGCTCATGGGCGGGACCTATGGATTTTAAAAGGGACGGGGGGGGCGAGGGGCATGACGAGTCGGACCGAAGGGAAATGACTTTGTTTTGTTGATAGAAAAAAAGGAATAATTTTGCCAAGTTATAGTTATTTTGAAATTAATATAATTTCAGACTATTGGTTGACGGAAATTAACCAGCACAGTTAATCTAAGATGGCAACATGCGGTCAAAAACTGACAAATTGAACGACGGACCAGACTTAGACAAGATAATTCGCGACAAATCAAACAACAGCGTCTCAATCGAAGACAAAGGCAGGCAGGAAAACTAGCTGGTGGCGGTGTTCAGGTCGCCCAGCTCGGAGCCGCGGAAGACTTCCTCGCAGTGTTTCTGACAGACCAGGCTGTCGCGATTGGAGCACGTCGTGCTGGAAGAGCTGGGCGCTTCGAACCACAGGCACTGCTGCGCGTAGTTGCAGGAGACGCGCGTCCTGGCTGTCTTGAGCCGCTCCTCGCTGATGGTTAAATCCTTGGCCATTGGGCTGCTCCCCCGGGTGGGATTTAGAGGCGAAAGAAAAAAGACGAAACTAAAAACATTCGGCAAGTCAACGAGGCGGCCAAAGGTTTGTCCGACAAGCCGAAAGCGATCGACAAGGGAAAAAAATCAGCCAAAAAACAAACTGGCGGGACGTCGGCCCGTCGTCCGCCGGACCTCGGTCGTCTTGGTCCGCCGACAATTTAAATGCAAGTCACGTGCCAACGGTTTTCGGCCGGCCGGCCCCGGCGGGCAGCCGGATGGCGAAAGGCCCCCCCTTGAGCTCCTCGCGGGCCTGGAGATGGGGGTTTAAAAGTCTCAGGGTCTTGTAGTCGCAGCCCTCGTCTTTGGCTATCCGCAGCCAGGCGACGGGTTCCGGGTAGTTTCTCGTCACCTCGACGTAGGCCTTGGGCCGGTAGAGGCCGGCGGCGGGCGCCCCCTTGAAGCCGTAGCCCCCCGCCCCCTCCATGACCAATTTGATGGCGGCGATGCGGTAGACGTAGCGCTCGGTCTCGGCGGGCAGCGCGAGCTGGTAGTAGTCGCCGGGCCCCTGGTTTTTCAGGGCCCCCGAGACTCTGGCCTCCCCGCTGTTGTAGGCGGCCATGGCCAGGGCCCAGGAGCCGAAGCGGGCGCGCAGCTGGCTCAGATACCTCATGCCGATCCCCAAAAGGGGTTCCGGAAGCATTCTCTGGTCGACTTCCTTGCTGACCGTGAGGCCGAAGTGTCTGGCCGTGGAGGGCATGAACTGCCAGAGGCCCGCCGCCCCCGCCGGGGAGAAGACCTCGGGCCGCAGGTCGCTCTCGGCCACGGCCAGGTACTTGAGGTCGTCGGGGAGCCCGGCTTTCCGCAGGGACTCCTCGATCAGCGGAAAATACCTCAGGGCCCGGCGGCGCCAGAGCTCCACCTGGGCCGGATGGTTGACGGCGAGCAGGAACTCGGCCTCGAGCCTCTCGTAGACGGCCGGGCGGTCCAGGGGGACTATCTCCCCGCAGAGGACCACCACCCCGGGCATGACGAAGTCGGTCTTCCTGAGATCCCGGGGCGCCAGCTGCTCAAGGGAGGCCGCGATGTCGGCCACCCGCCCGCCGTCGGCCCCCTCCATGCTGCAGGAGGGCAGGCAGAGCAAGGCCGCCAGGGCTGAGAAGAGGGCGGCGAGTCCGATTTTGGGGAGCCGAGCCGTCATGGTCGGACGGTCCTTTTGCCGGCGGGGCCGGGCTTCCGGCCGGGGGGCGGCCGGGCGGGAAAACTCTTTCGAGGCGGTCAGCAACGGGGCCCGCCGTGTTCCGGGTGGCGGGGATGTATGAATTTCTTGCTGAACAATGTCATGCAGATTACTACTCTAGACTTCAAAAAGCAAGTCTTTTTTTGTAATAATGTAACTATAGCAATTTATGAGCTTTTTTTAGCAATTCCTCTAGAGTGGTGCTCGGCTCCGCTTTTTTGTCGACCGGCCGGTTTCGGGTCGCCGGGAAGACCCCGAAGGAGGCCTTTTTTCATAATCGAGGAATTGTAGCATAATTTTCATACCTGGAAAAAGGGCCAAAAAAGTGGGTTAATCCCGGGAGCTTAGGCCGGCCGCCGGTTGGCGGGGGCGCGGGCCGGTCGTTCGGGCAGGGGGGGAGCCAGGGTCGGAGGCGCGGGGAACAAGCGGAGGCCCGGGGAACAAGCGGAACAAGGAGAGGGTCGGTTTGGAGAGGGTCGGCTTGGGCCGGCGGAGGGGGACGGACGGGCGGGCTTGTTCGGGAAAGCTTTTGATTCAGGCGGACGGCGGGGGCGGACGGCGGGGGCGGGGAGAATTCTGGCCGGCCGGCCAGGGGGCAAAATCGGTCCGGCTTTGGCCCGGAGCCTTTTAGAAGCCGCCCCAGGAGATGAGAAACAGGGCGTAGTCGAGCAGGACGAAGGCCGAGGTCAGAAGTCCGCAGCAAATGGCTATGTGCTGGCCGGTGATGCTCATGGGTCCGCTCCCTGGGAAGTGTCCGGGGTCCGGCTTGATTGTCTGACTCCGTGCCGGACTAATTGATGTCATTGCAAGGATCGGGCCGGAAAAAGGCTGCTTTTTCGTCCGCCGCCCGTCCGCGCGCCCGGCCGGAGGGGGGGGAACCCGGGAAAAATGTTTGAGGGGCCGGTCGGCCCCCCAAACCATCGGTGAACCTTTTTTTCGTTGTGGGCTTGACCGGGGCTCCCGCATGCGGAGCCTTGGGTCGCAGGG
>JAISET010000229.1 GCA_031264015.1 Deltaproteobacteria bacterium | reverse complement strand
CAAGCGCCGTCCACAACTTTGTGGCCGTTACTATTTTCGAGGGGAGGTATTTTTTCAGGGGCGGGCCCATTTCGCGTGGCTTTTTCGAAAAAACGGTCCCTTTTTAACGTGGCGTTTTTGCGGATCGCCTCTTTTGGAGGCGCCAACCGCCGTCCACAACTTTTTGGCCGGTACTTTTTTCGAGGGGCGGTATTTTTTCCGGGGCGGGCACATTTTGCGTAGCATTTTCGAAAAAGCGGTCCATTTTTAACGTGGCGTTTTTGCGGACCGCCTCTTTTGGAGGCGCCAAGCGCCGTCCACAACTTTTTGGCCGGTACTTTTTTCGAGGGGCGGTATTTTTTCCGGGGCGGGCCAATTTAAGGTGGCGTTTTTGAAAAATGGCACCCTGAAACTTCGAGGGAGGGGGCGGCGCCGGTCCAAATGTTCAGGGCGGGGGCTGTCGGACAAAAAAACGCCGGGGGGCCCTGCGGGTCCTCCGGCGTTGTCAAAGGCGGTCGGAAGCGGGTCTTTCTAGTGCTCGTGACCCTTCAGTGCGGTGTGCAGGAGCTCGTGGCTCTTGTGCCCGCCCCACTCGATGAGGAATTCCTTGAGCAGAGCCAGAACCTCGGGGTTCTCGTGGCTTTTGCGCAGGGGCAGGTTCCGGTCGTCGGTGTACAGGCCCTGGATGCGCTTGGACCTGTAGTTGATGTCGTGGCTGATGGGCTGGCCTCCGCCGGAGATGCAGCCGCCGGGGCAGGCCATGACCTCGATGAAGTTCCAGTTGCGGGGGTTGCCGGCCTTGATCTCCTCCATGACCTTGCGGGCGTTGCCCAGGCCGTGGGCGATGGCCACCTTGATCTTGGTGCCGTCGAGGTCGATCTCGGCCTCCCTGAGCCCGCCGAGGCCGCGGATGACCTCGAACTCGATGGCGGGGAGGGTCTTCTTGGTGACGACCTCATAGGCGGTGCGGAGCGCGGCCTCCATGACGCCGCCGGTGGCCCCGAAGATCGTCCCGGCGCCGGAGCCGCAGCTCATGACCGGGTCGTAGGGGGTTTCGGGCAGCTGGGCGAAGTTGAGGCCGAAGCTCTTGATCAGGGAGCCGAGCTCGCGGGTCGTCAGGACGTAGTCGACGTCCTGATAGCCGCTGGAGCGCATCTCAGGACGCAGGCACTCGTACTTCTTGGCCGTGCAGGGCATGATGGAGACGGAGACGATCTTGGAGGGGTCGATGCCCTCCTTCTTCGCATAGAACGTCTTCACCAGGGCGCCGAACATCTGCTGCGGGCTCTTGCAGGTGGAGTGGTGCTGGATGAGGTCGGGATAGTGCATTTCCATGAAGTTGATCCAGCCCGGGGAGCAGCTGGTGATCATGGGCATGTGGATGTTGTTGGTCAGGCGGCGGAGGAACTCGGTCGCCTCCTCCATGATGGTCAGGTCGGCGGTGAAGTTGGTGTCCAGGACCCTGTCGAAGCCGAGCATCTTCAAGGCGGTGACCATCTTGCCGGTGACGATGGCGCCGGTGGGCTCGTTGAAGAGGTCGCCGAGGCCCACGCGGGTCGCCGGGGCCGTCTGGACCACGACGATCTTGTCGGGGTCGTTGATGGCCGCCAGGACTTTCTCGGTGTCGTCCTTGACCGTGATGGCCCCGGTGGGACAGATGACCGAGCACTGGCCGCAGAGGGCGCACTTGACCCCGGGGTCGCCCAGGCCCTTACCGAAGGCCGGGGTGACGGTGGAGTTGAAGCCCCTGTTGGCGAAGGTGTAGATGCTGCAGGTCTGCTTCTCGGAGCAGAAGCGCACGCAGCGACCGCAGAGGATGCACTTGTTGGGGTCGCGCACCAGGCTGGGATTGGACTCGTCGAGCTCCCAGGTCGGCTTGCTCTGCGGGAAGCGGATCTTCTTGATGCCGAGGTTCTCGGCGATGGCCTGCAGCTCGCAGTTTTGGTTGCGGGCGCAGGTGAAGCAGTCGTTGGGGTGGTTGGCCAGCAGGAGCTCGACGACCAGGCGCCTGGCGTCGCGGACCTTGGGGGAGTTGGTGTAGACCACCAGGCCGTCGGTCACCGGAAAGGAGCAGGCGGCGGCCAGGGCCCGCGCGCCCTGCACTTCGACCACGCAGACGCGGCAGCCGCTGTAGGGCTTGACGTCGAAGTGGTGGCAGAGCGTGGGGATGTTTATGCCAAGTTTGCGGGCCGCACCCCAGATGGTAACGCCGGCCTGCACGGTAACGGACTGGTTATCAATGGTCAGGGTAACATTTTTGCTCATTGGGGGCACCCTACTCTTTATTTACCGCTTTGTTCTTGCGGCATGCGTCAATACAAGAACCGCACTTGATGCACTTCTGGGTGTCGATCTTGTGTGGCTCCTTCTTGTCGCCTTCGATGGCGTTGGCAGGACAGTTCTTCTTGCAGAGGCCGCAGCCGATGCACTTGTCCTGATCGATCCAGAAGGTCAGCAGCGCGGAGCACGCTTTGGCCGGACACTTCTTGTCGAAGATGTGAGCCTCGTACTCGTGCCTGAAGTAGCGCAGCGTGGAGAGGATCGGGTTGGGGCAGGTCTGCCCGAGGCCGCAGAGGGCGCTGAGCTTGATGTTGGTGGCCAGCTCCTCCAGCATCTCGATGTCGCCGGCCTGGCCTTTGCCCTGGGTGATGTTGTTGAGGATGTTGAGCATGCGGGTGGAGCCCTCCCTGCAGGGGGTGCACTTGCCGCAGCTCTCGTCGCGGGTGAAAGAGAGGAAGAAGCGGGCGAGGTCGACCATGCAGGTGTCCTCGTCAACGACGACCAGACCGCCCGAGCCCATCATGGCCCCGGCCTCGATCAGGGAGTCGTAGTCGACCGGACGGTCGATCATGCTCTCGGGGAGGCAGCCGCCGGAGGGGCCGCCGATCTGCACGGCCTTGAACTTCTTGCCGCCCAGGATGCCGCCGCCGATGTTGAAGATGATCTCCCTCATGCTGATGCCCATGGGCACCTCGGCCAGACCGGTGTGGCTGACCTTGCCGGTGAGGGCGAAGATCTTGGTCCCCTTGCTCTTCTCGGTGCCGTAGGACGCGAACCAGGCCCCGCCGTTGCGGATGATGGCCGGGATGTTCGCCCAGGTCTCGACGTTGTTGTTGTTGGTGGGCTTGCCCCAGAGGCCGGAGATGGCCGGGAAGGGCGGGCGGGCCGTGGGCATGCCCCTCTTGCCCTCGATGGACTGGATGAGGGCCGTCTCCTCGCCGCAGACGAAGGCGCCGGCGCCCTCTTTAATATGCAGCTCGAAGTCCCAGCCGCTGCCCAGGATGTTCTTGCCCAGGAGGCCCATCTGCTCGGCCTGGGCCAGGGCCACGCGCAGACGGTGGACGGCCAGCGGATACTCGGCGCGGACGTAGATGTAGCCCTCGTCGGCACCGATGACCAGACCGCCGATGATCATGCCCTCGACGACCCTGTGGGGGTCCCCCTCGAGGACCGAACGGTCCATGAAGGCCCCGGGGTCGCCCTCGTCGGCGTTACAGATGATGTACTTCTTGTCCCCGGCGACCTGCCGACAGAGCTCCCACTTGCGGCCGGTCGGGAATCCTCCGCCGCCGCGGCCGCGCAAGCCGGAGATCTTGACCTCCTCGAGCAGGGCGGCGGTGTCGTCCTTCTGCGTGAGGGCCTTGGCCAGGGCCAGGTAGCCGTCGTTGGCGATGTACTCGAGGATGTCCTCGGGATTGATGTGGCCGCAGTTGGCCAGGGTCACGCGGTTCTGCTTGGAGTAGAAGTCGATGTCGTTGTAGTGGACGGAGGGCTCGGCGCCAGCGTGCGCCCGGTAGAGCAGCCTCTCGACGGGCTTGCCGCCCTTGATTGTCTCCTCGACGACTTCCGGGATGTCCTCGGCCTTGACCAGAACATAGAAGATGTTCTGGGGATAGATGACCACCAGGGGACCCATCTCGCAGAAGCCGTGACAGCCGGTGATGAAGACTTCCACGGACTTGCCCAGCCCGTTCTTCTCCAGCTCGTCGCGGAATCCTTGGACGATGGCCTGGGAGCCCGAGGAGGTGCAGCCGGTCCCGCAGCAGACCATGATGTGGTTGGTGACACCCTCGAACGGCTGGGCCTTGGGGTCGTGGCGGATGGCGATCTTGGGAACCGCCTGCTTCTTGATAGCCTCCAGGTCGGCTGGACTGTTCAAACGGGCCAGGGTCGGTGTTTGGCTCATGTTAACTTAACCCCCGATTCATCAATTGCGGTAGTTTTCCAGGATTTTGGGGACGAGATCCGGTTTGAGGCGACCGTGGGTGTCATGGTCGACCATCATAACCGGGGCCAAGCTGCAAGCGCCGATGCAGGCCACAGTCTCCAAGGTGAACTGAAGGTCCTCGGTCGTCCCGCCGGGGGAGACGCCAAGGTTGGTCTTCAAAGATTCCAGGATTCGGGAGGCGTTGCGAACGTGGCAGGCCGTGCCCTGGCAGGTGCGGACGATGTGCTTGCCTCTGGGCTCCAGGTGGAACTGGGCGTAGAAGGTCACCACACCGTAGATCTGGCTGATAGGAATGTTGAGATGAACGCCAATGGCCTCAAGAACGGGCTCGGGCAAATAGCCGTAGGCTTCCTGAGCGGCCTGCAGCACCGGGATTAGGGACCCATTGGTGACGTGCTTGTACGTCTCGTAGATGGGGTTGAGCTTGGTAAGGTCAAACTCCTGGGCGGGGCTTGTTGAGACACTGCCCATCGCAGCTACCTCCTTAAAGTAGTTTAGGCGTGAATAGAATAATTGAGCCGTCTACACCTTAGGCGTCGGAGTGTGAAGTCGAAAACCAAGGCGGCTTTGACGGGGCCGGGGTGAAGCGCAAACATTTTTCGTTCGAGGACGACCCGCGCAATGGCAGACTGGAAAGTCGCCGCGGCCCAGGCCCAAGAACTCGATCCCGCTGAAGGCTCATTACTCTTGTTGGACTGAAAGCCATTTAAACACAGACAATTTTTTTTGTCAACTTTTGTTGTTTACAAGTTGGGGCCGCGGGGGCGGGTAGGGGAGGTCGGACTGGTTGAAAAAGGTGGGAAAAGGTGGCAACAGACCTAAAAAGAATAGAAGAGATGAAAATAGTGAAAAAATATTTATTAGAATATATCTATATTTATCCTCACTAGTCAAATAATTTTGGGAAGTTACGCATCTTTTTACGGCGCTTGCTTGTATAATGCTCTAACATATTGTATAAACTATGAAAAAATTATTTTGACGTCTGGTGAAAAATTTTCAAAAAAATTTGTCGACGGGGGCGGGAGGGTGAAAAAGGCTCGCCAAACAGCTCCGAACGGCGTCCGAACTTAGAGGCCCGCCCCGGCCGGCAGGGCCTCTGGAAAAAGGAAATGAGGGGATGAAACGCCGGGGGGGAGTTTAAATTTGTCAACTTACCACAAATTATCTTATAAATGTTACAAAGCCGCCATATTTGATGATATCGTCAATTAATTTTACTCGTCATCCTGACGTTCGGCAAACACTCGCTTCACCCTCGCTGCTTTACGCCGCTTGGGGCGCGATCGGTTTCTGTCCCTTTTGAGTTTATGACGACGAAAATGATGTCAGAAAGAGAAAAATCAAATATTTATATTGATAAACTTATAATTATAATAAATTTATTTTAAATAAAATTATTAAGTTATAAGTTTAGTTGATAACTAATTAGTAATGTAAATAAAAGTATAAATTTATGAGTGTGGATATAATTTGATCAAAATAAGGTTGCCAGTCAAATTTAATACCTGAAGGGATACAGAATATACTAAAAGAGCAGTCGAGCGGTTTGTTTTGGTCATTAACGGTTGTCCGGACTCGCGGCCGGAGCCAAAGGCGCTTTTAGATGTCGGCCGGCCTGAGCCAGCGGGCAGTCGGGGACGGCCTCCCGCCCGGGCGGCATGGCGCGGCCTTACAGGTCGGGCAGGTTCGAAACGAGACGTGAGGATTGTCCCCAAAGGAGACGGGGCCGGCCGGGCGGTCAGCCGGCCGAGGTCTCTGTCTGCCAGCCCGCGGGGCCGGCCACCCTGGACGGGGGAGGAGCGGAGCCGGCCTCGAACTTCTTCAGAGCCTGACGGATGGTCTCGTGGGAGACGTGGCGGCCGTCGGCGGTGACGAATTTCTTGGCCAGGGAGCGCAGGCTCGGCTGCTGCTTCCCGTCCCGGCATTCCTGGTTGGCCAGGGCGACAAGACGGGCGACGCTCTCGGAGTCGATGGCCCTGGGGCGGCGGCGGTGCGGCTTGCTGTGGAGAGCCGTCTCGTAGCCGGAGACGAAAAAGCGCTTGCGCAGCTCGGTGACGCTCTGGTCGTTCATGCGGACTATCAGGCCGATTTCCTTGTCGGACTTGTCGCCCTCGTGGGCCAGGAGCAAGGCGTGGGCCCTTTTTCTTTTTTGGGCGGGGTGCTTCCCTCGGTTGAGGATGGAGGTCAGTTCCTCAACTTCGGTCTCGCTTAGCTTGACGACGTACTTTTTATCCATCGGGAGCCTTCTTTTTTTCTCTAAAGAGACAAAATAACAGGTAATTTTGGTAATTGTCGGGGGCTTCAGGACAAAAAAAGGCCTATCGGGTTGTCACCTCCGATAGGCCTTCTTGACCTTATATCTTCTTTGCCTTTAGTCAGTAAAAAGTGGCCGCGGGTCTCAGGGCTTGTCCTGACGGCGCGTCGTCGCCTTCAAGACCCGCCTAGCCGTCGGTCGGCGGCGGGCCCGTCCCCTGGCTTCTTCGGCCGCGGCTCTCTTGCGGCTGGACGGGGGGCGGGTCGCCGGTCAGCTTTTTTCAGATGGTCACGCTGAAAAAAATTGACTTTAACTTTCGCTTGACAGTTAGAAACGCTGATTTGGCTGTTATTGACTAACAGCTTGCAAAATCTATAAAGTAACGGTTTTGTTTGTTTTATTTGTAAAATCTATTATTCTGATTACCCGCTTTTTTACCTTATAAATTTTAGCAGGGCTGGAAATGGAAACCGTCGCCTCGGGGAGGGGCGGCGGTTAAAAAAAAGGAAAACGTCACTCTACTGTTGCTGAGAGTGTACCCGGGGGCGGCCGCGAAGTCAAGCCCGTGAAGTGACTGAAGCGGGGAGGCTTAAATCGGGGTCGTCCGACTGCCGGCCAAAATCAGTACTCCATGGCCGGTGCGCTTGCGAAGTGGATTTGCCGGGATTCAGGGAAAGGGACAGGGCTGGGAACGGGGCTGGATTAGGTGACGACCGGCCCCGAGCCCCTTTTTTTATTCATTTACAACCGCAAAGATAAATTTTTTCTTGACAAATACAACTGCAAAGCTGCAAAATTAAATTGGCGACGGCCCCAGCCTGAGCCCTGCGTTCGTAAAAGTCAGCCTCCTGAGAGCCCGGGGGCCGTTAAAAAAATTTTCTTTCCCCCCTAAAAAAACTCTTGACAAAGTTAACAATAATAAATTATAATTCCCCCAGAGTGAACGACAGGGCGACCGCAACCCCGGGCAGGCGGCCCGGGAGGTAGTCCGCAAGCGGCGGGACCTCGCCGAACAACGTCCGTCCGGAATGATCGGAACCCGGCTCGGCGCACAACATCTATTGAGGTGAGAGTATGGAAGAGTTGTTTTACATGGGGGAGTTCGCCCACAGCGATTTTTGCACCTGCCCTGTCTACAAGAACAGAGGAGGCGAGATTTTTTACAGGGCGGACGTGGCTTTTGATCTTGACGTGCCCGTTCCCCCGGAGATGATTCGCAAGGATATGAAGGTGGTGCCGGAAAGATATTTTGACAGCCTGGACCCCAGCCCGCTTTTCATCTCGCTGGCCGACTTGAAAAAGCTTCTGGAGCCCGTGGTGG
>JAISET010000193.1 GCA_031264015.1 Deltaproteobacteria bacterium | reverse complement strand
GGGGGCGGGGGCGGGGGCGGTGGCGGGGGCGGGAGGCAAACCCGGGCGCGGAGGCTGAGGCGGAGGCTGAGGCTGGAATCGAGGCCAAGGCTGGGAAACGGTGAAAATTTACGGCCGCGCGCCAGATGAGGCTCGGAAACGCCCGCGAAAGTTTAGTCCGGAAGCGCGGAGGAAAAATAAGACTCGCCCGGGCGGCGAACGCCAAAAGAAAATTCCCTCAGGCCGCGGACGCCGGGCAGGCCAGACGGGCGCTCTCGCCCTGGCTGGCCAGGATGTCGGCCACCAGGCCCAGGGCCCGCAGGGCGGCGGAGCCCCAGTGCGGAAACAGGCCGGGCTCGCTGCCGCCGGGACCGGCGTCCCCGGCCAGTCCGATCCAGCCGAGCCTGGTCTCCTTGAGGGAGTCGAGAAAGCTGCCGTTCAGGGGGGTGGTCACCAGGGCGACGGCCCCGGTCCTGACGCCCATCTGGGCCAGGGTCTCGGAGCTGACCAGGGACCAGTCGGAGATGGGCACGAGGTTGAAGAAGCCCACCTGCTGGGCGGCCTTGAGATCAAACTCCAGATAGTTGGCCGAGGCCAGCGTCACCTTGAGCCCGGCCCTGGCGGCCAGGGCCGAGGTCTCCAGGGCGAGCTCGTCGTCGCCGAAGACGAAGAGCTGGCCGAGGCAGGCGTTCAGGGGCACCAGGGACCACAGGCCCCCGTCCTCCTCGAACTGCGGCGGGGTGAAGGGGCCGCTGGCGGAGAGCACGTGGCGGCTGACGACGAGGGAGTCCCCGGCCTCCTGCTCGGGCCGGCCGACCGTCAGGAGCCAGGCGGCCCAGGCCTCGTCGGAGCCTTTTTTGGCCTCCTCCCAGAAGGGGAGGGCCTCCACGCCCCCGAGACGCTCCAGGACCACCCGGACGCCGTCCTGCTCCATGGAGGCGGCGCCGCCGGGGACCAGGGCGGCCGAGGCCCTGGAGACGGCGAGCTCCAGGGCCTCGTCGATCAGGTCGCTGACCAGGAAGTGGCCGCGCTCGTCGAGGACGGCCACTTTGGAGATGTTGCGGCACTCGGCCAGGGCCAGGACGGGCTCGTGGCCGGCGGCGAGCTCTTTGATGAGGGCGGGCAGCCAGTTGCTCAAGGTCGTCACCTTCCCGCCCGAGCCCCCCCGGCACGGGGCCGGCTCTTGGCGGACGGATTTTAGCGGCGCGAATTATTTCAAATCATGGCCTGCGAAATCGAACTTGGCCCGATTAAAGCACGTTTGTCCGAACAACGCCACCGGAAAAGACCGTCCGCGGCCGCCGTTATTATTATTCGTTATTATTGACGACGGCCGCCCCCGGCCCGGAGGCGGGGCCCTCAGCCGGCCTTGTCGACCAGGGCGGCCTGGTCCAGCAGGTAGGCCTTGATGAAGCCGGAGATGTCCCCGGCCAGGACGTTGTCGACGTTGCCGCTCTGATAGCCGGTGCGGTGGTCCTTGATGAGCCGGTAGGGCTGCAGGGTGTAGGACCTGATCTGGCTGCCCCAGCCGATCTCCTTTTTGTTGTCGTGCATCTTCTTGACCTCGGCGGCCTTCTTGCTCTCCTCCAGCTGGTAGAGCCTCGCCCGCAGGACTTTCATGGCCACGTCCTTGTTGCGGTGCTGGCTTTTCTCGTCCTGGCACTGGACGACGATGTTGGTGGGGAGGTGGGTGATGCGGACGGCCGAGCTTGTCTTGTTGACGTGCTGGCCGCCGGAGCCGCTGGCCCTGTAGGTGTCGACGCGCAGGTCTTTGTCGTTGATCTCGATGACGATGTCGTCGTCGACCTCTGGGGTGACGAAGACGCTGGCGAAGGAGGTGTGGCGCCTGCTCTGGGAGTCGAAGGGGGAGATGCGCACCAGCCGGTGGATGCCCACCTCGGTCCGCAAAAGCCCGTAGGCGTAGGGGCCGGAGACGGTCAGGGTGACGCTTTTCAGGCCCGCCTCGTCGCCGTCCAGGCTGTCGATGATCTGGGTTTTAAAGTTGTTGGCGTCGGCGTACATCAGATACATGCGCAGAAGCATCTGCGCCCAGTCCTGGGCCTCGGTCCCCCCGGCGCCGGCGTGGATGTCCATAATGGCGTTGCAGTGGTCGTTGGGCTCGGAGAGGGTCCGCCTGATCTCGTACTGGTCCAGGTCTGCCGCGAGGGCGGAAAACTCGGAGCCGATGTCGGCCAGCTGGGACTCGTCGCCCTCCTCCAGGGCCAGGTCCAACAGGTCGTTGACATCCCGGCACCTGCCGGAGAGGCTGGTCCAGTCGGAGAGCTTCTCGGAGAGGCGCTTGTGCTCCTGGCTGACGGCCTGGGCGTTCTGGGGGTTGTCCCAGAAGTCCGGCCTGCTCATCTGGTCGGCGCACTCGGCCAGCTGCGACTTCAGGGCCTCAAGGTCAAAGATACCCCCTGAGCATTTCGAGACGGTCCGTGAGTTCCTTGACCTGCGGCTTCAAATCTAAAAGCATGATTCTTCCTTCCCTAGGCGGCCGGTGAGCGCGGCCTGAAAACGGCCGGGGCCCGCCCTTTTGTCCAGCCTAATATAGCGGATGTCGGTCCCGTTGGCAAGGCCCCGGGGGCGGCCGGAAGGGGCGGGGACGACGGGAATCGGCCCCGGCCCCGGCCGGCAGTCGGCCCCCCCGCGCGGCGGGCCCGGAGACCGCGCCGCCCCGGCTGAAGCCGGCCCCGAAACCGGCGCCGCCCCGGCCGGAGCGGGCCCGAAACTTGCGTCTCCCGCCCCGGGCCGCCCGCGGCCTCCTCCGGCAGGGGATTTTCCGGACCTGGCTTCCCGGGCGGGGAGCGCTTACGCGGCCGCGAGGACTTAATGGATAAGAAATATGTTGGGACCTAATAGTTATTTATAAATTAAAGCTGCTGGTTGGAAACATATAGTTTCTTAAAAATCTGAAAAAATATGTTCTAGCACTTTATCCTAATATATATGCCATATTATAGCTTAAACTATTGACCTTGAAACAAAATTATCACTTTTCATTTCTCGACTATTCGTTTTGTGGCCGGAAGGCCGCAAAAGGCTGTGGTCAAAATGACACACCCGGGTGTCATCCCCGGCGACATCCTGAAGGCCGGTTGAAGAAATTTCAAAGAAAGATCTGAAATCCGTTAAGTTACCTTTAGGGTCGTCTGGCCGGCCGCCATGGCCCGACTCTTGCATTGAGGGAGTCGCGGACATGATGTCCGACGATTTTAGGGGCCTTGCTCAGATCAGGACTGTGGGTAAAATGCACAACCACCAAAAAACGCTCAGGCAGAAAATTCAAATCAGCGGAAGGGGACTTCACACCAACAAGCAGATAGACATGGTCCTGACCCCCCGGCCCGAGAACACCGGCGTCTGGTTTCAAAGGACCGACAGCCCCGGCGCCAGGCCGGTTCTGGCCTGCGGCGCGAACGTCAGCGACACCTCCCTGGCCACGACCATCGGCGTCGGAGGCGAGAGCGTCAGCACGGTGGAGCATTTCATGGCCGCCCTGGGCTGCCTGGGCGTCGGCAACCTGCAGGTGGACATCAACGGCCCCGAGACCCCGGTCCTGGACGGTTCGGCCCTTCCCTGGGTGGAGCTTCTCTCCAACGCCGGCCTGCGGACCCTGAACGCCGCCAGGCCCTATTTTCAAGTTCGCCGCCCTTTCGAGCTGAAAGACGGGGACAAGTCGATCTTCATGGAGCCCTCCTCCGAGACGATCGTCGACTTCACCATCGACTTCCCCGGCTACATCAGCAACCAAAGGCGCGCCTTCACCTTCACGGAAAACAATTTTGTGGCTGAGATAGCCTCAGCCCGCACGTTTTGCCTCTTGTCCGAAGTGGAGAAGATGCAAAGTCTGGGCAAAGCCTTAGGCGGTGGTCTAGACAACGCCGTGGTCATCTCTGGAGATGGTAGTGTTTTAAACCAGGAGGGCCTCAGATTCCCGGATGAATGCGTTCGTCACAAAATCCTCGATTTCCTCGGGGACATGACCCTGGCCCAGGCCCCGGTCATCGGACGCTTCACGGTTGAGAAATCCGGCCACTCTTTAAACCAGAGCTTTTTAGCGACCATATTACGGGCGCCCGGACTACTGGAGTTGGTCGACCCGGCCAAATCCGCCCCGGAGCCCTACCTGCCCAGGTTGGCTCAGAGCCCCGGCCTTAACCCGGCCTGGGCGAACTGACCGTTAGCCTCCTCCGTCCAGTAATAAGCCTGCCAAAAACAGGCTAAACCCAAAAAGCTGCACTCCCGGGTGCAGCTTTTTTTTGCCTTTTTTTGAGGCCGGCGGACGGATCGGAGGAGGGATCGGACGGCGGGATCGTCGTCGGAACAGTCCCCGGACGCGCCCGTCATTGAAAAATTTGACAAAAGAGTGCCGATCAGGGTACATTGGCCGGGGAAAAATACATCTAGATTACCGGCGCCCACTTGCAAGCGGGCGGAAATACAAAGTGTCTTCAAGCGCTAAAAAGCTTATTTTGCAGGTCTCTTTGCACTGTCTTTTCCCATATCGTTTTTCTTTTACCCCCGTCGCCAGGGGCGCCGACCAGCAGGACTGGCAGGCCGCCCGATTGTCCGGCTTCCGGCAGCTTCCGGCTGTCCGGCTGTCCGGCTGTCCGGCTGTCCGGCGGGGACTTCCCGGGCCCGTCAAAGCGGCCGAGCTGGCTTATTATGAAAATTTGGCAGGCCGATCTGGCCATCTTGCTGGCCGGGAGCCTCTGGGGCTTCACCTTTTTGTTCAGCCGCTGGGGGCTGGCCGACTGCTCCCCCGCCCTGTTCATGTTCTGCCGAGTCCTGGTCGCGTCCCTGGTGGGCCTGGCGCTGATGTGGAAGATGATCAGACGCACGAGCAGGGCCGTCCTCAAGGAGGGCCTCATTCTGGGGGCGCTGACCGGCTCCGGCTATCTGCTGCAGGTCTACAGCATCAACTTCACCACGGTGGCCAGGGCGTCGTTTCTGACGGGGATGTGCCTCGTCGGCATACCGGTCTTAAGCTACATCCTCTTCCGCCAGGTGGTCAAGCCGCACAGCCTCGCCGGCGTGATCATCGCCGTGATCGGCCTCTACGTCTTCCTGGACCCCACCTTCGGGGGGATCAACCCCGGCGACGTCATCGGCCTGATCGCCATCCCCGTCTGGGCCTTGTACATGATCTACATGAGCGTCTACACCGAGGGCAAGACCGACCCCGACGTCACCTACCAGTTTCTCTTCTGGCAGCTGACGGCCATCCTGCCCCTGGCCTTGATAACGTTCCTGGTCTTCGAGTCCGGCCTGATTTTGGCCCCCCTGCACCCCGACCTGGGCAAGGGCCTGACGATCACCCCGTCCTTTCTTCTGGGCGTGGGCTTCACGGCCGTCCTGGGCACCCTGGCCCCGGTCTTTCTGCACACCCGCTCGCAAAAATACACCACCGCCATCCAGGCCATGATCTGCTTCCAGTTCGAGCCCATCACGGCCATGGTCGCCTCGTACTTCATCCTGAGCGAGCCCGTGAACACCAGGACGGTGGTCGGCGCGGCCATCATAGTCGCCGCCGTGGTCGTCTCGGAGACGGGCGGGTATTTCTCCGACAGCCGCCGGAAGCCCCCGGCCTGAGAGACGACAAAAGGCGCGGTCTCTCGGACGACGCGCCGGACGTCCCCGCCTTCCCCGGCGAATTCGAGCCTCCGGGTGTTGGCGTGTCGGTCTCGAAATCATAAGCCGCGGCGATCGATTTTTCCGGCAATTCCAGACTGAAAGAATTTTCCTTTGATGAAAACCACCTCGGGACCGTCGTTCCTCCCAAAAAATAGGTTTGTCACAAAAGGGTGTTTTTCCTTGACCAGTCGCCTCGGGCATGTTAAGCTCCCGATTACAGACCGTCGCCGTTTTTGTCGTCCGCCAGGATTCTCCCAAAGAGGCCTCCCATGTCCGACAGAAAATCTGACAACCTCAAGGAGCGTTTTCTCGACTACACCGTGAAACACCCGGCGAAAGTGCTCGGCATAATCCTGGGGGCGGTTCTGCTGATCGCGGCCTACGTGTTGTTTCAGGCCCCGCAACCCCATCATCGGGAATTGGGAGGTCGAGGGCGCGAAGGCGACGGTGACGCTGACGTCCTCCTCTTTGGAAACAAATTTTGACGGCAGGCAGAAAATTGAAAGAGTCTACTACATGAAAAAGAGCGGGAACTGGTTTCTTTGCGCCGAGGAGACGGGCTACTGTGATTCCGTGGAAATTGTAAGTAAAAACAAAATTAGAATTCCGGGATTAACGTTAGTAAGGAGATAAGACTTCCGACGGCGCCTATGGAAAATTTTATGTTCATAACACACCTAATATAATGTAACGATTAGATATTTACACGGAAAGTATTAACTTCTTCTAGAATTGTCATCCAAACTGTTTGAAAATTCTCCCGGCGTCTCCGGTCCCCGCCTCCCCCGCCCATTTTCGTCCGCCTCCCCCGCCCCCGCCCCTCCTGCCGGTTCCGAGCGGGGCGGCCGCCCGGCGTCCCCCGCGGCAGCCAGGGTAAGCATTCACGGGGGCGGCCCGCAAGGTTCCGGGGCCACATTTTAATCGTCGGCCCAATCCGTCGCCAGGCCCAGGCGACAGGGTCCGGCTCCAAAAAAACAGCATGCGGCATGCCAGGCGCCGCCGGCCGTCATGGGCCGGGCGCCTATTCGGCATGTTTGACGACTTGCCCGCCCCGGCTTTAGGTGAAAAACCACCCTTCAACCGCCCCTGCGCAGCAAATTTGCGGGAGTCGCAGGAGTCGCGGGGCCTCCCAAGGCCGGCTCGTCACAAACTGAAACCCGGCCCGGCTCCCAGGGAGACACCAAGCTTGGTTCCGGGCCATTACGGGCGGCCAGGACGATCCAAGGTCGAGCCCGGTGTTAAAGGGAAGCATGAGACCCGCGGGGGGCGGGCTCCAGATCCCTTAAGGCGGGTTCCGGAGCCCCTGGCCGCCGACCCCCGGGTCTTTTTGGCGGGGGGGTGTCAAAGGGTCCCTGGCGCTCTCCGGGACGGCCGCGGAGCACTTGTTCGGCGCGGCGTCTTTCCCGGACGGACGCCCGGCCCTCGCGGAGGAGCAAGCCCGCGGCATGAGAATCCTTTCAAGATCCTCCCGGCCCGCCCGCTCTTTGGGGCTTGCCGGAGGCGAGGCGTCGCCTCCAGGCAGTTTGTCATCGCCCGCGCGACTCCATTGGATGCCTGGTTGTCGCCTGGCCTGGCCGCGGGGCCTTTGTCGGAGGGGTCCGGGGAGGGTCGCGGCCTCCCCTTCCCGGGCGGCAGTCAATATGAAAATGAAACAAATTTTTAAATCGCGATAATATGAAAGTCGGGATAAGTTTGATGAGAGGAAAT
>JAISET010000169.1 GCA_031264015.1 Deltaproteobacteria bacterium | reverse complement strand
GCCGAGGGTCTGTCAACACTGGTCAACTCCATCTTCGGCTCCATCCCGGCCATACGCCACCGTCCCGAGGAGTCTTACTACCACAGCGTGCTGCATGGCTATCTGTACGACATGCCCGGAGCGGTCATTTCTCTGGCGGAGCAGCCTGGCTCCATTGGAACGCCTGACATGGTGGTCGTCTTTGATGACGGCCTGCGCGCCGTCATCGAGCTGAAGTATGAGAAAGGCGAGGATGACGATCCTGGGGACGCGGGAATGAAGGTCGCCAGGAGGAAGAAAAGGCCTGGCCCGACCGAGGCGGAAATAAGTGAAATACAGGCCAAACTGGCCCAGGACGCTTTGGCGGCCATCGACAAGAAGAAATACGCCCAGCCATATGAGGGCCGGGCCTGGAAGGTCATCAAAATTGGCCTGGGGATTTATGGGAGGGGCAGGAGTCTCGCCCTGATGGGAAGAGATGAGTGAGGGTTAGGCGAATCCGCCATAATTCGGCGAAAAACAGTGGATGGCCCCAACGTTTTTTCTTGATGGTACTGTCGCTGGTATCGAAAAAGAGGCTGATATTTTGTAACCATTCAGTTCCCCCCAGTGTTAACACCAAGTTATTTTGTCCTAAAACTGCCAGGACAATTTGTCTTAAACTTGCCAACAATCCTTGTCAAAAATACTGAATTCGTTGAAAATCTATAAGCAAGCGTTCACGGGGTCCCTGGCAGGGGTCACCAGGGACCCCGTGAACGCTTGCCAGAATAGGATAGATCAGATTAGACAAGCAGCGGCTGGCAGGACAACTGCCGGGCCGGGAATTTTGACCGGCGGAGTTTCGGGAGGGGGGGCGGTTTTAAGCCTCTCCCCGCGCCCCCCGAACCCACGGGTTTTCAGACAGATTTTTTTCTCGGAGCAAGCCAGGAACAAATCGAACAGATTGTAAATTTGACGCCGACGCCTTTCGCCAGGACGTTTTGAAAATCAAACCGGGGCATGACGCCCGCCGCGCCGGAACTGTCTTTCCGAGGCGCCCGGACGCCGGGCCCCGGCCCCGCCGCCGACGAGGAAAAAAATGGTCCCACAAACCGTCAAGAAACCCGACAGGAACCCGGACGAGGACCGGGACTATTTCTCGAGGGCGCTGGACTCGTGCAGGGCGCTGGCCGCCGACCCCGGGCAGGCCCACAGGCTCACCGACAAGTACAACAGCGTGGCCGTTTTGACCGACGGCTCGAGCGTCCCCGGCCTGGGGGACGTCGGGCCGCTGGCCTCCCTGCCGCTGGTGGAGGGCAAGGCCCGCCTGATGGGCCGCCTGGCCGACATCGCCGCCTTCCCGCTGGTCGTCGACGCCAGGACGGCCGACGACGTGGTCAGGACGGTCAGCGCCCTGGCCCCCTCCTTCGGGGCCGTCAGCCTCGAGGCCATGAGCGAGGCGACCTCCCTGGAGATCAAGCGGCGCGTCCAGGAGCTGGGCGAGCTGCCCGTTTTCCACGACACCCAGGACGGCCTGCCCGTCCTCTGCCTGGCGGCGGTCTTGAACGCCCTCAAGGTGGTGGGCAAGAAGATGGCCGAGATCAGGCTGGTCATCGCCGGGACCGAGGCCGAGGGGCTGCCCGTGGTCGACTTCTTCCGGCTGGCCGGGGCGGCCGACATCGTCGTCTGCGACCGCACCGGGGCCATCCACCGGGGCAGGCCGGGGGTGACCAACTGGATCAAGGAGGAGCTGGCCCTGAAGACCAACCCCAGGCAGGTCAAGGGCAGCCTGACCAAGTCGCTGGCCGGGGCGGACGTCCTGATCCTGGTCTCCCAGGCGGGCCCGCCCGGGCGCGAGGTGGTCGCCCCCATGGCCGAGGGCGCCGTGGTTTTGAACCTGACCGACCAAAAGGGCGCCGACTTCGAGCAGGCGGCGGTGCTGGCCGACACGGGCTACGAGAGGCCCGGGCGCCTGACCGGCAGCCTGGTCTTCCCCGGGCTCATCAGGGGGGCTTTGGACTCCCGGGCCAGGTCCATCAACGCCCCCATGAAGATGGCCGCCGCCATGGCCCTGTCGCGGCTGGTGCCCGAGGCGGAGTTGTCCCCCGAGCTCATCGTCCCGGGCCTGGACAAGTCCGACCTGGTCTCCGCCATGGCCGAGGCCGTCTCGGCCGCCGCCGCCGCCAGCGGGACCAGCCGCCTCGTATGAGCGGGCCCTCCTCCATCGTCCCGGATCTGCTGGGCGCCTCGGAGAGCATCCTGGCTGTCAAGGAGCGGCTCTCCCGGGCGGCCAAAGTCGACCGGCCGGTTTTGCTCCTCGGGGAGAGGGGGACGGGCAAGGAGCTGGCCGCGGCCAGGCTGCATTTTCTCTCCCGGCGCTGGCAGGGGCCCTACGTCGCCCTCAACTGCGCCGCCCTCTCGCCTGGCCTGATAGACGCCGAGCTTTTCGGCCACGAGGCCGGGGCCTTCACCGGGGCGCGCGGCAGAAGGCCCGGCCGCTTCGAGGCCGCCGACGGCGGGACGTTGTTTCTGGACGAGATCAGCCACCTCGGGGCCGGCGCCCAGGCCAGGATTTTGCGGGTGGTGGAGTACGGCTCCTTCCAGCTGGTCGGCGGCTCCGGCGAGATGACGGTGGACGTCCGGGTGGTCGCCGCCACCAACGCCGACTTGAAAAAGATGTGCCGGACCGGCGCCTTTCTGCCCGACCTCTGGGACCGCCTCAGTTTCGAGGTCGTCACCCTGCCGCCTCTTCGCGACCGGCCGGGGGACGTCACCTACCTGGCCCATTTCTTCGGCGCCCGCATGGCCCGGGAGCTCGGCCAGGAGCTCATGCCCGTCTTCACCCCCGAGGCCCTCCGCAAGCTCGACACCTACTTCTGGCCCGGCAACGTCCGCGAGCTCAAGAACGTCGTCGAGAGGGCCGTCTACCGGGCGCGGGGCGACTCGGACGAGGACGGCGGCGGGGACGGCCAAGACGAGAAAGGGTCCGTCTCCGGGCAGATAATGATCGGCCCGGAACTGCTGGAGTTTGACGAGGAGCTTTATCCGGACGGGCCGCGGCAGGAGGGCGACGACGCGGGGCGGGAGCGGGATCATCTTTCGGAAAGGGAGTTTTCAGGGGAGGGGGAGCGTTCCCGGGATCGGGAATTTTCTCGGGAACAAGAGTTTCGCCGAGATCGGACGGGGGCGAAGCCGGGGCAATATCCGAAGCCGGACGACGAGGAAATCAGCCTGCCCCTGGCCCCGGGCGAGTTCGACCTCATCATCCGCCGCAGGAGCCTGGAAATAATCGAGCGGGCCATGGAGGAGGCGCGGCGCAACCAAGCCAGGGCGGCGGAGCTCCTGGGCATGACCTACCACCGCTTCCGTTCGCTGCGGCGCAAGCTCGGCTAGTCGCAAACACTGCCGGCCGCGACACCGGCCGGCCGTCGAAAAAGCGTCGCCGCGGTCCTTATCCTCAGAACTTAATCCTCAGCGCTCATCAGTCCTTGTCTTCATTCCTTATCAGTCCTGACAAGTCCTTATCCTCCCCGCGACATACATTATCCGCGTCGGCGATCATACCCGCCTTGTTCCGCCCGTCGTTGCGACCGACACCCTGTGAACCTCCGCGGCGGACGCGGCGGCGGGAACGTTTGCCGACATAGTCGGGTGCTTTGTAGACTTTTTGGGTGTTTTCAATCTTTGAACAGCCTGTCAAACACAACTTGCGACAGACTTTGAACAGCCAAACTAACTTTCACCGGCTTCCAACGGGGGGTGAACAGTGGTTTTTGGCCAAATGTCCATGGACGGCGTCATCAGAACGGGGTTAAGCTCGTTATTAAGGCCGGACCGGACTGTCGCGACTGCTTCCGAGCATTTATAGAATAGAATTAAATAGACGGGATGGACGCGCCATGGACGGCCGTTTAAAAATAATTCCAGAACAACAAATATAGGCGAAAAATTAATAGTTTTTGTCATGGCATCTTTCTTATTACAGATTAACGAACAATTTTGGGATATTTTTATTTGTCAATTCCATGAACGTCCTGAAAAAACGAAGCTGTGAAGCGGCGCTATTTCTAGAATTGAGTAAGTTTTGAACAGCTTTTGAACAGGGTCCAAGGAAGAAGCGCGGGGCGGGGAAGACGGTTGGTTTGAACAGCCTGATGAACCGCGTCCAATCAATCGAACAGACAGCTTATAAACAGGCAGGCGAGTATTTTTGAACAACTCCATCTACATGGCTTTGGACAGGGCTTTGGACAGTCGTTTTTCATGAAGCTGGCGCCTGGTTGTCTGACAATGATCAAGCAGGGGTTTGAGTTGAAGAGTTAAAGGGGAAAGGGGAAAGGGGAACGGAGGGATGGGGGATGAAAAAAAGGGGAGGGGAAAAGGGTTGGCCCGAGTCGGCTTCAATGATTATTCTGCCAGGCTTTCCTGAGTGGAAGTTATTTGTGAACGGCCGCCGCACAATCATTCGACAGCCGTTTGCACAACTTTCCGAACATGTTATGAACGCCTTGAACGTCATGCGAACATCGGTTTCAACACTCGCTCTGAACACTTTTGAACAATCAGAGATTCTGTCTGACAGCCTTTGAACATACATGAACTGCCGCCGAACACACGCCTGGACAACTTTTCGACAACCTTTTCAACAATTTGTAAAACTGTCGGCAGGTCGTCAGGATAAAATCTTAAGCGCCCGACTATGTCGTGACTGTGACGACTTTTGAACAGTTTATGAACAGGCTCTGAACAGGCGCCGGACAATCTCTGAACAACAGCCGCTGATGCCTTGCACACCCCTCTGAACAATCCTCCAAACTGCTCCCTGAACACTTTCTCAACATCAGACTTCCAACTTTAGCGCGCCATAGCGGCGCATATTTATGAGCATAAGACATGTCATTTTTTATCATGGCACGCTTTTCAATGAGAATTGGTAAAGTTTTTGGCACACTTTTCTTTGAGAATCCTGTTAACACCAAGTCATTTTGTCCTAAAACTGCCAGGACAATTTGTCTAAAACTTGCCAAAAATCCTTGTCAAAAGTAGTGAATTCGTTGAAAATCTATAAATTTTTGACAAGACAGTTTGTCCATGTATATTTATATTTATATCTAATCATAGTTTAATATATTATTTTGCAAATTTAGAAATTTAATAAATGATTTTAGCGTTCGAAAATTAACTAATAGTGAAAAAATATTTTTGCAATCTTTAATCAGATTAAAAAACTAATATAAATGGTCGTCAACATAATCTAACGGCCATTAATATGCAATTATAAATGAAATATTAAAACTTTCAATATGTTATAAGCTAAAAGTGGTAAATATGTCAATTTTAACATTTGTTTGACAAGTAGAGTTCCAAATTAGCCACTTGCACTTTAGCTTTCAGAATGACCGCCAGCCAACTGACCACCGTCAGTTTGCCGTCCCTTTTTTCCAGGGCCCCTCCAATCTCTGCTGTATGCCGCGCACCAGCACCTCATACGGGTGTTGGCCCACGTCCACGCCTGTATCCTGTGGATTCCTAGCGTTTGCAGGTTTCTGGACCTGGTCCTCGCCCTCTTCCACTGCTTCCAGAGGCGCATCAGGACCCTCGTCCAGTCACCCCGGTTTGCCGATGCCGGGCCCACAGGACGAAACCGTAAAAAGTCAACGAGAGGTCAACGCTGAAGAACTGGGTGGAATCATAGCCGACAAAAACTGGGGTGTCAAACAACCATGCTGGAACATCTTGTATCACTAGCCTCGTTCGAAGCCTTCCTCAGATTAAAGTCTGAAGGACGCAGCCAGTTCCTGGAAGGGGCACCGATATGAAGTTTCAGAAGTCTCTCCGGCATGGCTTAATCGTTTCAAGCACTTGCGTTACGATGAAAAACCGGATATATTTTTAGTGATTTTTTCGGGCACCATGCTCGAAATCTTCGAACGTTTTAAGTCTGGAGCTTGTTTCATAGTTTTGTCTATATTCATAGAAGGAGGACGCGCCCGGGCATGTTATGATGATTCACAGAAATCTTGATCTTACTCCCGAAACCGAATTCTGCCTGTCAGCGATAGACGAGATTATTTCCCACGGAGAGTTTGTTGACTGGGCAGAACTGCGAGAAGCCGTTCACAGAGATAAGAAAGTCAAGGACGGTGTTAAACATATATGCAAAGAAAGCTACAATGATATCTATTTTAGTCAGCGCTACCGCTTCTGGTTGAGCTATGTCCAGAATTTCTAAACCGCTACCCACCTGGGACGAAATGCTGACTGCGGCCTGCAGGTTCCATGAGCTTGTGCCTGGCGCCGTACTAGGAGGGGGATGCGCTGTTATCCTTCACGCGGGCCATCGCATGTCTCACGATGCAGATTATTCGATGCGGGTGTTGGAACATAATTTCGATGAAATCCAGAATATACTGTAATCAAACAGCGATTGGAAAACTAATTACGTAGCCTCTCCTTCAGCTATTCTTGGACAGCTTCTTGGCGTAAAAACTAGCGTCAAGCAAATGACTAGATCGGTTTCTTTGGATACAGTTACTTTTAAGCATCGCGGGATGAAATTTATTACGGTAACGGCGCCAGAAATGATAAAAAGTAAATGCGTGGCCATCGTCAATCGAAACCTTGTGTGGCCCGAGACTTTAAAATATGACGTTCCCAACTGGATTTTCGGAGTCATGTTCAGAAAATTACAATTCATCAGCAGATAAAGCAATGAAAGAAATACCTGAATGGGACTCGGTACTGAGCGCAATTTGCAGGTCACAGTCTGTTATCGGAGACGGCGTTCATGTTGCCGCCTCGCTGGGCGCTCATCCTGACCGCGACCTAATTATGAGTAAGTTCGATGCGATAATCGGTTGCAAGCCGTCCTTGTTCATTTCCCCGATGCGCAACGTGGTGAATTTTAGAAACATCGAAACTTGCATCAAAGAACTCAAAAGGACCGTTCCGCTCGAGACCGTAGCCGTAGAGCAGGACGGCAGGCAGGTTTTCGTTCCGACCAACCGCGAAATCCTCATAATCAAGTCCGCGCTCATCCTTTTGCGGAACGCTACGATGGATTACGTGGATCTGGCAATTTTTTCTTCAAGAATAGGAGCTTTAAAGTCTGCCGAAGCATTGAAGGATCTTGACAAGATTTATCCGCTTTCAAATGAGATGTCCGTGTTGCAACAGATGTTGAAGCAGATTGGCAGCCCTTTTCCCTATGATTTTGCGGACATTACACTTGGATCCTGTGAAAGCCTTGCGCCAAAATGGTGCATATGGGACAGAACTGTTGCTGTCCTCCAGAGACTGGCCGCCTATATGTTCGATGCCGCATGCCAGGGATTCACCCCGCGTCCTTACGAACCGCAGATTTGGCGGAGAATTTCATGAAGCGGGTGCGGAACAGGAACGGCATGGATGACGAAACCGTAAAAAGTCGGCGCCCCTGCCAGGATCTGGCTACGCCCTTCAGTCTTTAGTTTATTGAACTGCATTATTTTCCTTCTTATAGTCCAGAAATTAACCATGTAGAATATATAAATAACTATATACAATGTCTAATTTATTCACAGGCCCATATAAGAAATAAGGAAACTCTTGATGCTAGAGCGCATTCTATTCTAAGATCCCTTCAAAAGAGACAGAAATGTGTTTATCGTTTTTTTAAACAAGAAGATTTAAAGTTTAGGAAAATAAGAGAACATATAAGAAGTAACATCACATTATACTGACTATTTAGGGATTTTCAGCATTTCAAATAACTGATGCCGGAACAATAGTCCGGACCTTGCCGACTTTTGAACAGTTTATGAACAACCCCGAACAGCCAATAAACAGATTTTAACAGGCTGTGAACATCCATGAACAGGGTTTGAACAGTTTGTCGCGCATGATGTTGACGCCACGCTAAACATTCCTCCAGACAGTCTTTTAACATCACTATGAACAACATTCTCAGCATCAGTCCGCACAATCCAGTCCACACTCGTCTTGACAGCAGATTGACAAGCTGACGAACATACTGTGGCCGATAGACCTGTTCGTCTTTGAAAGAACGGTGCTCGGCCTTTGCCCGCCAGAATGACGATCTTTCGACAACCCTTTGAACAGTTGACAAAATCATTTGAACAATTATTAAACAGCTCTTAAACAATAGTTATTACAGAAACTAAACAACTCTATGAACAACTTGGAAAAGACTGCCGCTGGTGAAGTTCTATTTCAAGAGTTCCAGAGAGGGCGGCTTTGCGAGCGGCCTCTGACAATCACATGACCGCTTCCAGGGATGGGGGAAGTCGAGCGGAATGGAAGAATGACGTTTTTAAACAGGCAAATGAACAGGCTGCCATCAGCTGAATCGACAGCTTCCGAACAGACGCGACCACCTGATAAACCGGCTCTGAACACCTTTCGAACATCTCATTGACGCGCCTCTGAAAATAATTTTAATGATTTTCTAATCCCATATTTGCGACATCCGTCTGAACAACCCCTTTCGACACAGGCCTTGACAGCCTTGTGAACAGTTTGCGAACAACCCCGAACAACTTATGAACATGCTCCGCACGCCTGCCGCCGATGTCTTGGACACCCCTCTGAACAAACCTCCGCGCGGCCCTTTGAACTTATTCCTGGACAAGACTCTCGACAACTTTCTGAACACCCGCGCCGACAGTCTTCTTGACACCTGACTGACAGGCTGTCGAACATACTTGTGCCCGTCCGGCCGGTTCGCGTCAAAATAAAGCCGGCGGTCCCTCGCCCGGCCCCGGGGAGGACTTTTTCACAGACTTTTGAACAGGTTAAACATGTTATTAAAACACTTAGACACACCTTTGACAGCTTATAATGGTCTTTTAAACATTCACTCTATGGCCTTTGAACATGTCGTTGGACAACCGAATCGACACCAGGTCGGACAGCCGGCCAGCAACCGCGTCTGTTGGAATACTTTCAGTTTGTAAGAAACTTTTGAACAGGGCGGCAACCGCGACTGATGGAATACTTACAGTCTGTAAGAAACTTTTGAACAGGCCGGCAAGCTGCGAACAACCAGTCGGCAAAACTTTACATAGTCTTTGATCAGCCTTTAAACAGTCTTAACCTGCCTTTGGGCATTTTTTTGATAGTTTTATCAATCGATCTTCAAACAATCATTTAAACGGCCCCAAATAATCCCAGCGGTTGCCGCCCGGAAGAGGAGGGTTTTCTCATGCCGCCCCCTGATTTCGGACTGGAGAGGGGTGGAACGCGTCGCTGAAAATGTCCCTTCGCCATAGGAACTTATAGCATAAGATTCTAAATTAACTAAAATTTTTTTGATATAATCTTGTCGGCTTCTTTAACTATGGGTAAGTCTGGCCGCCAAACACCGCGACTTTTCCACCTGCTTGAAAAGGGCGGGATCCCGGCCAGGGGCCGCCCGGAGGAGGCGCTGACGGAGCAAATCATCCTCCGGGTCTTCGGGCCGGAGGTCCGGGTCGTCCCCCACCTCGTCTCGGGCGGCCCCCCGGTCATCTTGCGACCAAGGGTCCGGGAGGCCGGCCGCTGGGGGGGGGGACGCGCCGCTGGGTCCGGTGTCCGGTCGCGGGGATGTCGGGGCGGGGGGGCCGGTTCCGGGCGTAAGTTTAGAGGATTTGGGGGTCTTTTAGGGCAAGTACCGGGGAAATAGAAAAAATTTGCTTTACGCTGGGCTGACAATCCTCTATAATACGCAGCTGACCATGAGCGCCCGCCATCCGGCCGGACGCCCCCGGGATCGGCCGGCCCGCAAGGCGTCGGCGGGGCGGCTCCTCGCGGGGGGGGCGGCCTGTCAATTAACTTTATCGGAATAGCCAAGGAAGAATTAATGTCCCCTGTCTCCATCCTGGTCCTCGCGGGCCAGGCCGGCGCGACGGCCGTCAACGAGGTCACCCTGGGCGGCGGCCCCGCGGAGTCCGAAATCCTGACCATGGTCATGTCCGCGGGGCCCATGGTCAAGGCCATCATGCTGACACTCCTGCTGGCCAGCGTCACCTCCTGGGCCATCGTCCTGATCAAGCTGGTCCAGTACTCCAGGGCCTCCGGCCAGTCGGACAAGTTTCTCTCCAAGTTTTGGAAGAGCCGCACCTTCGCCGCCCTCTACGCGGAGTCCCAGGACTACTCGGGCTCCCCGCTGGCCGAGGTGTTCAGAAACGGCTACCAGGAGCTCAACCGCGTCTACAAGGCCAAGCTGGAGACCGGGCCCGCCCTGGTCAACGTCCAGCGGACTTTGAGCTCGACGGCCTCGGCCGAGAGCTCCAGGCTCTTCAAGTTCCTGCCGTTTCTGGCCAGCTGCGGCAACGCCACCCCCTTCATAGGGCTTTTCGGCACCGTCTGGGGCATCATGGGCTCCTTCCACGAGATCGGCCTCAGGGGCTCCGCCAACCTGGCCGCCGTGGCCCCCGGCATCTCCGAGGCCCTGATCGCCACCGCGGCGGGCCTGGCCACGGCCATCCCGGCGGTCGTCTTCTTCAATTATTTCAACGGCCGCCTGAGGATCCTGGAGACGCGCATCTCCAACTTCACCAGCGACTTTTTAAACATTCTCGAGCGCGACCTGATGAAGAGGCCCCCGGCCTCACAGTCCGACGGCGGGGGGTTCTGACATGGCTTTAGGGAACGGAGGCTCCTTCCAGGGGCGCTCCATGATGAGCGAGATCAACGTCACCCCCATGGTCGACGTCATGCTGGTCCTTCTGATCATCTTCATGGTGGCCGCCCCCATGATGACCCAGGGCCTGGAGGTGGACCTGCCCAAGGTCGACGCCAACGTCATGAGCACCGACTCGTCCCTGGTCATGCTGACGGTGACCGCCGACGGCGGGGTTGTGCTTGACGGCACGACCCTGGCCAGCATCGACAATTTGGACGCCCAGGTGCGCCAGGTCATGCGCGTCAAGGGCACCGAGAGCCTGTACCTGAAGGCCGACCAAAGCGTCCCCTACGGGCGGGTGGCCTCCATCATGGGCGCCCTGCGCGAGGCCGGCATCACCAACGTCGGCCTGGTCACCGAGCCCGCCGACCGCCGCGAGCAGACGCCGCGGTAGGACGGTCGTCATGGGGATTAGGACGATGATTTTGGATTGGAATTAGAGATTGGGATTTGGTGTCAGGATTAGAATTAGGTGTTAGGACTAAGGACATAACTATTTTCGGCGTCATGAAAAAGATCGGGAACAAGATCGGGAACAAGATCGGGAGCAAGATCGGGAGCAAGATCGTCGGGACGAGGCCCCAGATAATGAAAGCGACCAAGACAATCGCGGGGCCGACCGGCTCCCCGCCGGAGGCGAGAACATGAGACCCGCGCCGCTGGACAACCGTCCCGGGAGCGACCCGGCCGTCGGGGCCGGGGAGGCGAACCTTCTGCCCGTGCTGCTGGTCTCCGTGCTGCTCCACGCCGCGGTGCTCGCCGGCTCCTTGTTCGTGCCCGGCTGGCTCAACCTTGGCGCCCCCCGCGAGCTCCCCTTCGAGGTCATGACCGTGCAGCTCCTGGGCGGGCTGGAGCCCCCGGCCCCGGCCGCGCCGCCCGCCCCCGTCGACCCGTCCTACCGCGGGCCCGACGTGGTGGAGCTCCCCAGGACCGACCCGGTCGTCCCCCAGCCCACCCCCCTCGAGCAGATGGTCACCCCCGTCATTCCCCCCACCGAGGCCATCCCCATCGGCGAGCGCCCCCCCGAGACGGTCCCCGAGCCCGTGGTCAAGGCGGCCGAGCCTCCCCCGAAAGTCTCCCCGCCCCCCAAGCCCGTCGAGGAGCCGCCCAAACCCAAGCCCAGGGCCCAGAGGCCCAACCCCCAGGCCTCCATCAACAGGTCCATCGACGAGATCCGCCGCCGGGTCGAGGCCGACAACGCCGACGAGGCCATCAACAGCGCCGTCGGCAACATCGCCCAGAGCCGCGGGCTCGGCAACGGCACCTCCTCCAACCAGAGCGGCTCCAACACGGGCGTCCTTTTGGACCCCGAGAGGATGGCCTACTACTCGCGCATCAGGGAGATAGTCCGCGCCAACTGGGTGCCCCCGTCCCTGTCCATGCGCCCCGACCTCAAGGTGACCGTGGTCATAGTCATCCAGCCGGACGGCCGCATCGCCGGCAAGAACGTCCGGCGCTCCAGCGGGGACGAGGTCTTCGACCAGTCCGTCCAGCAGGCCATCGACCGCTCGGCCTTCCCGCCGCTCCCGGCCATTTTCCAGGGGGCCAGCGACAACCCGGCCATGGAGTTCAGGTTCGACTATCTGAGCGCCTCCCGCTGATTTTTGGCGGGGCGCCGCGGGTTCAGAATTTTGCCCCGGCGGCCGGAGTTTAAGTTTTTGACGACCGCGCCGCGGGCGGCCGGAATTTTTGTCCGACGGCCTGCATGTTCGAGCGTTCGCGCGGTTGAGTTTTCGCGGACGGCGGCCGGGGGGGGATTGTAATTTTTCAGGGTTGTCGCCGTCCGCGGCCTTTGATTTTCCGCGAAACGCGGATTTCGGGAAACGGGGGCGGTCGATAATTTCTTGGGGATTTGGACAAAATTATAGCCTCATGGCCAAATAAGGCCGCTGACAAGGCCGCTGAAAATTAGAAAACCCCGTTATTTTCCAAAACCACATAATCTGCGCGCAGGTGTTCAAGGTGTTTTTAGGCGTTGATGTCGGGGGCACCCACACGGACGCGGTCCTGCTGGAGGAGACCAAGTCCGGGGTCCGCCCAGTGGACGCGGCCAAGGCCAGGACCTCGGTGCGCGTCATCGAGAGCCTCGCCCGGGTCTTCGACGAGCTTCTGACCGGCGGCCGGGCGGCCTCCCTCAAGCGGCTGACGGTCTCCACCACCCTGGGCCTCAACAGCCTTCTGACCGGCGCGGCCGACCCCGTGGGCGTCATGACCACCGGCGGGCCCGGGCTGGAGCTGGACCCCGGGCCCTGGGGGCCCCTTTACCGGGCGCTCCCGGCCCAGCAGGACCACCGCGGCCACGTCGTCGAGGCCCTGGACCCGCGGCTGGCCCGCGAGGCGGCCGCGGACCTGGTCGGGCGCGGCGCCGCCACCCTGGTGGTGGGCAGCAAGTTCGGGCCCAAGAACACCGTCCTCGAGGAGGTCATGCGGACCGCGGGCCGGGAGGTCTGCCCGGGCCCGGTCATGTCCGCCTCCGCCCTCTTCGGCGGCCTGAACTTCCCCAGGCGGCTGGGCGGCGCCGTCCTGAACGCCGCCGTCAAGCGCCTCTACGACAGGTTCCTGGACGATCTTGGCGAGGTGGCCGCGGCCAGGGGCCTGGGCTGCCCCGTCTGCGTTTTGAAGTCCGACGGCGGGGTCATGGGCCTCGCGGCGGCCCGGGCCAGGCCGGTTCTGGCCCTGACCTCGGGGCCCGCGGCCAGCCTTCTGGGGCTCTGGGCCCTCTCCGACGCCTCCGGCCCGTCCGAGGCCCCCGATCCGGGGGACGTCCTGATGGTGGACATGGGCGGCACCTCCACCGACCTGGCCGTCTTCAGCCGCGGGTCGCCGCTGATGACCTCCGAGGGCCTGACCATCGCCGGGCGCCCCACCCTGGTCAAGGGGCTCCTGACCCACTCCGCCGCCCTGGGCGGCGACACCGACCTGGCCCCGGTCGACGGCAGGCTCGTCCCCGCGCCGGTCCGCCGCGGCCCCGCCCTGGCCCTGGCCCCCGGCGACCTGGGCCTGCGCCCTCCGACGCTGACCGACGCCCTGAACGCCCTGGGCCGCTGCGCCGTGGGGGACCCGCGGGTCAGCCTCAGGGCCTTCGAGCTCCTCGCCCCCGGGGACCCCGTCGGCCTGGCCCGGCAGGGCGTGGGGGCGGTCCTGGAAAAGCTCGCTGACGAGATCAAACTTTTTCTGGAGAGAATCAACCAGCAGCCCGTCTACACCGTGGGCGACTTTCTGGTCGACTGGCGTCTGGAGCCGAACAGGGCCGTCTTTCTGGGCGGGCCCGCCGAGACCCTGGCGCCCCTGGCCGGGGAGGCCCTGGGGCTGGCCTGCTCGGCCCCGGCCGGCGCCGCCACCGCCAACGCCCTGGGCGCCGCCCTGGCCAGGCCCACCGTCGAGGCCGAGCTCTACGCCGACACCGACCACGGCCTGATGAGCGCCCCCACCCTGGGCGAGAGCAGAAAAATCAACCCCTCCTACAACCTGGACCAGGCCAAACAGGACCTTTTGGATCTGATGGGCGGCCGTCCGGACGTCCGCGTCACCTCGGCGGAGAGCTTCAGTCAGTTCCACGAGTACGGCCGCGCCGGCAAGGTCATCCGGGTGACCGCCCAAAGCGCGCCCGGCCTGGTCGCCCGTCTCGCCGGCCCGCCCCCCTCGCGCTCGGCCTAGGGCGCGGCGGCGTCGCGCGACGCCGGGGGGAGCGTCTTTTTGAAATCTTGCTTCGGTTCGTCCGTCCAACTGTCGGAGCGCCGCCAACAACCCGCCGGAATATTAGTCGGAAAGACCCCGACCATGTCGTCGCGGCCGGCCGGCGCCCAGCCCGCCCCGGACTCGCGAGGCCGGCGGCGTCGCCGATGTTTGTTCCGGCCGTCATGTCCGTCACGGCCCCGCCGGCGACGGCCGCAGGCTTCGACCAGGAAGAAAAGGCGGCGCTCGCCGCGGCCCGCGCGGACATAGGCGAATTCGACCGCGTCGGGCCCGACCGGAAGCCGGCGCCCTCAGGTCCGGAGGGCCGGGAGGGCGTCGCCCGGACGGAAATTGACGGCGCGCCGCATGTCGCGGCGACAGACGCGTCTTTCCTGTCGTCGAAAGGACGGCTTGTTCTTTCCCCGTCGCCGCGTTTAGTCTCTTCAAATATGGCCGACGACGCCTTCATCTCCCCGGGCGTCTCCCGAAACGCCGCCCCGGCCGACGCGCCGCCGGGGGGGCTCCCGCCGGCCGGCGCCCGGGCCTGACCCGCGGCCCGCCGTTTTTTGGCGCTTTCCGACCCTTTCGTCCCGGGGGGGGAGGCCGCCGGATCTTGAATAAAACCCGGGCCGGGGCTAGAATACGCCTGACACTGCCCCAGCCGCCCGCCCGTTGCACCAGCCAGCCGCCCGCGGGCGCCGGCCGCCCGGCGGTCATGTTCTTTTTTTTCGTCCCGCGGCTCAGGCACCGGAGAGTCATCTCATGGCCATAATCGACGTAGTCAAATACAGCGGCCCCAACAGCGTCTTCGCCTGGAAGTTTCCCAACGAGGAGCTGGCCACCTGGAGCCAGCTCGTCGTCAACGAGTCCCAGGAGGCCGTCTTCTTCAAGGGCGGCCAGGCCCTGGACGTCCTCGGGCCCGGCAGGCACACCCTGGAGACGGCCAACATCCCGCTGCTCTCGGCCCTCTTCAAGCTGCCCTTCGGGGGCAGGTCGCCCTTCGCCGCCGAGGTCTGGTTCGTCAACAAGACCAACTCCCTGGACATCAAGTGGGGGACCCCGTCGCCCATCCAGCTGCAGGACCCCAAGTTCGGCATCATGGTCCCGGTGCGCACCTTCGGGCAGTTCGGGATCAGAATCGACAACTCGTCGAAATTCCTGATCAAACTCGTGGGGACGGTCCCCGTCTTCGACCAGGAGACCCTGACCCGCTATTTCAAGGGCCTGTATCTGAACAAGGTCAAGGACTCCCTGGCCGGCTACCTGGTCCACAAGAAAATCGGCGTCCTGGAGATCAACGCCTATCTCGAGGAGCTGGCCGACCACGTCAAGGACCGGGTCAAGCCCGTCATGGCGGAGTACGGCATCGAGCTGGTCAACTTTTACATCAACGACGTCAGCGTCCCCGAGAACGACCCGGCCGTGGTCCAGCTCAAGGCCGCCCTGGCCAAGAAGGCCGAGATGGACATCATCGGCTACAACTACCAGCAGGAGCGCACCTTCGACACCCTGGAGGGGGCCGCCACCAACCCCGGCTCCGGCCAGGCGGGCGTGATGGGGGCCGGCCTCGGCCTGGGCATGGGCCTGGGCCTGGGCGGGCCCATGGGCGCCCAGTTCGGGGGGATGGCCCAGAACCTCTCCGCGGCGGGCTCCGTCCGCTGCCCCGGCTGCCAGGCCATGGTCCCCGAGGGCAGGCGCTTCTGCCCGGACTGCGGCAAGCCGCTCCCCCAGGCGGGAGGAGGCCGGCAGCAGGCCCCCGACACGGTCAAGTGCGACAAGTGCGGGACGATGTTCGCCAAGACCTCCCAGTTCTGCCCCAACTGCGGCGACCCCTACAACCCCTGCCCGAGCTGCGGGGAGGACCTGCCCCAGGGGACGGCCGTCTGCCCCAAATGCGGGGCGAAACTGCCCCAGCCCTGCCCCCTGTGCGGCCAGAAGGTCCCCCCGGGCTCCAAGTTCTGCCCCTCCTGCGGCGGCGCCCTGACCAAGAAATGCCCCTCCTGCGGGCTGGAGCAGCCGGGGGCCTCCCAGTTCTGCCCCTCCTGCGGGACCAGGCTCTGAGCCGCGGGGGCGGGTCCCCCGGCCCGGACGCCCCCGCCCGAATTCCCCGGCCGCACGGGCCGGCAGACAACCCGGCCGGCAGCCCGGCCGCCCGGAAGGACAAGCGACATGGAAAAAGTCAGCCCGCGCCTCAAGGTCGTCCTCGTCATCGGCGCCGTCTGGATCCTGGTCTCCCTGGCCATCTTCCTGATCCTGACCGGGGAGCGCACCAACGTCCAATGGCTGGGCCTGGTCTTCCTGCTTCTCTCCGAGACCGCGGTCGTCGTCGGCCTGGCCGTCCAGGACCTGGCCCCCCCGGGCACCGGCCCCCTGTTCCGCATGGGCTCCTACGTGGTCCTGGGGTTGTATTTGCTGCTGGCTTTGCCCATGGCCGTGGTCCACGCCGCCGGGCTGGCCGTCAGCCTCAACTGGCTGGTCCCCTGGGAGCTGGTGGCCTTCGCCCTCCTGGTCAGCCTGGAGATCGTCTTCTACGTTTCCTCCAGGGGCGTCTCGGCCGTCGACGCGGCGACCGCGGCCAAGATCGCCGCCCCGATCGAGCTGCTGGGCCGGCTCGACAGCGTCCTCAAGCTGGCCAAACTGAGCCCGGGGCAGACCGAAAAGCTCAAGAAACTCTGCGAGGAGGTGCGCTTCTTCGACCGCAAGGCCAGCGCCTCCTCGGACGGCGTCCTGGTCCGGAAGGCCGCCCAGCTGGAGCGGATGTTTTCCTCCGCCGGGGGCGACTCCGCCGCCGACGCCGAGACCCTCCTCGACGAGATGCTCTCCCTGGCCCAGGTCAGGCGCAGGGAGGCCGGCGACAGCCAGAGGGGCGGGTTCTGACCGGCCGGGCGTTTCGACCCGGCCGCGCCTGACGGGACGCCTGACGACGCGCCTGACGGGACGAGACGCTATACCTGACGGAAAACAACATATGATGAAAAATTTATGGAAGCGCTGACCCACATCGTCTGCCAGAGCTGCGGGGCGGACGTCGAGCTGACCCCCGGCTTGCTGACCGCCACCTGCCAATATTGCGGCTCCGCGGTCTCCCTGTTAAAGCCGACGGCCGAGGCCGAGCTCAAGATCGAGTTCATCGTGCCCGCGGCGGTCAGCCAGGCCGAGCTGCGCGCCATGGCCCACACCCTGATGGTCAAGCCCGAGACGGTCCCCGACGACATCCTGGACGCCAGCCAGGTCGAGGAGGAGACCTTCGTCTACGTCCCGTGCTTTCTGGGGGAGGGGACGTTCGTCAGCCGCTGGTCGGCCTCCTTCGGCTTCGACCGGCAGGAGGCCTACACCGAGTACGAGAACTACACCGACTCCCGCGGCAACTCCCGCTCCAGGCCGGTGACCAGGTACCGCACCGTGACCGACTGGCGCCCGGCCAGCGGCACGGCCAGCGGGTCCTTCAGGCGCGTCTGCTGCGCCGCCGGCTCCGACCAGCTGCCCCCGAAGGCGGTGGCCCTGGTGGAGGGCCGCATCCCCTCCCAGGGGGCCGTCCCCTACGACCAGGTCCTGATGACCGGCTACGCCCCCCTGGACTTCAATCAGGACGCCAAGGGGGCCACCTCGTACATCCTGGGGCTGGTCGCCAAGCAGGACGCCATCCAGGCCGCCCGCCAGCACGCCAAGGGCGACCGCCAGCGCGACTGGGCCGCCGACGCCGACGTCACCTTCTCCACCCCGGTCAAGGCGGGCTTCCTGCCCCTGGGCCGTTTCGTCTTCAGCTACGGCGGCTCCGAGTACAAGATCCTCGCCGAGGGCGTGGCCCTGGGGGCCCATCTGGCCGACCCCATGCCGGTGGACGCCGGCCGCCAGAAAATGAAGACCAGGGGCTACCTGCCGCTTCTCTTCGTCGCCATGGTCTTCGGCCTCGCCTGCCTGGGCGTCTACGGGAATTTGTTGGACTTCTCCGACACCCTGATCCCCCTGGCCGCCTCGGGGATCATCGCCCTCCTGTTCGGGATGCTCCGCTCCAGGAGCATCTCCAGTTTTTCCAGATTAAAGCGCGGGGCCAGCCTGGCCGCCAAGAAACTCGAGATCACCGACGGCAGCAACCCCCTGCCGGAGGTCGAGCGGGCCAAGCTGCTGGCCGACAGCCAGCCGCCGGTCAGACCGTTTCTGGCCAGGACCGAGTCCGACCGCCTGAAGTTTCTCGTCGTCACCGTCGTCTCCGTCATCGTCATGGCCTTCGGCTTCGACTTCCGAAATTTCACGCGGTCCCTCTCCCGGCCACCGTCCCGGTCGGCGGGCGTCTCCTCGCCCCCGGCGGCCCCGTCCGTCCCGTCGTCGCCCTCGTCGTCAGCGTCCTCGTCGCCCTCGTCGTCAGCATCCTCGTCGCGCTCGTCGTCAGCGTCCTCGTCACGCTCGTCGTCAGCGTCCTCGTCGCCATCGTCGTCAGCGTCCTCGTCCCCGTCGTCCCAAGCTGACGGCGGCGGGGCGGGGACTTCGACCGGGGGCGGGTCTTCCGGCTCCCCGGCGGTCCCGGCCGTGATCTCCGGGCGGGCGGTCTACGACCTGGCGGACCTCAGGTGCGGCGGCTCCCCCGTCGTCTGCCGGACGCCCGCGGGCCGGCCGGCGGACGGCCTGGTCTACGAGCCGCGGCGGGGTCCGGGAGGGAAAAGACTTCTCAGCACCCTCACCGCCTTCCGGGGCGGCGCGCCCGAGGGGCCGAGGCTTTACTTCGACCAAGACATGAGCCTGACCAAGGTGATCAACTACCGGAACGGCGAGCCCGAGGGCCTGGCCCTGGAGCTCCACCCGCCCTTGGACGGCGGGAGCCAGAGGGTCAGCCGGCTGCTCCCCCTGAGCCGCGGGACGATCCAGGGGACGGTTTTGGAGCTGGACGACAACGGCAAGCTGCTCAGGTCCGCCGAATATGTCGCCGGCCGGGAGTCGGGGATGGTCGTGGAGTATTATCCCGACGGCTCGGTCAAAAGCAGGGCCAGGGTCGACGACTACGCCAGCAACCAGGCCAACTACGCCCAGGGCCAGGTTTTCCAGGAAATGCCCAAAATACAACAGCCCGAGCTGTTCAGAAGCGTCCTCGAGCAGGTCGGCCCCCTCGTGGAGGCGGCCGCCGAGATAACCGGCTGAGGGTCGGTGATTTAGACGGGCCGGCCGACGGCAGACCCGCGGCCGGCCGGTGGCAGACCTGCGGCCGCGGGGCTTTTTCAAGGTAATTTTGACGGAGTTTTATATACGAGATAATTGCATCCAGGATATAGCTATATGGTAAATCGCCACAATTATTTCTATTTATCTCCCGACGAAGACGCCGACGAAAGACGGGGAGAAATTGTGGGTGGAAATTTATGGGTGGAATTTTTTAAAAGGAGAACTTTTTCTCCCTTTTTTTTATGCCCCGGGTCAGATTGCTCCCGGCGCCAAAAACCGGCTGGTCAGGATCGGCATAATTGCGAAGTAAAATTATGCATTTTTGAATTTTTGTTATGATAATAGCTAAAAAGTCTTTGCTTTCAGCCACGATCTGGATGGGTGGAAATGTTTCTCCCCAGAAGTCGTGGTTCTCCATTCTAGGGAGAACTTGATCGGCGGCTTGAAAATCGTTGGGAAAATCACCTGAAAAACTGTTCTTTCGTTTAACAAACTGTTCTTTTTGTCTTCATCGGAGTATAATGATCCCAATTTCGAGCCTTGCGCGCCCGGATTTCGCCTTTCTCATTGCCGGGCCTGCAGGGAGAACCCAGGTCGGTTCTCCCCTCAGTCAAACTTGTTCTCCCCCGGGCGTTCTTCCGCGTCGGTTCCCCCTTTAGGCGGGCTTGGTTCTCCCAAGGGTAGTTCGCCCAATCACGGGGGCCTGGCTCCCCCGGGTTAGTTCTCCCATTATGTCGGCCTCGCCCCCGGGCGTCGGGTCGAGAGGACGGTGGTCGTGGCTTCCAAGTCGTACATGTTCGTGAATAAGAAGGGCTTCACCTACATCGTCGAGTCCGTCTCCAACTACGACCCGACCAGCAAGTCCAACAAGAACACGAAGTTCTACATCGGCAAGGTTGACCCGGCCACCGGCGACCTGGTCTTCAAGAGGTCGTTTTTGGAGACGACCTCCGCCGTCTCCGTCAAAATTCAAGGGCGGATCTACCCTCTGCCTGGAAAGACGGAGGAGGGGGGGGAGGCGGGGAAGACAAGCGAGCGGCCGGGGTCCGCCCGTCCGGGCGCGCCGGATGGGCCGGCCGGGGAGGTTGACGGCTGCCGGACATTTGCCGCCGCGGGCGCCCCGGACGTCCGGGGGGACCGCGCCTCCGGCCGGGCGGTCCGGGCTTCAGGGCAGGCGGCGCCGACTTCGGGGCGGGCGGTCCGGGCGCCGGAGAGGATTGTTACCGGGGGCGAGGCCGCGGGGCCGGCGAGATCCTCCGCCAAGTTCAACCCCATGGAGGCGGGCGGGTTCAGGCATTTTGGCGTGCAATATTTCTTTTCTCAAATAGTCAGACAGTTGGATATAGAATCAAATTTAAAGGATATTTTTAGCTTTAACTATGAATTTATCAATAATTTCCTATTTTTTCTACTGTCAACCAACAAACAGCTGGAAGAGATTGGCTACTGGCTGGAAGACAACACCGACATAAACAGAAATTTATTTTCATTTACCAAGCTGACTTCTCTTATCAACAATATTCTTCCCATAAAAAGAGAATCTTTCTTTAAAAATTGGAACCGACGCCACAACGAAAGCGATTTCGTCCTGACGGAGACAAAGTCCATTCTCAGGCAGAGCGCCGAGTTGGGCAGGTTTGCCGAGGCCGGCCAGTCCGCCAATCAAGTCGGCAAAGGCAACATTGTCACCCTCTACGGACGGGACTCCCTGCTGCCCGTCTGCCAGCATTTTGTCGACGAGAAGCGGACCTACGGGCAGGTGCTTGCGGACGTGCGCGGCATGCTGGAGAAAGACTTCGACTGCCGGAACGCCGACATCTTTTTAACCGAGGATTTTTACTCTTTAAATTTCCTCAAAGAACTGCTGGATGAAAACAAAGTCAATTTCGCCCTGCGCGCGCCCGCGGCCGACCGGCTGGTTTTGGACATCATCAAATCTGCCTCCGGCTCCATAGACAGCGCCTCCAACTACATCGCCACCGGCTCCGCAGGCGAGACTGTCCGGGGGCTCAAGATCGTCTACGACCTGGAGGCCGGCCGGCCCGCGGATTTATCCAAGTCAGGCGGCGGCGAGGACGCGGAAAGAAAAGAGGAGACAGGAACGGAAAAATGGCTGGCAACAGAGGAAAAATTGAGAATGGCGGAGGAAAAATGGGGGATGACTGAGAAAAATGGCGTTGAAAGAGGCGGGACCAAAGCGGAGGAGGAGGCGGGGGAAAACAGCGGCCGCCTGCTCCGGGCCTACGTTTACTTCAACCCCATGGCCGCCCTCAACGAACGGCAGTCCTTCTTCACCAACCTCAATAGAATTCGGGAGGCGAGGCAAAAAGACAAACTCGGCCTGGTCAGGCGCACCGAGTACGACAGATTCCTGCTCTTTCAAGACGACGGGGGCGTTGTCATCAACGAGGCCGAAGTGGACAAGTACTTGTCCAAAGAGGGATATTTCGTCATTCTGAGCAATGTCGACCAGGCCCCTCAGGAAATTTATGACATTTATAAAATAAGAAACCAAATTTTTGATATGAACAATGCGTTCATAAAGCATATGAGCTTTTTTAGATTTAGTTACATGGCTAAAACTAATTATGCCAACACATTTTTTATTATTTTTCTGGCTAATATTATCTTCAGCCATATTTATAAAATCTATATTAACTCTGACATATCTAAAAAATATACTTTAAGTAATATTTTATCAGAATTAAACTTGCTTAAATCATTTAAATATAAGAATATCGAATATGTTAACATCCCAAATGCTATTCAAAAAGAGATTTTCAGTTCCTTCTCTCTTCCTTTGCCTCCATCCATTGTCTGACCACTCGAAATAGCCGCTCCCTGTCATTGCCGTTGTCGTCGGAGCCAATGTCGGCCCCCCAAGCCCGTCCCCAAAGCCAGGCGCCCATGCCCGCCCTCCCCAGGCACGTCCCCAAAGCCCGGCCTGCCTCCTCCCCCCTTCAAGCCGCCTGTTTCTTTCCACCCCGGCCTGCCTCCAATCCTTTAAATGCAACAACTTCCGCTTTTTCGACTCCCTGGCCGACAGCTGGAAGCCAGCCCCCCGAGCCGGACCGGGCGGCGGCTGTCGGGATGAATTATCTGGTCGGGGACTGTCCGCACACCTTTTCAGCAATCTCCGACCGCGGTTTCCGACTCGAGGCATCAGACGGAAGACTGACTTCAAATTGAGACTCGGGGCTCCAGGCGACAGCGCCCGAAATCCCAAACTGGAATCCAAGCCGGCAGCCCCGGGCCAGGCTGCCCCCGGTCGTCACCTCGGGACGGACGACTTTTCCGGGGGGCCGGCGACACTTGAAACAACGATTGAGACGACGCCTGGCAGGCGACGGGGAGGCGGGGCGGGGAGAATTACCCTGCTGGGGAGAACGTAACTTGAGGGGAGAATTACCCTGCTGGGGAGAACGCAATTTAGGGGGGAGTTAGCCTGCTGGGGAGAACGCAATTTGGTGGGAGAAACAGCCTGCTTGGGAGAACTAAATTTGCGGGGGGAAATACCTGGCCTGGGGGAACGATATTAATGGGGAGAATTAATAATCTTGGGAGAATTGATTTTCTGGGTTGAACAGATCTCTGGGGAGAACTATTGTTCGGGAGAGAAAAAGGGATGGCGTCGTTGGAAATTCAGTTGATATTATTGTATAACAATTGTATGTATGGCTATATAGTTAAAAAAAACAAATTTTAACTTTCCACCTGCCTGCATATGGTTTGGCAGGGACTCCGTCCTCAGCCGTCGCGGCCGTCGTCCGAAATTTTGGCCGACAGGCGCGGAACTACTCGGATGAATAAATATTGAAATTTTCGCCCTTCCGAACTTGACATTTGGCCGGGAGTCGACTATGGCCTTAATCCTGACCGCGCTGGCGATCCTCCGCGGACAAAGGGTCTGTCCGCGCCGAAGAAAGCGATGATTTTCGGTTCTTAAAGTCCGCTGAAGTTCGTCAAAGTCCGCCCTGATAAAAGCCCCCTGGATTTCGTCAGTCCGGGTTTTTTTTTATGCAAAATTTCCCGTCTTCCGCCGACCGCCTCCGGGAGGCTCCCCCGGCGGGAACGCCTGGCGGCGAGAGACGGCGCGGCGACAGGCTGGCTCTTCCGGGGGGCGGAGACGCCCGCGCCCGGGGAAAAAGACGCCCCTTTGAAAAAAAATGGAAATTTTCTTTTCCTCAGACCTTGACACAAGGCCAGGCGGTGCCTATATTCTAATTGCCTGAGAACGCCCGTCCTTTCGAAGTGGGAGGGCGTCTCGCAATCACGGTCCCGCGACAGGCATGTCAAAAGCCTCCTGGAATGCTTGCCAGGAGGCTTTTTTCTTTTCATGGCCAAATTTTCGTCCGACAGCCATTCTTTCCGCCCGACAGCCATTCTTTCCGCCCGGCCGCCAAATTTTCCGCGTTTTCAGCCGGATATCCCGGCCTCGTCCGAGACTCCCGCCGCCGCCTCCGTTCGCTCAGAGGGGGTCCAGGTAGCTGTCCATCATCTCCATGACCACGTCGCTGCGCATGACGGTCCGGGACTTGGCGGTCATCAGGACGCGGCCGGGGTCGGAGACGTCCAGCAGGACCAGCCCGCCCCGGCTGGAGAGCTGGCGGCACTGCAGGCGCGTCTTCCGCAGGAGGCGCCCCCATTGGGGGGCCAGGCTGCGGTGGACTGTGGCGCTGACCAGGTGCTCCGGAAACAGAAGCCCCGGGGTGAAGCAGCGCAGGGAATAGTCGCAGCCGGCGGAGGAGTCGGGGGCGGTCACGGCCAGCGTCGTGGCCCCGGAGTTGAGAAGCTTCTCCCGGACCGGCTCCAGGCGCCTGAGGGGGGCGGAGGCGTCCACGGCCAGGATGGCCTGCCGATTCTGGGTGATCCCGGCCCAGGCGACGGAGCGGGGACTCAGGCCCAGGATGTCGGAGTAGAGGCTGACGTTGTTCTGGTCCATCTTGTTGAAGGCCTGGGCCGCGAACCTGACGGCCGTCTGGTCCGGGGGGACCCGGCGGGCGGAGATCTCGCCCTCCTGGGTCAGGAAGACCAGCTCCTCGCCCGGCGGCGAGAAGCCCAGCTCGTAAATCAGATGGGCGGCCGCGTGGCAGGAATGCCCGCCCAGGGGCAGCTCCTGCGTCCTGCTGAAGAAGCGCAGCAGGTAGGAGGCCTGGTCGTGCATGAGGACGTAGACGGTCTGGCTGGTCCCGATCTCGTTGGCCAGGGACAGCATCTTGAACTTGTCCATGGGCGATTCCAGGAAGACCACGCTGGTGGGGGCGCCAGAAAAAGGACCGTCGACCAGGGAGTCGACTAGGAAAGCTTTGCGTATCATGGTGCCCCTGGAGGACAGCCCGGCGGGGGAAAAAAGCCCCGAGGATCGCCCGGGGCCTCAGATCAACAATTCTTCAACGTCGCGGTTCTTGAAACTGACGACAATTCTTCCAACCGACCAAATTCTTCCAACCGACCAAATTCTTCAAGTCGGCGGCCCGCCTGCCGCCCCGGGAAGACAGGCCCGGGGCGGGGGAGGGGAGGGGGAAGTCACTGGGAGACGACGACGGGCTCCGGGGGGATCAGGCTGGAGCCGGGGGTGCCGACGGGCCTGGACAGGGGCACCAGGCCGGCGGTGGTCACCGAGCGGCCCATGCTCCTCTCGATGGCGGCCCAGGAGAGGTTGTAGTCGTAGAGGGCCTGGTAGTAGTCGTACTGGGCCGTGCTGAACAGGGTCTGCGCGTCCATGACCTCGGTGTTGGTGGCCACCTGGACCTGGTAGCGCTCGGAAACCATGCGCAGGTTCTCGCGGGCGAGCTCGACGGCCTTCAAGGAGACCGAGATGTTGCTGGCGGCGGAGACCAGATTCAAAAAGTTGGTGTTGATCTCCAGCTTGGTGTTGTCCTCCAGGGCCATCAGGTTGTCGATGGCCTGGTTGAGGGTGACCTTGTTGATCTCCACCCCGGCCCGGGCCCGGCCCCACTCCCAGACGTTGAAGTTGGCCGTGGCCGACATGCGCCACTGGTTGGTGGCGGAGACGGTGCCGGTGGTGCCCGTGGAGTTGTTGGTGTAGTTGACCGTCACGGTGGGGTAGAGGGCGCTGCGGGCCACGTCGACTGACTTGGTCCTGATCTCCACCTGGTTTCTGCCCAGCTGGACCTCGGGGTTGTCCTTGAGGCCGGTCAGCAGGCAGTCGTCCAGGGTCATGGGGAAGCGGGGCTGGCTGAGCTCGTCCTTGAGGCTCAGCGGCAGGCCCATGGGGCGCCTTAAGAGGACGTTCAGTTTGGAGATGGCGATGTTGAGCTCGCGGCCGCGGTTGGTCTCCTGCAGCTGCGCCCGGGCCAGCTCCACCTCGGCCTCGAGGACCTGGTTCTGGGGGACCATGCCGACGTCGTAGAAGTTCCTGGCGACGTTGAGGTGGCTCTGGAGGTTGACGACCGTGGTCTTGGCCACGTCCAGGGCCTTCTCGGCGGCCAGGATGCCGTAGTAGGCCTGCTTGACGGCCAGCACCAGGTCCTCCTTGGCCCGCACCCGGTTGATGTCGGCCTCGGAGAGGCCCAGCTGGCCCAGGAGATAGCTGGCCACCGTCCTTCCGCCGGTAAAGATCGGCACCTGGACTTCCGTGCCCCAGGACCACTGGTCCCGGGAGCCGGTGGCGGTGGCATCGCTGTAGCGGGTGGGGCCGTAGCTCATGCCCACCGAGGGCAGGAAGTCGGTGATCGCCTGCCAGCGCGACCACATCGCCCCCAGGTAGCCCTGGTCGGTGCTGTCGATGTTGGGGTTGACCCTGGCGGCCAGCTCGACGCAGTCCTCCAGGGTCAGGGGGCCGGAGTGGGGGAGGCCGGGCACCTCGAGACTGTCTATGGCCTCCCTGGAGCGGCCCTCCCCGATGGTCGCCTCGCCGTAGATGGTCGACGGCTCTATGGGGACGGCTATGAAAGGCCGCCCGGCCGTCTGCCTGACCGGGTCGGCGCAGCCCGCCAAAATCACGGCGGCCGCCAGCAGGCCAAGCAGGACGGCGGCGGCCGGCGCGCGCCGGAGCGTCCCGGGAAACTCTCGCCTTCTCATTATGACAATCCTTTTCGCTAGATGGATATCCCCGGCGAAGCCGAGGCGCTGGGGGCTCCGGCCCCGCAAACTGGCGGCCCGGTATTAACGGCCCCGACGCCGCCGGGCCGCCGGCTCCCGGCCGCGCCTGCTCCCGCCCGACGTGAGAACATCAAGGGTCGGGGCGACATGCCTGGGAAGACGGGCGAAACTTTGGGGGCCGCCCACAAGGGGAATAAAAATTTAGAGGCAAAAGGTCGAAAAAACAAAAATGCGGAGACTTAAACAAAATTACAGAGGCCGACGGTGAAAAAAAGCAAAATTCGAAGACAAAAAATATAATTGCGGGTCTGGAAAAGCTTAAAAAGGCAAAAACATTTTAATATCTAATCAAAAATAAATCAAAGATAAGGCAAAGACAAGTTGAAATCAAGGCGCAACCAGGGAGCCAAAAAATCGACGCGGACGTTTGGGGACGCCCGGAAGCCTGTCCGCCACCCGTGGGCGGCCGGGTCAAATTAGATGAAGTCAGGCTAAATTATGCCCGGATAAAGCCCGGCCGCGTCTCGCGGCGCGGCTTCGGACCGGCCCGGGCCGTCCCGACAGCCCCCCGCCCGACAGCCCCCGCCCGACTCTTGCCCGGACGGACTCCGCCCGTTATTTGCCGGTCGGCTTGAAGCGCTGCTGGGCCTCCGGCAGATAGCTCTGCAGGTTTTTGATGCGCTGCTGGTTGGACGGGTGCGTGCTCATGAAGAAGGGCGGGCTCTTGCCGCCGGATTCCTCGGCCATTCTCTCCCAGAGGTTGACGGCCTCCTGGGGGTCGTAGCCGGCCATGGACATGAGGCTCATGCCGATCCTGTCCGCCTCGGCCTCGTGGGAGCGGCTGAAGGGCAGCAGGACCCCGTAGGTGCTGCCCACCGAGAAGGCGGTCATGACCAGGTCCGAGGTGCCCCCGGAGACCCCGCCGACGCCCAGGCCTATGCTTAAAAGGCTCGCCCCGATGCTGGTCATCATCTGCTGGCTGACCCGCTCGTTGCCGTGTTTGGCCAGGGCGTGGGCCACCTCGTGACCCATGACCGCTGCCACCCCGGCCTCGGTCTGGCAGACGGGCAGGATGCCGGTGTAGAAGGCCACCTTGCCGCCGGGCATGCAGAAGGCGTTGACCTCGTCGCTCTCGATGAGGTTGAACTCCCACTTGTAGGCCTCGACCTCGGCGGCCCGGCCCTCGGAGGCCATCAGCTCCCTGGCGGCCCGGCTGATGCGGTCGCCCACCCGGCGGATCATCCTGGTCTGCTCCCGGTTGGAGGAGAGATGACTGTCCTTGATGAGCTCGGTGTACTGGAGGGCGGCCGACTGGTTGAGCTCGGCGTCGTCCACCAGGTTGAGCTGGGAGCGGCCGGTGCCCACCACCGGCGAGCAGCCGATGAAAAAGACAATCAAAAGTTGAATTAAAAGACAGGTTTGCAGCTTTTTTAGACCCGACATAAAACCGCCTCCTTAAAAAATCCAATCAGATTCAATCACTATTGGCCCGCAAGATGTTCGTGTCATGCGGAACGACGTCTGAGCATAGAGAAATTAATTTTGGAGTTAAATAATAATTTGAGACAACAATACTTTGACGCAAAAAATAAAACTTTATCCTTTAAAATGTCCTCGGGTGTTGCCAAAGCCCGTTATTGTCCGAACTTGTTCGTGATTATCCGCGCCCCCAGGCCGTCCGGGCGGGCCGACTCAGGACCCGGGCGGGAGCCCCAGGCCGGGCAGGTCGCGCCAGACGGGCTCCGCGGCCTTTTCCAGCGCCGCGGCCCGCAGCGGAGGGATCAGGCCGGCGGCGGCCAGGCGAAAAAGCCCCAGGGCGGCGTTGGCCAGGCGCAGGTCGTCCCCGCTGGCGGCCAGGTCGGCGAGCCGCGGCACGGGGGGCGCCGCGGGAGCCGCCGACTCGGAGAAGCGGGCGACGGCGTCCTTCAAAAGGTCCGGGTTTTGCTCCAGGTAGTCCTCGAACTCCAGGCCGACGTAGGCCCCGCTGGACATGTAATCCAGGACCAGGCCGAAGATCTCGCCGGGAATGGCCCCGGGCAGCACCGAGACGGGCGCCCCCTGCGAGTCGAGAAACAGCAAGGTCGGCACCACCCTGACCCGGTACTTGCTGGACAGCTCGCGCTCGGTGTCGCTGTCGAGAGAGACCAGCAGGAAATCCTTGTTGAGGGCGCCGACGATCGAGGGCATGGTCAGGACGTTTTTACTGAAGGCGGCGCAGTTGGAGCACCAGTCGGTCCAGAAGTAGAGCAGGACCAGGGAGTCGTTTTCGGCGGCCAGGCGCAGGGCCTCCTCGTAGGGCGCCGTCTTCAGCCCCGCGTCCAGATTGTCCGGGGAGGGGAAGACCAGGGCCTCGGCCCCGCCGGAGGCGAGCAGCAAAAAGAGGCTCAGCAGAGCGGTCAGAACAGCTCTCATAAAAAAGTCGACCCCCCGGGGGCGCTTCAAACGGTTGGGATGGCGGCCAAAAAAGAGAAAAAAGTTCGAAAAAGGCGGCAAGCTCAAAGGCCGGGGCCCGTCAAGGCGCCCCGGAAACGGCCCTCCGCCCGCCGACGTCAGCGGGCGAGGCTCTCGACAAATTCGGCGAAGTCCAGCTTAGTATACGACATTGTTTTGACGTATTCCAGATAAACCAGAAAAAAATCCGTCGTCACGGCGCCGGGGATGACCGAGGCCGTCCGCCCCTCGGGGTCGAGGAAGACCAGGAAGGGGACGCCGGTCAGCCGGAACCGGCGGGCCAGGCTCCTCTCCCGGTCGGCGTCCAGGGAGACCACGACGAAGTCCCGGCTCAGACTAATGCGGATGTCGGCGTCCCCCATGACCGTCCTGCTGAACTCCCGGCAGTAGGGGCAGGCGTTGGTCCAGAAGTAGACGAAGACGTGCTTGTTTTCTTCGGCCGCCTTGGCGAAGGCTTCCTCGAGACCGTAGGTGGCCAGGCCCCCCCCGAAGTCGCCGGGCGAGCCGGGCTCGACTCCCGGCGGGGCCGCCTCGGGGGCCGCCGTCCCGAGGCTCTCGCCGGGGGCGGCCAGGGCGGGGCCCCGGCTAAAAAACAGCGGCAGGAGCAAAAACGCGGCCGCGGCCAGAAAAAATTTCCGTCGGCTCAAGGCCATCGGGACGCCTCGCGGGCGGCCATGTCGGCCGCCGGCCCGCGCCGAACATTTTGGGCGCGGCGGAGTGGGGGACAGACGGGTCGGAGGACCGCCCCGGGAAAAAAACGGCGGCGGGGGGGGACCGCCGGGCTCGGAGCCGAAAACTTTGCGGAGCGGCAAATTTCGCGGATCCGCAGTCTCGCGGCCCGAACCTTAATGCTTTAAACAGAAAGTTTAAAGCGCGGGACGCGAAGTTGAGGCGCAAAGATTGAAGTTAAAAGCTTGAAACTCTCCGGCGGCTCCCGCGGGGCGGCCTAAGAATAACAAAAGCCGCCCTTTTAGGCAACCTTAATTTCAACGGGGCGGCCCGGCCCGGCGAGGGCGGCCGGACGGGGTGGTCAGCGGCCGCCCTCGTAGCCGAAGCTGAGCCAGCTGAGCTTGTCGAGGAAGACCAGGACGGCCAGGAACAGCAGCATGACCCCCAGGACGCGGCCGGCCCAGACGGAGTACTTCGAGAGGCGCCGCAGTTTCGGCAGCAGGGTCGACCACATCAGGGACAACGCCACAAACGGCAGCCCCAGGCCGGCGGAAAAATAGATCAGAAGCTCGGTGCCCCTGGCCAGGTTGCGCTCGGTGGCGGCCAGAGACAAGAGTGCCGCCAAAACGGGCCCGCTGCAGGGCGTCCAGCCCGCGGCGAAGGCCATGCCGACCAGGAGGGCCCCCAGAAGGCCCAGGGGCCTGCTGGAAAAGTGCAGGCGCTTTTCCGTCATCAGGGCGGGGGGTTTGACCGCGCCCAGGAGGACCAGGGCGAAGAGGGCCATCAGGGCGGCCCCCAGCCAGCGCAGCGTCCTCTGGTGCTCCCAGAGAAAGTCGCCCAGGGCGCTGGCGGCCGCGCCCATGGAGATGAAGACGGCGCTGAAGCCGACGACGAAGAGAATCGTGGAGAGGAGGACGCCCAGCCGCTTGGAGAGAGCGGGCTTGTAGTCGGGGGAGAGGACCTCGCCGTGGCCCAGGCCAGCCACCAGGGCCAGCCAGCCCGGCAGCAGGGGCAGGGTGCACGGGGTGAAAAAGGTGAGCAGCCCGGCCAGGAAGGCGGCCAGGGCGTCGACGTTGTGGATCATCGGCAAAACGGGGACCGCCTTGGAAGAGGGAGGGCGGGGGACCTCACCAGCGCGACTCCCCCAGGTCGTCCACGCGCCTGAGGCGCCAGGCCAGGGCCCTGGCCTGGCGGACGAGCAGGATCAGGCCCAGGAAGAGGAGGGTCAGGCAGACGCAGTCCGCGTAGAAGCCCGTCTGCCGGGAGACCAGGTCGGGAAAGTGGACTTTGAAGAGGCTCAGCCGGGTGGCGACCAGGCCCGCGAGGCCCAGGCCCGCGAGGGCGCAGAAAAAGAGGAGACGCCGGAAAAGGCTGGTCAGCAAAGGGTGGTTGACGGGGGCCATGCGGCTCTCGGCTCCTGGAATATAAGCTCGGCCCCGGTCGGACGGAGGCCACCCGGAGACTACCGGGCATGGCGGAAAATTAAGTCGGGAAAAGTAAAAAAGTCGGGGTCCGGGCCAAAACCGACGGTCGAAGACAGGCGGCCGTCCGGTGACGAACGGGCCGACACAGGCGCCGACAGGGAGCAGGCCCGGAAAAGTCTGATGAATATACCACAAGCCCCCGGGCCTGTAAAGCCTAAGTGACGGTCCGCAGCCCATGGTGTTATCCGTAAAACAACTAATCAATTAACTTCGAGCCGTCTGTGTCATCAATCATTTTCAGAAATTTTTCAGATGCGCATCCATGCCATATAAAATATAATTCCCAAAAGTATTCTGAAATATCAATAGTTAACAAAAGATAATTTTATGAAGTTTTAGCAATTTTTTAACGTTTTTATTGCAGTAATGCAACTGAGATGGAAATCAGCTTCTGCAAGGCTTGAAAGGTTCTGGCGTGGAACAGTCATTGAAGCTAAAGCCGCGACCGCAGGCATGAAAAAAAACCTCCCGACGCCTTAAATTTATTTTTCAACGGCAGGCCCGGAGAGCGGGACGCGCCATAAATCTTTCCAACAAGTTTGGTTTCCGCTTGAAAGTCGGCTTTTGATCAGGTAAAAAATTTACTTTGCAAGTTTTTTTTATGCCAAAATCTTTAGCATGGAAAATGAATCCGACATAAAGGAATTTATATGGCAAATTCCTGGAAATACTTGGATGAAAGAGGGCGGCGGACGAGATTGCCGCCGCCTGTGCCGTCAAGTTAGGTTATGGAGGCGTCGGCACTGTCAGCCGATTTTCAGGGCTGTCAGGAGTCACCATGACCAAAGGGAGTTGGCGAGATTAAATCCGGGGCGCCTCCTCTCGCGCCAGGTCGAGCTCATAAGCCCGGCGCCGGGCGACCCGGTCCAGAATCCTTGGATCAGACTTTGTCGGAGGACCTCTTTGGTTTGGTCGAGGAAAGCGCATATGGCTACCCTGAGACACCTCGGTCATGGACGTTGAAAAGTGCCGGATATTTGGCTCAAGAACTTGAAAAGATGGGACATGCTATTAGTTATCCAAAGATTGGGCGATTATTAAAAGAGAATGGACACAGCCTTCAAAGTGACTTTAAAGCTGAAGAAGGCGCCGATCATATTGACAGAGACGCTCAATTTAAATTTATCAATTCTTTGGTTGAGAAAACAATGAAATAGGAGTGTCCTATCATATCTGTCGACACAAAAAAGAAAGGGCTAATTTGTAATTTTGATAATAAAGGTCGGCGACGGCGAAAGTCAAAAAATCCTGGAAGAGTAAATGGACATGATTTTCCAAAACCTGATCTTCCGCGTGCCTGCCCTTATGGAATCTATGATATTACCAATAGCATGAGGTTCATTAATATTGTGACTGATCATGACACAAGTGAATTTGCTGCCAATTCAATCAAGGGATGGTGGAGATACCACGGGATAAAACTATTTTCAGATCCAGGATATCTATTGATAACTCCTGACTGTGGCGGTTTAAAGGATATCGTAATAGACTTTGGAAATTTAAATTACAGGAACTGTCAAATTATCTTGGCTTTGGCATCAAGGTTTGTCATTTTCCTCCAGAAACCGGTAAATGGAATAAGTCAGAGCACCGTTTATTTTCATTTATATCGTCGAATTGGAGAGGCGAACCATTGACTGATCACGAGACAATGGTTAGCTTGATTAGCCATACTAAGACAGAAAAAGGATTGACCGTGAATTGTCGATTGGATCATCGGAAATATCCAACAGGAAAGAAGATATCAGATGAACAGATGAAAGAGATTAATCTCACTGCCGATAAATTTCACGGAGAGTGGAATTATTCGATTCATCCAACCAAGGAAAAGCTGCGAGGGGAATTGTTCGCCATCCCCCAACAACAGATCGTCAAAATCTTTCTTGCAAATCTCTTTCCAAATTGGTATAATACAAAAATTGATGAATTTGCCAAAGACTAAATAGCACCACAACAGAAAAAAAATGCTGGACTTTTAGACTTGACCTTGATATGGCACCACTAGCGGGAGCCGCCACCTTATGTTGGTAACTTCTGAATGAATGGATGGATGTTTAGTGTTATTAGATGAGACGCCAATGCTGGGATATGTGAGAGATCACCCCCCGGTCACTATCACAATCGCCAACAAGACTGATTCCGAGGCCCTCTGGGACCAAATGGTCAGGCAATACCATTATCTTGGCTTTGGCAAGATGATTGGGCAACACGTGAAATACCTCGCATATGTCGGCTCAAGGCCCGTGGCAGCGTTAAGTTTCAATA
>JAISET010000118.1 GCA_031264015.1 Deltaproteobacteria bacterium | reverse complement strand
GACGCGCAGGGCCCTGCTGGAGGCGCACAGCCAGGGCAGGGCCGGCTACACGGCGCCCGACGAGCAGGGCCGCTGGGTCCAGGTGCACGGGGACAATGCCCTGACCCTCTTCGGGCTCAACGAGGCCCCCGTCGTCTACAAGATCTTCCCCATGCTCAAGGGCTGGCAGCTCCTGACCATCTGCCGCAGCCGCCAGACCTACGGGCCCGCCAACTCGGTCGAGCTGCCCCACGAGACGTTTTTGGATCTGGTCATTTTTCTGGTCTCGTCGACCGACGACCTGATCAGGGCCGACCTCAAGGACTATTTCCCCGAGGTGACCGTCCTGGACTTCGTCACGGCGGACACGGTCAAAGACCGCCTGGCCGTGGAGGACCTGGCTGTCATCGCCCCGACCTTCGCCGACTGCCTGACCTGCCACGCCAGCGTCGAGGACCCCCTGGCCCTGGACGTCCTCACCGTGACCAGCATCAACGGGCACTCCTGCGCCGGGCTCATGGCCCAGTTCAAGCTCCTGCCGCTGAAGTGGGAGTCGGACCGCTTTGCCAAGCCCCACGACCGGGGTGCCCCTCCCGAGCCGGAGAGGCCGAGGACGGAGCCCGAGAAGGGCATCTACTTCCATGAGCGCGGACAATAAGCCCCCCTTCCGGCCCCCCGGCCCGGGAAACGATCCCCCGGGAGCCGTCCCGATCGAAGACGGCCCCCACGAAGCCGTCCTGATCGAAGACGGCCCCCCCGAAGACGGCCTGACCGCCCCCCGCAACATCAAGCTGACCCTGGCCTACGACGGCACGGGGCTCAGGGGCTGGCAGAGGCAGTCGGCCGGGGCGGGGACGACCGTCCAGGGGCTTCTGGAGGAGGCCCTGGCCCGGGTCTGCGGGCACCGGGTCACCGTCCACGGGAGCGGCCGCACCGACGCGGGCGTCCACGCCAGGGCCCAGACGGCCAGCTTCCTGACCCGGTCGCGCAGGACCGCCAAAGAGATCGCCGCCGGCGGCAACTCCCTGCTGCCCCCGGCCGTCGTCGTTCTCGCGGCCGAGGAGGTCCCCCCGGACTTCAACGCCCGCTTCTCCGCCAAGGGCAAGACCTACGCCTACGTTTTCTCCACCTCCCCCCTCCGGGACCCCTTCTCCCTCAACCGGGCCTGGCGGGTGGGGCCGAAAATAGACTGGGAGGCCGTCGGGGCGGCGCTGCCGTTTCTGCTGGGGGAGCAGGACTTCTCCGCCTTCCAAAGCGTCGGCAGCGAGACCCTCTCCCCGGTCAGGACCATGACGGAGGCCAGCCTCTCCCACGGCGACAACCACCTGACCGCGGTGCGGCTGACCGGCTCGGGCTTTCTGCGCCACATGGTCAGGACCGCGGCCGGGACGCTGTGGCTGGTGGGCCGCGGCAAGATGCCCCCCGAGGCCGTCGGGGACGTCATCGCGTCCAGGGACCGCTCCAAGGCCGGCCCCGTCGCCCCGCCCCAGGGCCTCTACCTGGAAAAAGTCTATTACTGACGATCCCCGGCGCGGCTGAGGCGCCTCGAAAGACCGACAAAAGACCGACAAACCGCGTCGTTCTTTTGACACCAGGCCGAAAATAGAGTATATTCCAGACGAGACGCGAGGCGCGGACGAGCCGGAGGGGTCGGTTTTTTTTGACGCCGACAAATTTTTCATCAAACGCGGCGGCGCTGTTTTTTGGGGACGATCCGGAGATTTTCCTCCGCGGAAAACGAGGCGGCCCCCCGACGAACGACCCGCCGGGAATACGCTGGCTGGATGGCGATGACAGAGCACAATTACGACGCCGGGCCGGAGGGAGGCGCGGCCGCTTTCGACGCGGGCGGCCCCGACGAGTTTTCTGACTCCCCTGGCCGCCTGGGACGCGGCGGGGACGACGACGACTCGGACGAGGACTACAACGTCGAGACGGACGACTTCTACGCCGACGACGAGGACGACGACGGCGAGGACTTCCCCGACAAGCCGGCCAAGGGCCGGGGAGGCTCGGAGAGGGTCGTCGAGATCCCGGCGCCGACCAGGAGGCGGGGGGCGCCCAAGATCAACAACAAGCGGCCCAGGCCGGTCCAGTTCGCCTCCCTGGCCTCAATCTACGACGTGGCCGAAAAAATCGGCCTCATGGACGTTTTGGAAAAACACGTCCCGGCCCCGCCGCCCGGCGACGTTCGCCCCTCCCTGCTCATCATGGCCACCGCCATGAACTTCGCCGTCCAGCAGGCCAAGAAGACCACCACCTACAGATGGTTCATCCGCTCGGTCCTGGGCAAATTGTTCCCGGTATTGAAAGCCGACCTCTTCTCCAGAAAGGTTTTCTGGCACAACATGCGCGGCGTCGGCGAGGAGACGGCCGGGAACATTTTCCGGGAGGCCGCCGCCAACGCCGCCGGACACTACGGACTCTCGCCCGGGACCCTGGCCTTCACCAAGTCCGACTTCATCCGCTTCGACGTCAGCCAGCGCAAGGGGCTGGTCACCAAGAACACGGTCAGCAAGTTCGACACCGCGGAGGACTACGGGGTGGCCGTGGCCGAGAGCCGCTCGGAAAAGATCCCCCTGGCCTACGCGCTCTTCCCCCTGAGGGACGACCCCGACTACCCCGCCGTCTTCCGCGATCTCCTCTCGGGCCTGCCGGAGGCCGGGAACATCCTGGTGGACTGCAGGGTCAGCCGCAAGAAGATCCCTCTGAACATCCTGGGGACGCCGGGGCTCGCGCGGGGGGATTTCATAAGTTTTCTGGACATCGACTCCCGCCCCGAGTTTCTCTCGCTGCCCGACGAGGCCTTCTCGCCCCTGCCGGACGGGGCCTACCCGGGCGCGCTGGTAGGCAGGGCCGGGCTGGAGATCGGCGGCCAAAAACTGGCCGTCCTGGCCGTCCGCGACGACGAGCTCCTCGAGAGGCACGCCGCCGTCCAGGCCGAGCACCTGAAACTTGCCCTGGCCATGCTGGAGCGCCTGAAAAACAAGCCCGGCTCCTGGAACCCCAGATCCTTCGACTCCCCCGGCGGCGGCGCCCGGGGGGAGGTCTCGGTGAGACTGGCGGACTTCGACCCCGCCGCGCTGCGCGGGCCGACCCGCGGGGACAACTGGCCCGCCAGGCCCCAGACGGCGGCCCTCGAGAAGCTCGCGGCCGCGTCCCGGCAGCCGAGCCTCGAGGGCGCGCTCGACATCACGATCGTCGTGGCCGAAAACGGGGCCATGAGCCTCGACTACCGGGTCGACGAGGCCAGGCTCGCGGAGATCAGGCGGACCAGGTTCGGAAAGTTCTGCGTCTGCACCAACCGTCCCGATTTGAGCGACCTGGAGATCTACTCGGCCTACCGGGCCCCCGTAGAGGCCGAGAGGGGCTTCGGGGCCCTCAGGAAGATCAGGCACCTGCCCTTCAGGCCCTCCGAGGCCTTCAGCACCTTCCACATGCGCGTCCACAGCCTGTGCTACATGCTCTCATATCTGCTATGCTCCCTGGTCTCTCTGGAGTTCAAAAGGCTGGGCCGCGACCTCGACATCGGGGAGTCCATGCGCGTCCTCGGCGCCGCCGACTTTCTGCTCCCGGAGGAGATCGCCCATTATTCCGAGCGCGGGGGCTACCGCCGGGCCGGCCGGGAGGAGCTGGCCCTGGCCCGGGAGTACATGGAGAGCCTGAACGTCTACCGCTACCTGGACCTCTACCCCCAGAGGGAGGCCCACGTCCCCGGGTCCTCCCCCCCCGGCGACGCCCGGCATGGCGGCCCGGACCGCTGAGACCGGACCCAGGCCGCGGCGGACGACTCCCGCGGCCGGGGACGAGACTCCCGGCGTCGGAGCGCCCGGCGCCGGGGGCGCCGTCTCCCCTGTGCCATGCGCCGGGGCCTCTCCCGCGGCCGGACAATCCTCCCCCCGCCAAAGCGACAACGGCAAAGACGGTAATGGCGGCAATGACGGCAAAGACGGCAAAGTCAGCAAAGTCAGTAAAGTCAGTAAAGATAGCAAAGACCTCAACGCCCGCGACAACCGCAAAAACCCCAAAGACCTCAAAAACAACCGCGCCGACAACCATGGGCATGGTCATGACCGCGGCCCCGCCCCCGCCCGCGACGCCGTCAAAAAAGACCGGGCCCGCCTGGCCCTCAAAAACTCCCTTTTTCAAGACCTGCCCCCGGAACTTTTAGCCGAGCTGGCTTCGATCTCCGAGACCCGCTCGGTCGCCGGGGGGACGGTGGTTTTCCGGCAGGGCGACCCGGCCCGGGGATTCCATCTGGTGGCCCAAGGGCTCGTTAAAATTTACAATCTGCTGCCCTCCGGCAAGGAGAGGATCCTGCGCCTCTGCGGGCCGGGCTCCGTCTTCGGGGAGGCGGCCCTCTTCACTCCGGGAGGCTGCCCGGCTTTCGCCGAAGCTTTGGAGGACTCGGAGATAGTCCTGCTGCCCGGGGGCGCCCTGCAAAATCTTCTGGAGAGCCGGGGCGGGCTGGCCCTGGCCGTCATCGCCATGCTGGCCAAAATGGTCAACCATTTCCGGGAGATCGCCGTCTCGGCCTCTTTGGGCCCCCTGGGGCGCCTGGCGGGCTACCTGCTGACCCTCCCCAGGGACGACGGCCAAGGTGTCAGGCTCCCGGCCAGAAGAACGCAGCTGGCCCTCCTGCTTGGGACCACGCCGGAGGGCCTGTCCCGGGCCATGAGAAAGCTCAAGGACGAGGGGCTGGTGGAGGAGACGGGCGGCCGGCTGGTCATCGTCTCGGAGACAAAAATGCGCGCCCTGGCCGACGGCGAGGCCGGTTGACGGAGAACGACAAGAACAAAAAAAGACAGCGGAAAAAGTGACAGAAGAATAATAAGAATGAGAATAAGAATGAGAAGAAGAAAAAGACAGGCGGGAAAAGTTCAAGAGAAAAGGCGGACGGGGAAAAATCAAGAACAAACGCGGACGGGAAAAAATCAAGAACAAAGCGGACGGGGAAAAATCAAGAACAAACGCGGACGGGGAAAAAATAGACAAGCTAAAGGCTAAAAACAACAAGTAAGCTGGAACGAACTGCTTAAGGGGGACGAGCAAATGAAAAAATTTAACGGGCGACTCGGACGGGAAAAAACCCCGGCCGGCTCCGGGAGCGCGCGGACTCGGGCGGCCGCGGGAGCGAGTTCAACGTCGGCGTTCTCTTTTCCGGGGATCGCGTCTCTCCTGATCCTGCTCCCCTGCCTGGGCCTGCTGCTGGCCGCGGTCGGCTGCTCCGCCCGGCCCTTCGGAGGCGGCGGCGAAAGCGGGCCTTCCTGGCGGGGGCTCCCTCCCGAGGGGGCGGTGCTGGGCGAGATCAAGCCGGCGGGCGAGGACGAGTTCCTCAAGGGGGAATACGCCGCCGCCAGACCGCTTCTGACCAACGCCGGGCGGGGCGGCAGCCTGAGGGCGGTCTACATGCTCAGGGTAATCGTCGAGAACGGGCTGGACGGGACGGCCCCGGACCCCGCCCTGGCCTCGCGGTTCGTGGCCCTCCTGGCCGCGTCCAAGGACGTCCTCCAGGGTCTCGCCGACAGGGGGCCCGTCGCCGACCGGCCCGTCTATGAAGCCGCCCTGGCCATGCTTTATCTGCGGGGCGAGGCCGGGGTGGAAAGGAACATGGCCCTGGCCGCCGAGCTGGCCCGCAAGTCCTCCGACGGCGGCTTCGGACCCGCCAGGAACCTGCTCGCCGCAATCCTGCTCTCGCCCCTCGCCGACTCGGGCAGAGGCGGGCGCTCCGACGCCTTCGAGCTGACCTCGCGGATGGCGGCGGCGGGGGACGCCCTGGCCATGGGCAATCTGAGCTTTCTCTACCGCATGGGCATAGGCGTCGACGCCGAGCCTTTCCAGGCCTCCAGCTGGGCCAGGGCCGCCGCCGACAAGACTCCGAACACGCCCAGGGTTTACAACGACCTGGGGGTCTTCTACGAGGAGGGGCGGGCCGTGACCCAGGATCTCGCGGAGGCCGCCCGCTGGTACGCCGCCGGCGCCGCCAGGGGCTACCAGCCCGCCAGGGACAACCTGGCCCGCCTCAGGTCCGGGGGCAGGTCGGGGGCGCCGTCCTTTTTCACCGGAATAGAGTATTAACCGGGTCTATTCGGCGGGCCGAGATTTTTTCGAGGCCACCGCGGAAAGCCGCTTTACCGGGATCGCGGCGGGCTACTTGAAGACATCGTCGGTGGTGACGATGAAGCCCTCGCTGACCAGGTCTTTAAACTCGTTGATCAGGGCGTCCTGGATCAGGTAGCTCCGGGGCGCCTCCAGGGCCATGCGGGACCTGGTCATGGCCACGTAGAGCAGCCGGAACTCCTCCAGCGAGACCAGGCAGTTGTCCTGGCCGGAGGCCTTGCCCGCCTTCTTGCCGGCCAGCTTGAGGCGCCTGGCCTGCCTGACCACGTCCTCCAGCGAGGAATAGTCGTCCAGCAGCAGGACGTTCTGGAACTCCTGGCCCTTGATCTTATGGGCCGTGGTGGCCGTCCAGTCGGCGTCCTTCTCGGCCGCCCTGGTGCGCTGCATGTCGGAATATATCTGGAAGGCCTTCTCCATGTGGCGCCTGGCGATCTTGATCCTGGTGGTGGTCACGGTGTCGTTGGCGTCGATGGCGTAGTCCTCCACCTCCGAGATGTTTTTGAACTTCTTTAAAAAAGAGTCGTTGACCAGCCTCGGCCTGTCGACGATCAGGTTGACGATGTCCAAAATTATGTCGAACCTGTAGCCCTCGAAGCCGCCGTTGTAAAAGTATTTGGTCTCGCCGAGATTTTTGGAGATGTGGTCGAAGAGCCCGGCGTTGGTCCTGGCGACCACCAGCTTCTGGCAGCTCCGGTTGGCGGGCCTGGGCTTGGGGAGCCCCCGGAAGGTTTTTTCGGAGCCCAAAAGCTTCAGGTACTGGTTGGCCTTCTCGGCCACGTCGTCGGGGCAGCGGAAGGACTGGGTCAGATAATAGGGGGCCGCCCCCTCCGCCCTGGCCTTGCCCAGGGCGTCGACGGCCCCGTTGAAGGCGTAGATCTGCTGGTAGGGGTCGCCGACGAAAATCTTTTTGCTGTCGTTGCCGAGCAGCAGGCTGATCATGCAGTCGTTGAGGTCCTGGGCCTCGTCAACCAGAATGCGGTCGTACCAGCCCAGCCTGCCTCCGTTGTCCAATTGAAAAAGTTTCAGGTAGCCGTTGTGGGGCATGGTGAACTTGCCGGCCACCATGTCCTCCCAGATCCTGCCGACGATCTTGGCCAAAGCGCCGTTGGTCGCCTTGTGCCCGGCCAGCTTCGAGGAGACCCAGCGCTTGCGCTCCTTAAAAAACTCCGGCAGGGTGCGCTTGGAGCTGATCATCCACTCGTGCAGGACCTCCTGGGCGATCCGGGCCAGCTCGTAGGGGCGGTCGTTGGGCGAGAACTTCTTCAGCCCCAGAAAGGGCACCAGGTCGAAGGCCTTGAGCTCGCCCAGGCCGCCCTGGTACCTGCGCCCGACCTGGGACCAGGCCAGGCTGTGGATGGTGCGGACCTCCACGTTGCGGCAGGAGGCGAAGGCGACCTTGGACTCGTCGGCCAGGGAGCGGTTGAAGGCGACGTAGAGTATCCTCTCCCGGGGGCGCGAGGCCGCGAAGGCCCTCAGGGTGGAGGTTTTCCCCGTCCCGGCGAAGGCCGTGACGGCCATGATGTCTTCGGTCGACTCGACCACCGCGCGCTGCTCGTCGGTCAACCTGATCTCTGAGGCGTGATGCATATTCGGTTTCCAAGTGTTTTTCAGGCGGCGCCGGCCGCGGACGGAACAGGGCCGGGGGCGTCCGGCCATGACGGCGTCCGGCCATGACAAAATCCGGCCGGTGGCGGACCCTGAAAAGAATTGCCGCTAGTCAGAACAGGTCTGGTTTGTTAATTTTATGGCCACTTAGAGTCAGGCAATCTTCTTTTTTAATAACACAGTCTCATGTCAAATGAAAAGTCTCTCTTATGACGACTTTTCGTCAAACTGGCGCGGTATCCGTTCACGGGCCTGAAAAAATATGGAATCGCCAGACTTTCCGCGAGGACAAATTCCTCAGCCTAAGAGTCGAGCGGTTCCGCTTTGAGCGTCCCCAGACGCGCTCGGCCTCCGCCCGCCCCTTGGCGGCCCGGATAATGTCTTCCGAAATTCCATAGTCTCTCGCCGTCTTGATGGCGTCCCGTGAATCATCGCCAGGTTTCACGGCGCGAAAAAGCACAAGCGCGATATTCAATTGAGTCTCGGCTATGCCCTCGGCCTCAACCCAAGCGATTTCCTCCCCCCCACGCCGTCTGGGCTATCTGCCAGTCATTATACGCCTTGAGCATCTCGGGCGTCGACGCCACTATGCCGTAGCGGTCAACGAACTGGGCGAAGCCGGGATCGGCCTCGCGGAATTCTTTCAGGGCGGTGTCCATCTCGACGACCTCCTTCAGCGACTTGCCCTGGTCGCGCGCCCGGGCAATCGCCGTCAGCCAGCAATGCAGCGGATTTTTGAAATCAGGCGCCATGGCCTTGAACAGCGGCAGCTGGATCATGTGGATTTCCAGCCTGTCAGAGGCCCACTCGACGGGTTCTTTGAGGAACAGGAACCCCGCGAGCTGGTGAAAGTCGGCCGGCGAGGGCCGCGAGACGAAATCGAGGATGTCGATCGCGATCACCCTCGGCATCCTTTTGACGACGTCGGAAAGCACGCCGCCGCGCCTGGCGTTGCCGTAAAGATTGGCGAAGCTGCGCGGCAGGTTCAGTTCCGTCATCCTATGGAACGTCTTCAGCCGGATCTCGATGTGGGCGAACTCGCCGGCGCCCGAGACCGCCTCGACGTCAATGAGGAAGGGCCGCCCGTCCGGATCGGCGGCCGGGTGTGTCCTTTGGGGCGTCACCCGAAGTATCTTCCGGACCGGCTCGCGGCCCGCGTCGGCCAGCACGGCGTTCGCGAGGCTCAGGGTGGCCTCGCCTATGCGGGCCGCGTCGTCGAAAAGGGCGGTGATGACCGGATCGGCCAATGGATCCGGCTGGATCGGATCCGGCGGGCCCGTCGTCGGTCCGCCGTCTGGTGGAACATTCATAGCATGCGTCCTCCTTGCCATACTGACATATTGGCATGATAGCATGAATGGCTGTCGTTGTCAGCGGAAAATCATCGGATTCTCTTTCGCGGCCCGGCCGTTGGCGGCGCGGAATTTTGATTGTCAAGCCCGAGGGGCGGCGAAGAAAGAGGCTTCGGGACAGTGTCCAGGTCCGCGCCCCCGGTGTCGCCTCAGGTATTCGCTTCAGCCAGTGAACGCATACGAGGGGGAGACTGGTAATTAACTGAAGTTTAAGGCTCTTAGACTTAGAAAACGGTTAAATTTGGTGCTTTTTTCTTCAAAGACAAATAAACATACGTTGTTCGACTAGATTTGTCAAGGAGGAAATCAGCCGGCGTAGCCGTTTTCCTCATGGATGTAGCTGATGATGGTGTTGAGCGTCTCGTCGATGGTGCCGTTGTCGATCTGGCAGGTGGCCACCGACTCGTGGCCGCCGCCGCCAAAGTGCAGGGCGATGGAGCCCAGGTTGGCCTGGCTGTCGCGGTTGATGATGCTGTTGCCCATGGCCAGGGCGACGTTGTTGGCCTCCCGCCCCCAGGTGACGTGGATGCTGACCTTGCAGTCTGGGTACATGGTGTACGGCAGGAAGCGGTTGCCGGGGTAGATGGTGGCCTGCTCCCGGAGGTCGATGATGAGCACCTGGCCCACCAGCCTGGAGCACCCTTTCAGCATGTTGACGTAGTAGCCGGCCTGGCTGAAATAGAGGTCGCTCCTCTCCTTGACGTCGGGGTCGGCCAGCATCTGGTCGGCCTTCATGGAGCGGCACATCTCCATCATGCTCTCCATGAGCTTGTAGTTGGAGATGCGGAAGTTGTGGAAGCGGCCCAGGCCGGTGCGCGGGTCCATCAGAAAGCCGATGAGGATCCAGCCGGCGGGGTACTCGATCTCGCTTATGGTCAGGTTGGCGCTGTCGACCTTGTCGACGGCCTCCATCATGGGGTCCCAGTGGGGGGAGTACCGCGACGGGCCCCCCAGGAAGTCGTAGATGACCCTGGCGCAGGAGGGGGCGACGCGGGACATGCCCCGGTAGGAGATGGAGCCCAGCCGCTCCCCCTCGCTGGTGTGGTGGTCGAACCACATGCCCACTCCCGCGGCGTAGGGCACGTTGGCCAGGATGTCGTTGGGGCCGACCTGGATGAGCCCGTCCTGGATGTCCTTGGGGTGGACAAACTGGTAGCTGTCGATCAGCCCCGCCTCCTTGAGGAGGGCGCCGCAGGCAAGTCCGTCAAAATCTGATCTGGTTACCAAACGCATGTTCATTAGCCTCTGGATATTGCATGTCCGCGGCCGGCGCGGCCCCGGCTGAAGGCCGCTTGGCGCCGCGGCCCGGGGAGACGAAAAGGAGCGCGACCCGGAGGTTTTGGGACAAGAAAATCTGGCCCAACACCTTATTTTATAAACTTATAATACAACATGACTTCGCGCAAGTCCACCCTGGCGCCCGAGGACCGGCGTTTTCGGGGAAAAAAACCGCCCCGGGCCCTCCCGTTCCGCCCGGCAGGCCCGGTCCCGTCCCCTTTCCCCGCCGGCTCGACCCGCCCCCCGGCCCGCCCGGGCCCGCCGGACGGAAAGTCGGGCCCGCCCCGGCCGGGAATCGGGCCCGCCGGGTCCCCGGAGGCCCGTCCGGCGCCGTCCCCGGCGACGACGGCGGGCTTGGTCGAAGGGCGGAAGGCGGCGGGAGGAGGCCCGCCTTCCCCGCCCGGCGTCCCCGGCCGGCGGCTCCGGCGCGGCGGGAACGTTCGCCTGACAAGCGCGCAGCTTTCGGGACTTTGGGTTTGGGGCTCATGGCCCGGAGCATGCGGTTTGGCGTTTAAGGCGCGGAGTCGGCCGGGCGGGCCGGCGGGCGGGGGCGGGAAAGAGGAGTCCGGCCGTGGGGAGCCTGGCCGGGGGAGTTCGGAAAGGGGAGTTCGGAAAGGGGGGCCTCGAAAGCGTCCCCCGGCGGGCGCTTGTTCGGACGCGCCGGACAGCCCGGGGACGGGGGCCGGCGGGAGGGCCCCCGGCGCGGACAGACGGGGGGCCGCGGACGAACGGCCGCGCCGCGAAAAAGGATGGGGCCGGACGGGCGGCCCCGAAAGTTCCTTATAGACTTAGGCAAGTAAAAGTAATTTTTCTCAAAAATTTAGGCCGGCCGGCGTCCGCCAAAACAGGCGCCGCCGACGTCCGACGTTCGGCGTCCGGCGCCGCGTCCCGCGCTCACCTGCAGGTGGTGGAGCCCCCGGAGGTGGTGCGGCAGGTCTTGGTCAGGCGGCCGCGGGAGTCGTAGTAACGGGTCTGGCCGCTGGAGTCGACGCGGCTGGAGCCCGTCCGGGAGCCGTTCTTGTCGTAGTAGCTGGTGTTGCCCCGGCTGTCCTCATGGCTGCGGCCGGTCCTGCCGCCCCGGTTGTCGTAGTAGCTGGTGTTGCCGTTGGAGGACTGCTGGCTGCGCCCGGTCCGGCGGCCGGAGTTGTCGTAGTAGTTGGTGGCCCGGCCGCTCTCCTGGCTGTGGCCGGTGCGGCGCCCGTTTTTGTCGTAATAGTTGGTCCTGCCGGTCCGGGAGTTGGTGCGGCTGGAGGACTTGTCGTCCCGGAAGCAGTCGGGGGAGCTTCCGGACTTGTCCAGACAGTTGATCTTCTGGGCCGCGAGCGGGGAGGAAAAATACAGCGGCGCCGCCAGCAGGCAGACGGCCGCGAGCAGGACCAAAGACGTCGGAAAGAGGTGCGTTCTCATGTCCGCCTCCAAAAAAAAAGGGGCCCCGAGGGCCCCCGGGTCCGGAAAGGGACTCCGGACGGGGCCCTCGACCCCTCGATTGTAACACATAATTTTCCCGGAAACATAGCCTGCCGGCCTCAAGCCTTCTCCAGCCGGCCTCAAGCTTTCTCCGGCCGGCTTCCCGGAGGCTTCCGCGGGGACGCCCGCCCGGCGTCGGCCGGCCTTTTCATGTCCCTCCTGTCCGGTTCCGACCGTCGCCGTTGTCGTCGTCGTCGCTCCCCGGCTCCGGCCGTCGTCATCGGCCGCCGTTCCCGTCGGAGGGGCGCGCGGGCGACAGGGCGCCGGTGTCGGGGGTGGCCGCCTGCCTGAGGGTCTCGTCGAGGAGCATCTGCTCCAGGGCCTCGGGGGTGGGCCGGGCCGGCTGGGCGGGCGTCCGGGCGGGGGGGGCGGCGGGCCTGGCGGCGGCGGGCGGGGAGGGCCTGGCGGCGTCGGGCGGGTCGGGGGAGCCGGCCGCGGGGGGCCGCGGGGTCGCCGGTCTCTGCGGCGGCGCGGGGGCGGCGGGCAGGGAGTCGGGGTTGAAGGGCTCGTCCCAGATCATCACGGCCACCCGGCGGTTGACGGGGTCGGTGGGGTTGGTGCCGGGCAGGGGCTGGGTGGAGGAGTAGCCGGCCACCATGGTCAGGCGGTCGTCGGCCACCCCGTGGCGGGCCAGCAGGCGCCGGGCGGCGGAGGCCCGGGCCGTGGAGAGCTCCCAGTTGGTCAGCTCCTGGCTGGAGGTGGCCACGGCGTCGGTGTGGCCCTCGACGGCCAGCCTGTTGGGGATGGTCACCAGGCGCTCGGCCACGGAGGTCAGGATCAGCTGGGCCAGGGGGGTGAGCCGGGGCTGGCCGGAGATGAACATGGGCCGGCCCTCCCGGTCCATGATCTGGATTCTCAAGCCGCCCTGGACCTGCTCCACGGTGAACTGGCCCTCGAGGCCCTCGCCGCCCAGGCTGGCCGTCACGGCGCTGATCAGGTCCTGGGCGAGCCTCGCCTTGGCGGCCCTGGCCTGCTCGGCCGTGCCGGAGCCCATGCCGGGGATGACGGCCGCGGGCTGGTAGCCGGGGCCCTCGCCCGGGGCGGTTCCGCTCGAGTCGATGCCCTCGCCCGGGGCCACGCCCGTCTGGGTGGAGCCCTCGCCGCCCTCCTCGCCCTCGGGCAGGTCGGTCAGGCTCGGGTCCTGGGGCCGGTCGGCGGGCCTGGTCGCCCCCATGTCGGGGCGCTCGTCGCTGCGGTCGGAAAAAGATTTCTCGCGCTCGTCCAGGGCCTTCTCGCGCTCCTCGAGCTCCTCGCCCTTCGCGGTCAGCTCGAAGCAGCCGCCCACCAGGATGCCGGGGTTGGCGGCGGAGGGGTCGAAGGCGGCGGGCATGCCCCCGTTGAAGACGGCGTCGGTCATGGTCAGGTTCTGGTAGTACTCGGCCAGCGCCTCGCGCCCCTGCTGGCTGGAGATGGCCAAAAGCCACATGACCAGGAAGAAGGCCATCATGGCCGTGACGAAGTCGGCGTAGGCCACCTTCCAGCTGCCGCCGTGGTGGCCGCCGTGGCCTTTCTTGATGATCTTCTTGACGATCGGGAGGCTTTTTTTGTCAGCACTCATGGTGGCGCCTAAATCCGGCTATTTCTTAACCGACTTCAGAAGTTCCTCCATCTCCTCGTAGCTGGGGCGACAGTGGCTGGGGACGGCCCGGCGGGCGAACTCGATGGCCATGACCGGGGGCAGGCCCTTGGCGAAGGCGACCAGGACGGCCTTGCCGACTTTCAGAATGTTGTCGAAGTCGTGGGCCTGGTTCTCCAGGGTCTTGGCCATGGGGGCCATGTACCCGTAGCTCAGCAGCAGGCCCAAAAAAGTTCCGCAGAGGGCCGCGCCGACGCTGGCCCCCAATATTTCCGGCGGCTCGCTCATGAGCCCCATGGTGGTGATGATGCCCAGAACGGCCGCGACGATGCCCAGGCCCGGCAGCGAGTCGGAGACGGTGGTCAGGGCGGTCGGCACCTGCTGCCCGTGGTGCTCGTGGGCGTCGGTGTCGATGTCCATCAGGTTTTCAAACTCCGTCGGCTCTATGTTGCCGCTGACGAACACTTTCAGGTTGTCGGCCAGGAAGTCTTTTAGATGGTGGTTTTTCAAGATCGAGGGGTACTTGGAGAAGATGGCCGAGGAGTCGGGCTTGTTGGCGTGCTCCTCCAGGGCCAGCATGCCCTCCCGGCGGGCGATGGACAGAAACTCGTAGAGCAGCAGCAGGAGGTCGACGAAGGCGTCTTTTTTCAGCTCCTTGCCCAGGATGATCTTGGGGATGGAGCCGAAGGTCTCCTTGATGAGGGACATGGGGTTGGCGATCAGAAACGAGCCGAAGGCGGCCCCGCAGATGATGATGACCTCGTTGGGCTGCCACAGGACCCCCAGCACCCCGTGGTGCATCATGTAGCCGCCGATGACGCAACCGATGACTACGATTATTCCTACTGGAGGCATATCTTAAACTCCCATCACTGCCCGACTTGCTGTCCGTATCCAGCGAAAGACTTGAAAAGGCCACCGAAAAGCCCGTTCGACCGGGCCGGCCAAAGGCCGGGGCGGGCCCGGGCGGCCGAAAGACCGCGCGGGTCCGACCGGACCGGCCATGACGGCCGCCGGGGCCGCGGCGGCCGGGTCCGGGGCCGCCGGGGAAACAAACGTTCGCCGGGCGCGCCGGGGAAGAAAACGGCCCGGCCTGTTATTCTAATCGGCCGTCCGGTTCAATTGGATAAATGAATTCGTCTAATTTGTTCTCCAAAGCCCCGAAAAAATTACCGCGACACTATATTTGGCGGTCAAACGCCCCTAATCTCCCCGCGGGCCCTCCGCGCCGCCGCGGGCCGCCCGACCGCCGCCCGGGGCCCCGCCGCCTATTTGGCCGTCTCGAGGTTGCTCCTGATGGCGTCGGCCACGAAGGGCAGCCTGGTCAGGTCCGCCGGGTCCCCCTGCTTTAACGGGAGCTCCTTGATGTCGCTCCTGGGGATGACGTGGACGTGCCAGTGGGCCACCGCCTGGCCGGAGCACTCGCCGTTGTTGCTGATGATGTTGAAGCCCCTGGCCCCGACGCCCAGGGTGGCGGCCTCGGCGATGGTCCTGGCCAGGGGCAGGGCCCTGGCCAGCAGGTCGTCGGGCACGTCCAGCATGGTCTCGTAATGCTTTCTGGTCACCAAAAGGCAGTGGCCGGCGGTGACGGGGTTGATGTCCATGAAGACGATGAAGTCGGGGTCGTCGTAGACCCTGATGGAGGGGATGCGGCCGTCGGCTATTTCGCAGAAGATGCACTTGGTCATGGGTTCGCCCTGTCAAAGTCTCTTAATCGCACTCTTAAGAGATAAAATTAATTCTATTTAATTTCTAAACAGAAAATAAGGCAATTAAAGTTGTGTTCAGGCCGTCGGAGGACAGGCCGCCCATGGGACGGGCCGCCCATGGGACGGGCCGCCAACGGGACGGGCCGCCAATGGGACGGGCCGCCGGCGCGGGTCCGGACAAGGCGCCTTGTCCCGGAGGCGCCGAAAGCGTCCCCGTCAGGCGGGGCCGGGGCTTTGGCGCCGGGGCCTGAGGGGCCGGGGCTTGGCGGGCCCGGGTTCGGGAGGCCTTATATTCGACTGACGAGGCCGGTCGTAAAATTATTCGTTGGTTGCGGTCTCGAAGGGACGGGGGCGTTTGGGGGGACAATTAGGGAATATACCGAACGAGGAAGCGTCCTTGTCACGTCCAGGCCCGACGCCTCGCCTTGAGACTTCCTCATTATATATTATTTTGCCCGGCCGATGGCAACAAATTATCCGCCGGGCGGGTCTCCCCCGGCCCGCGCCCGGGCGGGGGCCGGGGGCTCAGTCGTCCTCGGGCGCGCCCTTGACGGCGGAGAGCCTCCTCCTGACGGCCGCGGCCCCGGCGGGCTTCTCGGGCCCGCCGTCCTCGTCCGCCGGGCTCTTTTTGATCCTGGCGGCGGCGGTCTTGGAGGCGGCCGTCCTGGCGGCCGTCCTGGTTCCGGCCGCGGCCGTTTTGGTCGTCGTCCCGGCAGCGGCGGTCTTTTTGGAGGCGGCCGTTTTGGTCGTCGTCCCGGCCGCGGCGGTCTTTTTGGGGGCGGCCTTGGCCTCGGCGTCGGCGTCCGTCATGACGGCGGTCTTTTTGGCGGCGGCCGAAGTCTTGGCCGCGGCCGTCCTGGTCCTCGAGGCGGGGGAGGAGGCCTTGTTTTCGTAGGCCCGGCCCTCGAACCAGGCGGGGGAGGAGGGGCGCTCCTTGTCCTCGTAGGAGTTGGTCGGACAGTCCGGGTTGGGGCAGTACTTCTTGCCTTGGGCGGACTTGCGGTTGGAGACGACCACGTAGGGGAAGTCGCACTCGGGGCAGGGCTCGGCCGCGGGCGTGCCGCTGATGATGACGCGGCATTCCGGGTAGTTGGAGCAGCCGAAGAAGGCCCCCTTGCGGGACGGCCTCTCGGAGAGGTCCCCGCCGCAGCCGGGCTTGGGGCACTTGAAGCCGGTGGGGAAGGAGAAGGCCGTGCGGCACTTGGGGTAGCCGGTGCAGGAGATGAAGTAGTTGCCTTTTTTGGCGAGTTTGACGGCCAGGGGCCTGCCGCACTTGGGGCAGCTGGGGTCCATGCCCTCGGGGAGCGGGGGGACGTCGGCCTTGGAGGCGGCTGAATAGTTGCCGTCCCGGTCGCGGGTCAGGGGCTTGGTGTTGCGGCACTCGGGGTAGCCCGCGCAGGCCAGAAAGCTTCCGTAGGGACCTTTCTTGGGGACCATGGGCTTGCCGCAGACGTCGCAGAAGCACTCCTCCCCGAGGGTGATGGGCGGCACCGGGGTGGGGTTCCCCTTCTCGTCGCGGCTGAAGTCGGCCGTGTGCCCGCAGGCGGCGCAGGAGAGATAGAAGCCGTTGCGGCCGTAGCGGATGGAGACGCCGCCCTTCTGCCCGCAGCCGGGGCAGGCCACGTCGACGGGCAGCCCGGCGATCTTGACGTTGGGCATGCTGGCCTTGGCGGTGGAGAGGTTGTCGGCCAGGGGGGTGTAGAGCTTCTTCAAGACCTCCAGGTGCCCGACGCCGCCCTCCTCGATCTCGTCGAGGTCCTCCTCGAGGTCGGCGGTGAAGGCCACGTCCATGATCCGGGGAAAGCTGGCCACCAGGAGGTCGTTGACCATCATGCCCATCTCGCTGGGCCGCAGCTGCCCGCGTCTCGCCTCGACGTATTCCTTGGCGCGCAGGACGGAGATGATGGAGGCGTAGGTGCTGGGCCGCCCGATGCCCCTCTCCTCGAGCTCCTTGACCAGGGTGGCCTCGTTGAACCTGGCCGGGGGCTGGGTGAAGTGCTGGCGGGGCTCGATCTTCTCGAGGGCCAGCCGCTGCCCCTCCTCCAGCCGGGGGAGGGTGTTCTTGTCCTCCTCGGTCATGGGGTCGTAGACGGCCAGAAAGCCTTTGAAGGTGACGACCGAGCCCGTGGCCCGGAAGCGGTATTCGCCCGCGGCTATGTCGGCCGTGGTCTGGCGGACGGAGGCCGGGGTCATCTGGCTGGCCACGAAGCGCCGCCAGATGAGATCGTACAGCAGCCACTGCTCCCGGTCCATCTGGCCCCTGAGCTTGTCCGGGGCGCGCTCCACCGAGGACGGGCGCACGGCCTCGTGGGCGTCCTGGGCGCCTTTCTTGTTGGCGTAGCGGTTGGCGGAGGCCGGCGCGTAGTCGCGCCCGAAGTTCTTTCTGGCGTGCTCCCGGGCCTCCAGGGAGGCCTGGTCGCTGACCCGGACGGAGTCCGTCCTCATGTAGGTTATCAGACCCACCGTGCCCCCGGGCAGCTCCACCCCCTCGTAGAGGGCCTGGGCGATGCGCATGGTCTTGGCGGGGTCGAAGCGGTGCCGGTTGAAGGCGGCCTGCTGCAGGGTGGAGGTGGTGAAGGGGGGCGAGGGGGAGCGTTTGCGGTCCTTGGCGACCAGGCTCTCGACGACGTAACCGGCCCCGTCGAGGTCCCGGAGGACCCGGCCGGCCTCGGCCTCGTTTTTGAGGTCGATTTTCTCGTTCCCGCGCCTGTTCAGCTGGGCCTCGAAGACCTTGTCGCCGCTTTTGAAAAAGCCCGAGACCGTCCAGTATTCCTCCGGGGCGAAGGCCTGGATGACCCTCTCCCTCTCCACGAGGATCCTGAGGGCCACCGACTGGACCCGGCCGGCCGAGAGGCCCCTTTTGAGCTTCTCCCAGAGGACCGGGGAGATGAGGTAGCCCACCAGCCGGTCGAGGATGCGCCTGGTCTGCTGGGAGTCGAAGCGGGTCCTGGAGAGGTCCACCGGGGACTTCAAGGCCGCCTCCACCGCCTGGGGGGTCAGCTCGTGGAAGAGGACCCTCTTAAAGTTGAACTTGCCCATGCCGAGGCTGTCGGCGATGTGCCAGGCGATGGCCTCGCCCTCGCGGTCGGGGTCGGGCCCCAGGTAGACGACCTCCTTGCCCTTGGCGGCCTTTTTCAGACTGTTGATGACCTTTTCCTTGCCCTCGATGGGCACGTACTCGGGGGCGAAGTCGCTCTCTATGTCCACGCCCAGGCGTTTTTTGGGCAGGTCGATGATGTGGCCCACCGAGGCCATGACCTCGAAGTCGGGCCCCAGGTATTTGCCGATGGTCTTGGCCTTGGCCGGCGACTCGACGATGAGGAGATTTTTGGCCATAACGCCCGCCTGTCGGAAAAGCCACGGGGGAAAAATTCCCGCCGCGGCCGTGGTCCCGCCCCAAGCTCGGGCGGATGTTTTGCTTTCATAGCACATTTGGGAGCGCGGTTGCAAATCGGGCCCCCCCCCCCGGTCAGCAGTTCTAAATATGAATGATTGTTACGCCCCGATTGGCCGTCCGGCCTTTTTCCACCCAATAAAGCCGACCGGCGGGGCCTGCTCAGCCCCTTTTTCCTGTCCAGGCGAGACCAGCCCAACCGACCCAAAAACAAAAAGGTAATAATTTTGCGTAGTTAGTATTTGAGAGGGTGCCGCCCTCCGAGCCAAATTTGCTCCCCCCTCCTGCCTGCGGCCCAAAAATTCCTCCGGCGACCAAAAATTTTAAACGGTCGAAAAATAGCCCTTGCATAATAACATCTTTTGTGGCGTTTTTAAAATATTCCCACTCTGTCTGCACTTTTAAAGATAGTTGCTCATAATAGATTTGTGCCATATATCAGCTCTATTATTTTAATAAACAACAATTTAAATTGATATTAGATAATTTTATTGGTTAAATTAATGCATATGGTTTGAATACGTTCTACAGGCTTGGCAAAACGTCAAATTTAGAACTGCTGATCCGAGCGGTCCTGGCAGGTTCGGGTCTTTTGGTGGAACTTTGTCGCGCCTGGCTCTAATTTCTTTCCAGCAACGCTTGCCAAAGCCGGGGGCCCCGGAAAAAAATATTTTTCCCGCCCGCGGCCCCCCGGGCCCTGCGGCCCCCCCCGGGGCCCCCGGGGACCCCCGGGGACAATCCTGAGAATGTCCGGGGATCCTCGGGAAAGTTTGTCGGCCCCGGGCGCCCTCGGAGAATAATTTTCAACAATTTTATTTCGAGGGAAAAAAATCGCCGGCGCCGGGGAAGGCGGGGGCCAAATTGAGGCTCCCCGTCAAAGGGACCCAGGGACTGAAGACATGGGGAGGGTTTTTTTGACAAAAACGACGGCCGTCCCGCCCGGCTTGTCCCCGGCCCCGGGGCGGGGACGGTTCCGGCGGCTCACTCCTCGGCGAGCCCCAGGCCGGCCACCCGCTCGGCGCATTCCCGGGCCAGCTCGGTGACGGAGTCGAGGTCCCCGCCCTCCACCATGACCCGGACGACCGGCTCGGTGCCGGAGGGGCGCAGGAGGACGCGGCCCTGGCGGCCCAGGCGGCCCTCGACGTCGCGGACGACGGCGGCCACCCGGGGGGAGGCGGAGAGCTCGGCGGGCCTGGCGGCGGGGACGCTTAGCAAGACCTGGGGGAGGAGGGAGACGTTGGCGGCCAGGTCCCTGAGGGTCCGGCCCGTCGTCTTCATGACGGCCAGGGTCTGCAGGGCGGCCAGGGTGCCGTCGCCGGTGGTGGCGTGGTCGAGGAAAATGAGATGCCCGGACTTCTCGCCGCCGAAGTTGAGGCCGTTTTTGCGCAGGCACTCGGCCACGTAGCGGTCGCCCACCCTGGTGCGCTCCAGGGCGATGCCCTCGCGCTCCAGGGCTATCTCGAGGCCCTTGTTGCTCATGACGGTGGCGGCCACGGCGTCCTTGGCCAGGCCCCCGGTCTTTTTCAGGTGGGCGGCGCAGAGGAACATGATCTGGTCGCCGTCGACGACCTCGCCCCGGTGGTCGATGAAGATGGCCCGGTCGGCGTCCCCGTCCAGAGCCACCCCCAGGTCGGCCTGGAGCTCGAGGACCTTCCCGGCGCAGACCTCGGGGTGCAGGGAGCCGACCCCCCGGTTGATGTTGAAGCCGTCGGGGGCGTTCCCGAGCACGTGGACCCCGGCCCCCAGCTCCTCGAAGACGGCGGGCGCGGACTTATAGGCGGCCCCGTTGGCGCAGTCCAGAACGATCTTCAAGCCCTCGAGGTCCATGGCCCTGGGGAAGGTGGCCTTCAGGGAGACCACGTAGCGGCCCACGGCGTCGTTGATGCGGTAGATGCGGCCGACGGTCTCGGGGCCGGCCGCGCCGGAGTCCAAAAGGCTCCGGGAGGCCATCAGCGCCTCCAGCTCCGCCTCGGTCTCGTCGGGCAGCTTGTAGCCCTGGCCGTCGAAGATCTTCAGGCCGTTGTCCTGGAAGGGGTTGTGGGAGGCGGAGATGACCAGGCCGGCGTCGGCCCTGGTGCTGGCGGTCAGGTTGGCCAGGCCCGGGGTGGGCAGGACGTCGGCGATGAAGACGTCGCCCCCCTGGCTCATGACCCCGGCCGCCACGGCCGAGGAGAGCATGTCCCCGGAGAGCCTGGTGTCCTGCCCCACCACCACCTTGGGGCGGCGGCGCAGTTTTTTGCGGGTCTGCAGGAGGTGGGTCAGAGAGCGCCCCAGGGCCAGGGCCACCTCCGCGGTCATGGGGGGCCGGTTGACCACCCCCCTGATCCCGTCGGTCCCGAACAACACCCTGGAGGCTCCTTTGGAGGGCATGAGTCAGCTCCTTTGAGCGCCGGTCCGCGCGGTCAGCGCCTCCCCGCGCCCGTCTTTGTTTTTTTGGGCCGTCGTCGTCTGCGGCGTCACTTTGGCGTCGTCGTCGTCGTCGCCTTCGGGCGTCTTCCCGCGCTAATGGAGCGGCTGCCTCGAGGCGGCCGCGTCGGCGGGGGCGTCGGGGCCGTCCGCGTCCGTCGTCCCGGCCGGGGTTTCGGCGGCGGGGGCCGCGGCGGGCTTCGGGCGCAGGGAGACGTAGACACGGCTGGGGTTGATTCTGACCATGACCAGCCCGGGGTCGGGCAGGACGTCGCCCACGTCGACCCGCAGCCCCCCGGCCCTCTCGAGCTCGGCCATGTCGGGGGCCACCACGGTCCGGACCCCGCCGTTGGGGTCGGAGTCGTTGACGTAGTTGGCCGGCCAGGAGACGGTGACGGCCACGGTCTCGGGGCTGACGGCCAGCTCGCGGCCCTCGGGGACGACCAGGCCGGGGGCCAGCTCCACGGGGCTGGCGAAGGTGCGGTTGGCGCGCTTCCACTCCACGTCGGGGGTGGCCGTGAAGACGACGTCGGGGAAGAGCCTGACCCTGGGCCCTATGGCGGCGAGATTGGGCTTGACCTCGATGCGGAAGCCGGGGCTGGCGCTGGCCCGGCTGACCTCGACGGGGACCGACCTGACGGCCGCCATCAGGTTGGAGGGGCCGCGCAGGGTCACCTCGTCGGGCTCGATCTTGATGGGGCCCTGGACGTTGAGGCGGTCGTCGTAGTTGTCCACCAGGGAGAGGACCACGGGCACGGTCTTGGTCTCGTAGCCGTGGAAGGTGTAGTCGATGGGCTCGGGCACCCTGGTGATCCTGGCCCCCCAGGGAAACTGCAGGGCGGCGGCCATGGCCTCGGGGTCGAAGACGATGCTGCCGGGGCCCTGGCTCTCGCGGCTGAGGTCGTAGCGCAGGAGCAGGCGGCGGGAGTCGATGACCTTCAGCTGCCCCCCGGTGGCCTCGACCCTGATGGTCACCGACTCGGGGAACTGCCGCTCCGGGACCATCAGGTCCTCGCCGGGCAGGACGACCTCGAGCATGACCGTCTTGTCCTGGGTCGTCGTCTCCGAGGAGGTCATCATGAGCCAGAAGGTGAAGGACAGGACCAGGGAGAAAAGCGCCGTGATGATCTTGTTTCTGGTGGGGTTCTTGAACACTTTTGCCAGGGCCTCGGCCGACTGTAGTCAAAGGGTGTTTCAGGCTAGCAAAAAAGCGCCCTTTTGGGACGAAATTAGAAACCGGAGCGGGACAAAAAACTATTTCGGGCCGTCCTGGCCGCCGGGCCCGCGGACGGGGCCCGGCGCGGCGGACATTGGAAAAACAACGGGCGGGGAGCCGGACGCCCGGGGCGCCTGGCCGGCCGCAAGCCGCGCGGGTCAGGCCTTGCGCGGCTGGGGCGCGCGCTTGGCCTTCTCCCGGACGCCCAGGCTGCCGGTCAGGGCCTCCTTGAGGCGGGCGGTGCCCATCATGACCTCGACCTCCCCGTCCTTGACCAGGGAGACCAGGCCCCGCTCCTCGCTGACGACGACGATGACGGCGTCGGACTCGCGGGAGAGACCGATGGCCGCTCTGTGCCTGGTGCCGAAGAAGCGGCTGACGTTGTCCTCGAAGGGCAGCAGCGGCAGGAAGCAGCCGGCCGCGGCCAGCACGCCGTCCTGGATGATGACGGCCCCGTCGTGCAGGGGGGCGTGGGTGTTGAAGATGGCCAGCAGCAGCCGGTCGGAGACGAGGCCCCCGATCTTGGCCCCGGCCTCGACGTACTCGCCGAGGCTGACGTGCCGCTCGAAGGCGATCAGGGCCCCGCAGCGCTTCTCGGCCATGAAGAAGCTGGCCCTGACGACCTCGCTGATGGCCTCCTTCAAGGCCGGGTTGGAGCGGAGATAGTAGAACCTGCCCGCCCGGGCCAGCCCCCGGCGGATGTCCGGGGTGAAGAGAAGCACTATGATCAAAAAGATGTTCGAGGGCAGCGACGACATCAGAAAGCTCAGGGTCAGGAGCTGGAACCGGTTGGCCAGCAGGTAGACCACGGCCAGGAAGCCCAGGCCCAGAAAAACCTGCCCGCTCCTGGTGCCCCGGACCAGGTTGATGACCTGGTAGATGATGACGGCCACCAGCAGGATGTCGATGAAGTCGTTGGGCCTCATGCCCAGGATGGTCGACCCCACGGCCTCTATGTTCAAGAAATTTGCCATCGTCTCGCGCTCGGGCTTCCCTCAAAAAAAAAGGTGGCGGGCCTGGTCATGGACGGCGGGGCGGCCTTCCCGACGAAGTTTCGCCGTCCCGCCGACCCGCCGCCGCAATGACGTCATGCCGTTCCGCTAATCTTCCATTCCAAAAATCCCCTGTTGTTTTTCCGCCATGCCAATCCAAAAATCTTCCGTTGTTCTTCTTCCGTCGCGTCAATCCAAAAATCCGCCGTTATTCCTCCGTCCCGCCGACCGACTGTCGTTCTTCCGTTCATCATCCTAAAATCCCCCGTCGGTCGTCGGTCGCCGCCTCCGCCGTCCCGTCGCTCGAGCGGACAAACAGACTGTCTCCCGGCGGGCGCCGGCGGGGCGCCGCCGCCGGCCCCGGCCTCAGGCCCCGGGGGCGTCGGGGGGCCGCGCCACGGACTCCCTGAGGACGGCCCAGGCGACCCTGGCGGCCTCCAGGCTGCCGGCCACCGAGTGCACCCGGATCATCTCCGCCCCCTTGGAGACGGCGATGGCGGAGGCCACGGCGGTGGCCAGGTCGCGCCTCATGGGGTCGGGGTCGCCCAGGATCAGGCCCAGAAAATTCTTGCGGGAGAGGGCCATCAAAGAGTGGAAGCCCTCGGGGATGACCTCCCGGAAGCGGTTCAGCAAAGTCAGGTTGTGGCCGGCGTTCTTGCCGAAGCCCAGGCCCGGGTCCAGGATGACGCGCTCCCTGGGGACGCCGGCGGCCATGGCGGCCCCGGCCCTCTCCAGCAAAAACTCGCGCACCTCCCGGACGACGTCGTCGTAGCGCGGCTCCACCTGCATGGTCCGGGGCTCGCCCAGCATGTGCATGAGTATGACGGGGACCCCGCGGCGGGCGGCCACCTCCAGGATCCTGGGGTCCTTGCGGGCGGCGTAGATGTCGTTGATCATGGAGGCCCCGGCGTCCAGGGCCTTCTCGGCCACCTCGGCCTTGTAGGTGTCGACGGAGACGACCGGCCTGGCCGGATGTCCGGCCAGGGCGGCCAGCACCGGCTCCAGGCGCCGCCACTCCTCCTCGGCGGAGGTGGGCTCGGAGCCCGGCCTGGTGGTCTCGGCCCCCAGGTCGACAACGACGGCCCCCTCGGCGATATGGCGCTCGGCCCGGGCCACGGCCGCCTCCGGGGAGAAATAGAGCCCCCCGTCGGAGAAGGAGTCGGGCGTCACGTTGACGATGCCCATGACGGCGGGCCGGTCGAAGTCCAGGCGCCAGTCCCGCCCCCCGGAGCTCCAGGCTAGATGCGACGGCAGGGATGTGCTCATGGTCCGCTCCCGGGGAAGACCGCGGCGGCCCCTGGCCGGCAGGGTGGCGCGCCGGGATAAAAGCAAGTTTGAAGCCAAAAGGCGGTCGAAGGCAGCGAGAAGGCAGTTGGAAAGCGGTCAAACCGAACGCCGGCGGGCGACGCCGAAGTCCGCCGCCATGGCCGGCGTCGTCGCCATAATCGTCGTCAGCGCCGGCGTCGTCGCCCGCGTCGGCGCTACTCCTCGTCCTCCCCGGCCCGCGGCTTGTCGAGCGGCGGCTTGGAGGTCTCCACCGGCTCGTCGGAGGACGGGGCGCCGGCCTGGTCCTTTTTGGCGGGGCCGGGCTTGCCGGAGGCCGCCTTGTCGTCGGAGGGCTTGCCGGAGGCCGCCTTGTCGTCGGAGGGCTTGCCGGAGGCCGCCTTGTCGTCGGAGGGTTTGTCTGAGGCCTCGCCGGGGGCGGGGAACTTGATCTCGGTGCCCACCTTGGGGATCTCCAGGCCCTCGGCCAGAATGGCGGGGGCGCAGACGCCGATGACCTCCTCGGCGTCCAGGGTCTCCTTCTCCAAAAGAAGCTTGGCCAACTGGCCCAGGATGTCCAGATGGTTTTTCAGCAGGCCCGTGGCCTTCTCGTGGGCCTCGGTGACGAAGCGGGTCACCTCGGCGTCGATGAGCCTGGCCGTCTGCTCCGAATAGTCGCGGTGCCTGGCGATCTCGCGGCCCAGAAAGATCTGCTCCTCCTGCTTGCCGAAGCACAGCGGGCCCAGGGCCTCGCTCATGCCGAAGCGGCAGACCATGTCGCGGGCGATGTTGGAGGCCCGCTCGATGTCGTTGGCGGCGCCGGTGGTCATCTGGCTCAGGGCCAGCTCCTCGGCCACCCGGCCCGCCAGCAGGGTGGCCAGGCGGACCTCGAAGTAGGTTTTGGAGTGGGTGTAGCGGTCCTCCACGGGCAGGTACTGGGTGACGCCCAGGGCCCGTCCCCGGGGGATGATGGACACCTTGTGCAGGGGGTCGGTGCCGGGCAGCAGGAGGCTCACCAGGGCGTGCCCGCCCTCGTGCCAGGCGGTGGTGGTCTTCTCCTCCTCGCTCATGAACATGCTCTTGCGCTCGACGCCCATGAGAATCTTGTCGCGGGCCTTGTCGAGGTCCTCGCCCTCCACCTTGTCCTTGTCGTGCCTGGCGGCCATCAGGGCCGCCTCGTTGATGAGGTTCTCGAGGTCGGCGCCGGAGAAGCCGGGCGTTCCCCGGGCCACCACGGCCAGGCTGACCTCGGAGGCCAGGGGCACCTTCTTGCTGTGCACTTTTAAAATCTGCTCGCGCCCCCTGACGTCGGGGACGGGGACGACCACCTGGCGGTCGAAGCGGCCGGGCCGCAGGAGGGCCGGGTCCAGGACGTCCGGGCGGTTGGTGGCGGCGATGACGATCAGGGCCTCGTTGGCCTCGAAGCCGTCCATCTCCACCAGAAGCTGGTTCAAAGTCTGCTCGCGCTCGTCGTGCCCGCCGCCCAGGCCCGCGCCCCGGTGCCTGCCCACGGCGTCGATCTCGTCGATGAAGAGAATGCAGGGGGAGCTCTTCTTGGCCTGCCCGAACATGTCGCGCACCCTGGAGGCCCCCACGCCCACGAACATCTCCACGAAGTCGGAGCCGCTGATGGAGAAGAAGGGCACCCCGGCCTCGCCGGCGATGGCCCGGGCCAGCAGCGTCTTGCCCGTGCCCGGCGCCCCCATCAAAAGGACGCCCTTGGGGATGCGCCCGCCCAGCCGCACGAACTTCTGGGGCTCGCGCAGAAACTCGATGATCTCCTCCAGCTCGCCCTTGGCCTCGTCGATGCCGGCCACGTCCTCGAAGGTGACCTTCTTCTGCTCGTCGGAGAGCATGCGGGCGCGGCTTTTGGCGAAGTTCATGGCCTTGCCGCCGCCCTGGATCTGGCGCATGAAGAAGATCCAGATGGCCACCAGGATGACGACCTGGACGACCCCGCCCAGAAAGGAGTACCAGTAGGTCGAGGTGGGCGGGGCGATGGTGATGTTGACCCCGGCCGCCCTGAGGGCGGGCAGAAGCTCCTGGTCGTAGGTCGGCATGGCCGCCGTCCACTTGGCGCTGGAGTTCTGGACGGTGACCACGATCTCGTGGTTGCCTATGTAGGCCTCCCTGACCTCGCCGTCGGTGATGGCCTGGAACACTTGCGAATAGGACTTGTGGGCCTGGTTGGCGTTGTCGCCGGGCTTGAAATAGTTGAACAGGCTCAGCATGACGACCAGGACGACGGCCCAGACAAGGAGGGTGCGGGGGATGTTGTTCAAATTTGGTCTCCGAGGCCGGGCCGCCTTGACGCGTCCCCGCCGCTGGTGAAATTACGCTCTCTAATCCGCCTCTAATCCGACAGGTCCGATCTGAAAGGTCTGATCCGGGAGGTCCGGCCCCGGCGGGCCCGGGGGCCGGCCGCGCCGCCGGATATCCGGGCCGGAACATTGTAGGCCCCCCCGCCGCCGCCTGCAAGCCGTCCGTCCGGTAGTCTCCGGGGCGGGCCGAAAAAAACGCCGCCCCCCGCGTCGGGCCGGAAAAGCTTCGGCGCGGGGCCCCGGGGAGCCGCCGCCCGGCCGGGCCGGCCCCCGGCGAAAGCCGGTCGGGAACTTGTCGATGGTTTGGTCGCGGGAACGCGGGGGGTGATATTATTTCAGTCTATAGGTGATGATGCCGTGGGTTGGATCGTAGGGTGAAACTGCCACTTCGACGCGGTCTCCCATCAGGACGCGAATCTTGAACCGTTTCAGCTTTCCGGAAAGAACGGCTCTGATTTTCACCCCGTCGGACGTTTCAACCTCCATGTGGCCGTCGCCAAGGGTTTTGGTCACTCGGCCTTCTAATTTGATGAGATCTTCGCGGGACAATTTTTCTCCCTTTTTTCGGGACGGCGGCGCCGCCCGAACCATGTGCGCACAAGATTATGAGTTCTTCACCCGGGTCCCGGGAGGGGCCGTCAGCTAGCCTTACGATTATAGTCCTAAGGAGCTATTGTGTCAACCCATTAATTTAATCTTAAGGACCAGATAACGTCAAGCCAGAAACACAATAAAAGCAGATATAATTTATCTAAAGCATAGTTAAATCAGAATTTATATTTTTATATTAAAATTTTATAACTAAAATATATGATAATACCAGATTGAAGAAAATTTACATCAACAAAGCAGGACCAAGATATCCACTTTAAAATTTTCAAGCCCAATCTCCTAAAAATATATTGTCAAGTTAAGATCCCGCCCCCGCCCGCCCCCGCCGGAGGCCCTTGATTTTCGCCCCCCGGCCCCCGAAAAAGCCCGCCGCCGACAAATAGACGACAAATATTTGACGGCCGCGGGGGACGGCCGGCGGCGACGCCCGGGAGGACCGGCCGGCGGGGAGAGCCGGGACCGCGAGGACCGGCGGGACGCGAGCCCGCCGCCGCGGGGAGCCTTGACCCGGCAAAGTTCGGAGGTGTATCATTGGTCCGCCGAGGGAAGACGGACGTCGTTGCCGCCCTCCCGACAATCACCCGCCGAGGACCCGCGCATGCCCGCAAAATTCCTTCGTCAGGCCGTCTTGCCACCGCTGCTCGCCGCGCTGGTTTTTCTGGCCTCGTCCTCCCTCCCCCTGTCCGCGCAGGAGGCGGCCGCGACGGACCAAGCCGCGGCCGGACAAACGACCGCCGGGCAGGCCCCCGCTGACCAAACGACCGCCGGGCAGGCCCCCGCCGGGGACCCCGGCGAGCCCGCGGCCGAGACGCAGACCCAGACGGAGAGGAACGCCCGGCTCCTGGAGGACTCCGCCCTGACGCCGGGCAGGATGCTGGAGGAGCCGCCGCTGACGGAGGAGGACTTCGATACCTTCTTCAGGATGTGCGCCCATATTTTCGACGGGCGGCAGTCCGTGGACCCCGCGGCCTTCATCAGGCTCTCCGACGAGCTGGGGGTCGGCCTGCGCCGCATGAACTACATCGCCGCCAAGATCTCGCTGCACATCGGCCTGCCCGAAAGAAAGGCGACGGTCCTGGCCGGCCTGGGGCCGGGCGTGCTGATGAACGGGGAGGAGAAGGCGATCTTCAACAGCCGCAAGGAGGAGATCGACGAGGTGAGGGAGGCCATGCGGAAGGCCCTGTCGTACTGAAGTTTTTCCGGCGGGTCCCGCCGGGAAGTTTTTTAGCCGAAGCTCAAGCTCGATTTGCGTTCGTCTAGAAGCTGGAAGGACGGCCCGAGGCCGTCCTTTTTTGTGTCTCCGGCCCGCTTTTTTCGTTCGTTTCTTCTTTTCTTTCCCGTCCTTTGGTTCATTTCTTCTTTTCTTCCCTTCTTTTCTTCTTTTCTTCTTTTCTTTTCTTCTTTTCTTTTCTTCCCTTCCCTCCTCCCACCGCTAGTCGACGATCAGCTCCACCTCGGTCACGCCGGCGCCGCCGGGGATGCCGGGGCTGGAGAAGCCCTTGACGGCGGGGTGGCGGCGCAGGTGGCTGACCACGCCGTGCCGGAGGCGGCCCGTGCCCAGGCCGTGGATGATGGTCAGGCGCTCCTGGCGGTTGACGAGGGCCCGGTCGATCTCGCGGTCGACGACGGCCTCGGCCTCCTCGACGGTCCGGCCGATCAGGTTGATCTCGAGGACGCGCTCCCGGGGCGAGACGTTGAAGGTGACGCGGCCGGACGGCGGGTCGTCCTTTTTGCCCGGCCTCGGCTGAAAAAGCTCGGAGCGCCCCACCCTGACGGTCAGGCCGCCCAGGTCGACGGAGCACTCGCCCCTCTCGCTGACGGAGACCACCCTGCCCTGCCTGCCCAGGGACGAGACCAGGACCAGGTCCCCGGGCCCGGCCTCGGGGGCGGGCTCGGCGGGGGTCTCGGGGACGCGCTCGGGACGGGCCTCCCTGAGCTCGTCGTCCATCTTGGCCCAGGCCAGGGCGGCGGCCACGGGGTCGACCTTTTTCTGCTCGGCCAGGGCCCGGCGCACCTCGCGCTTGAGGTCCTCCTGCTCGCGGCGGTTTTTGGCCAGGGCTGACCGGACCTGGGCGTCCAGCTGGGAGGCCTTTTTGTTGTACTCGGCGGCCTGGCGGGCGGCGGCCTCGGAGGTTTTTTTCTCGGTCGCCTCGAGCTCCTTTCTGGCCAGAAAGCAGGCCTCCCTCTCCCGCTCGAGCTCGCCCCTGGTCTCGTCGAGGCGCCTGAGGAGCTCCATGGACTTTCTCTGGCCGTCGTCCAGCAGACTCTCGGCCCGGTCGACCACGTCGGCGGGCAGGCCCAGGCGCCGGGCCGTGTCCAGGCCGCCGGAGTAGCCCGGCGTCCCGTAGCTCAGGCCGTAGGCGGGGCGGCCGGAGTCGCGGGTGTTGACGGAGACGCTCTCCACCCCCTCGGTCAGGGCGGCCCAGCTCTTGATCAGATGAAAGTGGGTGGCGGCCAGGACCAGGGCCCCGCTGCGCGAGAGCCTCTCCAGGGCGGCCAGGCCCAGGGCGGCCCCCTCGCCGGGGTCGGTGCCGGAGCCCAGCTCGTCCACCAGGATCAGGGCCCCGGGCCGGGCCAGCTCCAGGGCCTCGCCCAGGGCGGCCACGTGGCCGGAGAAGGTCGAGAGGTCGGCCGAGAGGTCCTGGCCGTCGCCCATGACGGTGATCAAATCGGCGGGAAAGTCCAGGGAGCTGCCCTCGCCCACGGGGGGCAGAAGTCCCGCCGAGGCCAGGGCGGCGGCCAGGCCAAGGGTTTTCAGGGCCACGGTCTTGCCGCCGGTGTTGACGCCGGAGACGACGGCCAGGGGCCGGGCGGGCTCCAAAGTGATGTCCAGGGGGACCATGCGGCGGCCCTCGGCGTTGAGGCGCCGCTCCAGAAGCGGGTGCCGGGCCATGACCAGCTTGTAGCCGCCGCCGGGCAGGTAGTCCGGGGGCCGGGCCCGCCACAAGGTGGCCAGCTCGGCCTCGGCGATGACAAGGTCCAGGCGGGTCAGGGCCTCCCCGGTCCGGCGCAGGTCCGGGACCCGCTCCCGGCACATGGCGGCCAGCCGGGCCAGGATGCGGTCGATCTCGCGCTTTTCCTCGCGCTTGAGCAAAGCCAGCCGGTTGTTGTCCTCCACCGTCTCCAGGGGCTCGAGATAGGCCGTGGAGCCCGTGTTGGACCAATCGTGGACCAGGCCCCTGTTTTTGCCGGTGGCCGAGGCCCTGACGGGGATGACGAAGCGGTCGTTCCTGGTGGTCACCAGGTCGTCCATCAGGAGCGGCTTGTACTCCTCGGAGCGGATCAGCTCGCCCAGGCGCAGGGTGAGGGCCGCCCGGGCCCCGCCGATCTCCTGGCGCAGGCGGGCCAGGCGGGGGCTGGCCGTGTCCAGGATCTCCCCCTCCGGCCCCAAAGTCGTCTCGAAGGCCCGGGAGAGCTCGGAAAAGTCCGCCGTCTCCCCGTAAATTTCCGCCAGCCCCGGCGAGGTCGCCGCCCGTCCGGCCAGCCAGCCCCGGGCGCAGGCGGCCGCCCTGGCCTCGCTGGCCACGGCCTTGAGCTCCTCCATGTCCAGCCTGGCGCCCTCGGGCCCCAGGACGCCCAGGATGTCGGCGAGATCCAGGTGCTCCCTCAGGTCGGGGCGGTCGCTGACGGCCAGCCCCGCCCTGGCCTCGGCGATCAGGGCCCAGCCGGCCAAAATCCGCTCCGGGGGCAGCCCGGGGGCCAGGGCCAGGGCCGCCTCCATCCCGGGCTCCGAGTGGGCGACGTCCGCCAGCCACTCCAGGACCCGCCCGTACTCTATGTCCTCCAAGGCCTTCCGCCGCATAAGCTCCTAGTCCGCGCCCCGGAATCGCGCGGGGCCGGACCGGTCCGGCCGCCGCCTGGGCGAGGCAATTATAGCACCGGGGGCCCCGGGGGCAAACCGGCCGTCGGGGGCGGGACCCGAACGGGGCGGGAGCGACATGGGGCGGAAAAAGGCGGAAGGGAGGGACGGGGACGAAGGAGGGGGGACGAGCGGAAAAGAGGGATGCGGCGGCCGGGGCTCCCGGCCGCCGGATATTTTCGCCGTCTCCCGGACAGCCCCCCTGCTGCGGTCCCCGCCGCGGTCCCGGCCGCAAGGCGGCCCGGCCCGGGGCCCCTCGAAAACCGCCGGTCCGAAAAAAGCGCTCGAGAAAAACGGCGGCGGTCAGGATAATGTCGGACATCCCCCGCGGCGACACCTAAATATATTCCCCCGGCTTGACGCCTTTCTCCTTGTCGTCAAGATATCACACCCTCAGACTCTTGACTCTTTCCAAGGGTAAAGAGGTTAGACGAACGATCTCGTCATCAGGATAGCCGAAGGAAATCATTCTTTTTGCGGTTAGAACCTTTGCGTCGTCTATGTTCGCCGCTCTGAAATCGTCGAAATTAAAATCGGCGATGGTCATGTCGCCCTCCTCCGGACGATGCTCGAAAACTTAATCATCCCATAAGTTTCCCTCTTATCTGCCCTTATCCAACCTTCAGACAGAAGAGTAAATAACTTTTTGATTCGTTACATATTACATCATCACACGCCGTGTCAAGTAAAAACTGCCGTGCCGCCGCCCTTTTTATCCCGGCCCTGTCTCCCCCGGCCGGGACGGTCCTGCCCGTCATGGAATGACCGGCCGGCCGGGCGGGAAGCCGTCGCCCCGGCCCGGCAAACCAAGCCGCCTTCAAGTCCCGCCTCCGGCCGGAGCCGCAGCCGTCGGGAAAAATCCGGGAAACCGACCAGGGAACAACGATCGAAATTATTTATGACCATAAGAAAGGGGTTTCAAAAAAAAAGTCCGGCGTCGCAGTCAGATGGCTGATGATGATGATGATGATGGCGGATGGCGAAGGATGATGGCGATGGTGGTTATGATGGTGAAGATGAAGGTTGCCGCCGCAATGGGACCGAGGCGGGCTGATCGGCCCGGGACCGCTCAAAATTGGCGAACTTTCGAGGCAGGCGGTCAAAGCCTCGGACATGACGCCTAATATTACCGGCGACTGAAAAGGAAACAAGCCGCAAAATGGCCGGACGCAAGACAGGCTGGGACCGGCCCGGATACTTTAGACAGCTTGGGCAATATGTTACGGAACTTTAGGCCTCTGACAGTCTTGTGGCAACGGCGCACGGCAATAAACCACAAACGTCCGACGAGGAGCCGGGACAAGTTTTTGAAGGGACGCGGCGCAAAATGACAATAGCGGGGACGCGCCGGCATTGGAAGACGGGACGCAGGACGAGGCTCCCCGAAACCACCGATCCGAAAAAAGCGCTCATGAAAAACGGCGGCAATCAGGATATTGTCGGACATCCCCGCGGCGAACCCTAAATATATTCCTCCGGCTTGACGCCTTTCTTCTTGTCGGCAAGATATCGCACCCTCAGACTCTTAATTTTTTCCAAGGGTAAAGTGCTTGCACGAATGATCTCATGATCAGGATGGTCGAAGGCAATCATTCTTTTTGCGACTCGAACCCTTTCGTCTTCTATGTTCGCCGCTTTGAAATCCTCTAATTTAAATTCGGCAAGAACCATTTTTCTACATCCAAACGATGATTATCTAAAAAAGTCCACATCTCATCCTTAACAGGATTTCCTAAATATCTTGCCACAGCAGTCTGAATGGCTTTTAAAAGATCCATTTCCTTCGTCTGATAGTCGCGAATCCATTGGATCAACTTAGAATATTGATACACCGCCGATCCTTCAGGAAATAGATGCAAATTGCGACCAAAATTGATGTTATAAACGACAACCTTTAATTCCAAGGAGCCGAGCAGCAAAGGGTTAACTGATGCAGAATCCTGGTCCTGAACGGTTTTAAAAGCATCGGACAATCGAAGTATCTTTATATCATCGTATTCACTGATACCATTGTAGAAGACTATAAAGCTGGGACGAGGAAATTCAAGTAATTCCGTGTAATACTTTGCTCTCGAATCATAAAGTCTCTCGTAAAAATGAGTAGAATACTGTAGCATTCGATAGGGTAAATTCTGGCTAGGAGTCGACTGGTGTTCTACGAACACAACCAAAGAATTACCAATTACAAAGGCGATGTCATTTTGCACACCCGAAACAAGAATATTGTTTGGCCTTAGAATTGAGGGCAACTCTTCAAAATTTGTGCCGGATAAATTATTATAAGTATCACGCAATAGAATTGGCTTATCTAAAAATTCTACAAAAATAGAGCTTTTGTGTTCTCGGTTGCCATCGGGAGCCAGATCCAATGTGCCGCCAGACGAGCCGACAGGTGTTTCGTCAACTTTTTTTTTCCTCGTCATACACTTAAAAACCTCTTTCAAAACAACGCTCTCACTAATTTAAGTATAAGACATTGACACCCTGCTTGTCAAGGATAATGTCCCGCCTCCTCATGAGATTTCGTGATTTTTTCGTCCGTCGGCAGGGCTCCCCCAAGAAACCGACCGCGAAAGCCGCCCGGAGCCGGCGGCCGCCCCCGGTCCGGTCCCGGGAACAGCCCGGGGGCCGCCGAAGATCCGCCGGGACGGGAACAAAAAAAACTGGCGCGAGGGGCGGGCTGTCGTAAATATTATGAGTTTCCGCCCAGGCCGCAGGCCCCGGCGCGGACAGGACAATTTCGCCCGGACCCGAGGGATCAGCCCTTCCCCGGCGCGGGTGAAAATAGCCGTCAGACAATGGTGTCCGCCATGTCGGTTATCGCCCGAGGCGATAAAAAATATTGTCTTTGGGAGTAATTTTGCAGATCAATTGAAGTGAGCGGGCGGCGTCGGACCGGCCGTCAGACGCCCGGCCTAGTCGGAGGACGCGGACTCGACACCCGGGCCGGCCAGGACGGCGGCGCCGGCGGCGAAGTCCAGGGTCCCCTCGTAGAGGGCCTTGCCGGAGACGACCCCGCGGAAGAGCGGGTTGGCGGCGTCCCTGGCCGCCTCGAGGTCGGCGAGATTGGCCACTCCCCCGGAGACGACGGTGGGCAGCCCGCTGGCCTCGGCCACCCGGGCGGCCATCGCCAGGTTGGGGCCCAGGCGGGTCCCGTCCCGGTCGACGTCCGTGTGGATGACCAGGCTGGCGCCCAGGGGGCCCAGGGTCCGGGCGACGTCCAAAAGGTCCAGGCCGCTCTCGCGGCGCCAGCCCCAGGTCTTCAGGGTCCGGCCGCTGGCGTCCAGGGCGGCGGCGACGCGGCCCGGCCATCTGGCGGCGGCGGCCTCCACCAGCCCGGGGTTCTCGCAGACGGCCGTGCCCAGGATGAGCCGGTCCACCCCGGAGTCGACCCAGGCGGCGAGGCTGTCCATGGTCTTGAGGCCGCCCCCCAGCTGCAAAGCGGCCTTGACCCGGCGGCGGATCTCCCGGATGGCCTTGTGATTGGCCGCGTTGTCGCCCAAAGAGCCGTCGAGGTCCACCAGGTGGATGAGCCCCGCCCCGGCCTCGGCCCACCTCTCGGCCATGGCGGCCGGGTCGGAGCCGTAGACGGTCTTCTCCTC